>DASTDZ010000044.1:0-2755 GCA_035710105.1 Sphingomicrobium sp. | reverse complement strand
TCGCCGCGGCGCTGCTGCAGGCGGTGCGCCTGGCGCGGTGGGGAGGGTTCCGAACGATCCGCGATCCGCTCGTTGCCGTCCTCCACGTCGGCTACGCCTGGGTGCCGATCGGGCTGGCGCTGCTGGGCCTAAGCCTCGCCGGAGCGCCGATCCCGCGAAGCGCGGCGATCCACGCGCTGACCGCGGGAGCCATGGCGACGATGATCCTGGCGGTGATGACGAGGGCGAGCCTCGGCCATACCGGCCGCGAGCTCAGGGCGAACGCAGCGACGGTCGCAATCTACGCGCTGGTGACGATCGGTGCGCTGGTGCGCGTCGCGGCGCCGCTGGACCTGGCCGATTACCGGCTGGCGATGGAAGCCGGCGCGCTCGCCTGGGGCGGGGCGCTTCTCCTGTTCCTGATCGCCTATGCGCCCGTGCTGTGGCGCCCGAGACTCGGCGAGGCGGGCGCCTAGCGCGATTTCCGATTCTGTCGATGCGCTGGATCAAATCACAAGACCTTGCGTTTGGGTAGACGGATACCCACAATATGTGGGGAAATGAGCATGTTTGACGTCGCGCTGGCCGAGGAAATCTGGACCGCCAAATACCGATTTCGACCCGACGAGGGGGAAGGCGACCGGTCGTTCGCCGAGACCGCGGCGCGGGTGGCGCGCGCGGCGGCGCTCGCCGAGGCGCCGGACCTCCGCCCGACCTGGGAGAAGAGGTTCCGCGAAGCGATCGAGGGATTCCGCTTCATTCCGGCCGGGCGAGTCCTCGCCGGCGCCGGGACCGACCGCTCGGTCACCCTGTTCAACTGCTTCGTCATGGGCACCATCCCCGACAGCCTCGAGGGGATTTTCGACCATCTGAAGCAGGCTGCGCTGACGATGCAGCAGGGCGGCGGAGTCGGCATGGACTTTTCCACCCTCCGGCCGGCCGGAAGCCCGGTGCGCGGAGTCGGGGCCGACGCGTCGGGCCCGCTGACCTTCATGGATTGCTGGGATTCGATGTGCCGGACGGTGCTGTCGGCGGGGCAGAGGCGCGGTGCGATGATGGGGTGCCTGCGAATCGATCACCCCGACATCGAGGCCTTCATCGACGCCAAGCGCGATCCGCAGCGCTTTCGCAACTTCAACCTGTCGGTGCTGGTGACGGACGCGTTCGTCGCCGCGCTCGGAAGCGACGGCGACTGGCCGCTCAGCTCCGGCGGCGAGACCTACCGGACGGTGCGCGCGCGCGCGCTTTGGGAACGGCTGATGCGCGCGACTTACGAGGTCGCCGAGCCGGGCGTGATCTTCGTCGACCGGGTCAACCAGGCGAACAACCTTTCCTATTGCGAAACAATTGCCGCCAGCAATCCATGCGGCGAACAGATGCTTCCGCCCTACGGCGCCTGCCTGCTGGGCTCGATCAACCTCGCGCGGCTGGTCGAGCGGCCGTTCGATAACGGCGCGCGACTGGACGAGGAGCAGCTTGCCGAGCTGACCCGGACCGCGGTGCGGATGCTCGACAATGTCATCGACATTTCGCGCTACCCGCTTCCCGAGCAGGAAGCCGAAGCCAAGGCCAAACGCCGCATTGGGCTCGGCATCACCGGCCTTGCCGACGCTCTGCTGTTCTGCGGCGCCGTCTATGGCAGCCGCGAGGCGGTCGCGCTGACCCGCCAGTGGCTGGGAACGATCAAGCGGGAGGCCTATCGCGCCTCGGCCCTGCTCGCGGCCGAGAAAGGTGCGTTCCCGCTCTACGACCCGTGCATCCTCGAACGGCCGAACCTCTTGTCGCTCGACGAGGAAACCCGAGCGCTGATCGCCGAGCACGGGCTTCGCAACGGTTGCCTGACGTCGATCGCGCCGACCGGAACGACCTCGCTTCTCGCGGGCAACGTCAGCTCGGGCATCGAACCGGTGTTCGCTTATTCCTACACGCGCAGGATCCGCCAGCCGGACGGCTCGACGCGCGAGGAGCAGGTCGAGGACCTCGCCATGCGCGTGTGGCGCGAAGTGAAGGGCGACGCGCCGCCCCCGCCCACTCTGTTCGTATCGGCCCAGACGCTGTCGCCATCGGACCATCTGACCATGCAGGCCGCCGCGCAGGCGCTGATCGACAGCTCGATTTCCAAGACCGTCAACTGCCCTGAGGACATCAGCTTCGAGGATTTCTCCGACATTTACGTCGAGGCCTATCATCTGGGCTGCAAGGGGCTGACGACCTATCGGCCCAATTCGGTCACCGGATCGGTGCTGCGCGTGGCCGCGCCCGCGGCGCCCGCGAAGGACGAAGAGCCGTTGCCGCCGCGCGCCGAGCAGCTCCATGGGACGACCTACAAGCTCAAATGGCCGGAAAGCGCGCACGCCGTTTACGTGACGATCAACGACGTCGAGCAGGACGGCGTTCGGCGGCCGTTCGAGATTTTCATCAACTCCAAGAACATGGAGCATTACGCTTGGACGGTCGGTCTGACTCGGATGATCTCCGCCGTGTTCCGCCGGAGCGCCGACGTCGGCTTCGTCGCCGAGGAATTGAAAGCGGTGTTCGACCCCCGCGGCGGCGCCTGGGTGCAGGGCCGCTATGTGCCCTCGCTGCTGGCCGCGATCGGCGAGATCGTCGAGCGGCACGTTGGGCCTGCCGAGCCGGCCCTGCCGCTGCCCGAGCCCGCGTCACAGGACGGCAGGCGCGCACTGCCCGCCTGC
The DNA here is from genome assembly GCA_035710105.1 of Sphingomicrobium sp. GTDB lineage: Bacteria > Pseudomonadota > Alphaproteobacteria > Sphingomonadales > Sphingomonadaceae > Sphingomicrobium. Next base: position 83 of record DASTDZ010000044.1, on the reverse strand, counting down.
CCGCAATGCGGCGCCTCGGCGATCGTCAGGGTCGAAGGCTGCAACAATTGCCTCGACTGCGGCTATTCCAAATGCGGCTGAGC
>DASTDZ010000043.1:0-5900 GCA_035710105.1 Sphingomicrobium sp. | reverse complement strand
GACGGCAGCCTGACCGCGTCCTCGAACGTCTCGGCACGGACCATCTGCAGCACTGGGCCGAAAATCTCCTCCTGGTACGAGCGGAAGCTCGGCTTCACGTGGTCGAAGAATGTCGGGCCGATGAAATAGCCCTTCTCATGGCCCTGCAGCGAGAAGCCGCGGCCGTCGACGACCAGCTCGCCGCCCTCGTCGATGCACATCTGGATGTAGTTTTCGACGCGCTCCTTGTGCGCCTGGTTGACGACCGGGCCGTAATGGGCCTCCGGGTCGGTCGAGACGCCGACGCGCAGCGCGCCGATCGCCGGGATCAGCTTCTCGCGCAGGCGCTCGGCGGTGTCCCTGCCGACGGGGACGACGACCGGAAGCGCCATGCAGCGCTCGCCTGCGGAGCCGAAGGCGGCCCCGGCGAGATCGTTGACGACCTGGTCGAGGTCGGCGTCGGGCATGACGATGCCGTGGTTCTTGGCGCCTCCGAACGCCTGCACGCGCTTCCCGTTCGCGGTGCCGCGCGAGTAGATATATTGGGCGATGTCGGACGATCCGACGAAGCTCACCGCCTTGATGTCGTCATGGTCGAGGATCGCGTCGACCATCTCCTTGTCGCCATGAACGACGTTCAGGATTCCGTCGGGAAGCCCCGCTTCCTTCATCAGCTCGGCCAGTCGCACGGGCACCGACGGGTCGCGCTCGGAGGGCTTCAGGACGAAGGCGTTCCCGCAGGCGATCGCCGGGCCGAACATCCACATCGGGATCATCGCCGGGAAGTTAAACGGGGTGATACCCGCGCCGATTCCGAGCGGCTGGCGCATCGAATAGACGTCGATCCCGGGGCCGGCTCCTTGCGTATATTCGCCCTTGAGAGAATGCGGGATCCCGCAGCAGAATTCGATCACCTCGAGCCCGCGCTGGACGTCGCCTTTCGAATCGGCGAGCACCTTGCCGTGCTCTGACGAAAGCAGCTCGGCGAGCTCGTCCATGTGCGCTTCAACAAGCTCCTTGAACTTGAACATCACGCGCGCGCGGCGCTGCGGGTTGGTCGCGGCCCAGGCGGGCTGGGCAGCATTGGCGGCGTCGATCGCGCGCTGAAGCTCGGCCGCGGTGCCGAGCCTGACCTTGGCCTGCACTTCGCCGCGGTTGGGGTCGAAGACGTCGCCGGTGCGGCCGCCTGCTGCATAGGCTTCGCCGGCGATGAAATGGTCGATGTCACGCAACATGGGCCTGATCCTTGATTCTCGCGTTCCCGGGGTCGCGGTCCCCCTAGACCCGCGGCGGCGCGATTTCCAGTTTGAGGAACCTTCGCCCGACTGGATTGATTCCTCGCACAGGCTAGGAGGATGTGCATGGCAGGCGGCTGGACTCGGGACGGAGCGGTTCAGGACCAGATCGAGGACACGGTGAAGGACGCCGTGCTTCGCGCCCGCGCGCTCACTCCGCAGGGCGAGAGCGCTGAGGAATGCGACGATTGCGGCGAGCCGATCCCGGCCAAGCGCCGCGCGGCGCTGCCGGGGGTGCGCACCTGCGTCGCCTGCCAGTCGGAGCGCGACAAGGCGGTCGTGCACTCGACGATCAACCGCCGCGGCTCGAAGGACAGCCAGCTGCGGTGAGCGCCTGACATGCCACGCAAGAGCAAGCCCGCCGGCCTTCCCAGCCGCCAGGCCATCCTCGACTTCATCGCCAGCTCCGGCCAGCCGGCGGGCAAGCGCGAGATCGCCCGCGCCTTCGGCCTTTCCGGCCAGAACAAGATCGAGCTCAAGCGCTTGCTCAAGGACATGGCCGACGAGGGACTGATCGATCACTCGCCAGGGCGTGCCTTCCACAAGTCTGGCGGCGTGCCGCGCGTCACGGTGCTGCGCGTCGTTTCGGGCGATGACAGCGGCAATGTCTTCGCGACCCCCGAGCATTGGGAGGCGGAGACCCCCGCACCGAAGCTTCGAGTGATCGAAAAGGGACGGCGGGGCGCCCTTGGGATCGGCGACCGCATCCTGTCGCGCACCGAGGAGCGCGGCGGCGGCTATGTCGCCCACCCAATGAAGAAGCTCGCCCGCGCGGCCGAGCTTGTGCTGGGCGTGGTCCGCGAGGATGGCGGCCGAAACTGGCTGACGCCCGTCGAGAAGAAGGAGCGCCGCGAGCTTCCCATAAGTGATCTCAAGGACGCCTCGGCCGGCGACCTGGTGCTGTGCGAGCTGTCGGGCCGCGGCCCCCGGGTCAGCGCACGAGTCGACGCGGTGCTCGGCGACCCCTTCGCGCCGAAGAGCTTCAGCCTGATCGCCATCCACAAATACGAACTTCCGACCGAGTTCGGCGAAGCGGTCATCGAGGAAGCGAAGAAGGTCGCCAAGCTGCCGCTCGGCGAGCGCGAGGACCTCACCCACCTGCCAATCGTAGCCATCGACCCGGCCGACGCGCGCGACCATGACGACGCGATCTGGGCCGAGCCGGACGACGATCTGGACAATGCCGGCGGGTGGAAAGCGATCGTCGCGATCGCCGACGTCAGCTTCTACGTCCGGCCTGAAAGCGCGCTCGACAAGGAAGCGCGGCGGCGCGGCAACAGCGTCTATTTTCCAGACCGGGTCGTGCCGATGCTGCCCGAGGAGCTTTCGGCCGACATTTGCTCGCTGAAAGCCGGAAAGACCCGCGCGGCGATGGCCTGCCACCTAAAGATCGCGAAGGACGGCGCGCTCAGGAGCTGGAGATTTTCACGAGCGAAGATTTGTGTTGCGGCAAATATTGCCTATGAGGATGCACAGGCGGCAATGGATGGAGCCGTCGAGGAGACAATCGAAGTGTCCTCGCCAACCTGCGCGATGCCGCCGCTCGAAGGGCCGGTTCCGAAGGAGTTGGTCGAGGCGGCCCTCAAGCCCTTGTGGGGTTGCTGGCGGGCGCTTCTGGCAGCACGCGAGAAGCGGGCGCCGCTCGAGCTGGACTTGCCTGAGCGGCATGTGATGCTCGACGAGAAGGGACGGATCATGTCGGTCGCGCCGCGCGAGCGGCTCGACGCGCACCGGCTGGTCGAGGACTATATGATCGCGGCCAATGTCGCGGCCGCTCGGGCGCTCGAGTCAAAGGCGGCGCCGGTCATGTACCGCGTACACGAGCCGCCGAGCCGCGAGAAGCTCGTCAGCCTCAAGGATTACCTCGACACGTTCGGGATCGAGTTTGCGCTCGGCCAGGTGATCACGCCCGCGACCTTCAACCGGATCATCGAGCGGGTCGGGGAATCCGACGCCCGGCCCGAGATCATGGAGCAATTGCTGCGCACGCAGATGCAGGCGCGTTATGGGCCCGAGCGGCTCGGCCATTTCGGGCTGGCGCTTGCGACCTATGCGCATTTCACTTCCCCGATCCGGCGCTATGCCGACCTCCTTGTCCATCGCGCGCTCGTCACCACCTACCGGCTCGGCGAGGGCGGCCTGCCGCCGGGCGAGGCTCATCGCTTCGAGGAGATCGGCGAGCTGATCTCGAGGCTCGAGCGCCGCGCGATGGAGGCGGAGCGCGAGACCCTCGACCGCTATGTCGCCGCCTATCTCGCCGACCAGGTCGGCCAGCTCGCCGATTGCCGGATCACCGGAGTCCAGCCGTTCGGCTTCTTCGCCACGGTCGAGGAGCTCGGCGGCGACGGCCTCGTGCTCGCCGCCAACCTCGGCAGGGAATATTTCCGCTACGACGAGAAGGCGCAGGCGCTGGTCGGCGACGAGACGGGCGAGACCTACCGGCTCGGCCAGCGGCTCAAGCTCAGGATCGTCGAGGCCAACCCGGTCTCGGGCGGGCTTCGCTTCGAGCTTCCGGAGGGCAGTTACGGCGGCTCGGCTCGTGCGCGGATGGACCGCACCCGCCGCGGCGGATCCAAGGCCGCGGGCAAGCGCGGGCGCCCGGCCAACATCCGCCATAGCGGCGCAAGGCGCCGCTAGACCCCCCTCGATTGTCGCAGACGAACTTTGTAGTTTTGCGAAAGGGGGCGACGATGAAGGCACTTCGAATTGTCGGCTATGCACTCGGTGGAATCGCCGCGCTTGCGCTCGTGGGCATTATCACCGTCTATATTCTCTCGGAACGGATGTTGGATGCGCATCCGACGCCGCAAATGTCGAAATTGGCAAAGCCGACCGGCGCCCAACTGGCCAACGGTGCGAGGCAATTGTCGGTGCTCGGCTGCCGTGGCTGTCACGGCGACACTCTTCAGGGCGAAATCTTTCTGGACGAACCCGGAGTCGCGACGCTTTACGCGCCAAACCTGACTCTCGTCGCGGCCAAGGCCAGCGATGCGCAGCTGGACCAGGCAATCCGGCAGGGGATCTCGCACGACGGTCGGCCGCTGCTGATCATGCCTTCGGAAGGCTATCAGTTCCTGACCGACAGCGAAGTCGCCGCGCTGATCGCGGCGATCCGGGCAACACCCAAAGGCGGCACCGCCCAACCCGCGCCCTCCGTCGGGCCCAAGGGCCGGCTCGGCCTGGTGCTCGGCAGGTTCAGCACTGCGCCCGAGCTCGTTGCCAAGTTCCGCGCGTCGCCGCTCGCCGATTTCGGGCCGCAGTTCGCGCGCGGACGCCACATAGTCCAGGTGAATTGCACCGAATGTCACGGCCCCCAGCTGCAAGGGCAGCAGGTCGGCGATTCGGTGTCGGTCGACCTGTCGATTGCCGGCGCCTACGATCTCGACCAGTTCAGGACCATGCTTCGCGCCGGCGTGGCGCCTGGCGGCAGGAAGCTGGGATTGATGGGCGCGGTCGCCCGCCGCGACTTCGCGCATCTCACGGACCAGGAGATCGCCGACATACACGACTATCTGGTCGAGCGCGCCCGCCGCGCGCCCTAGCAACTTTTGCGAAGCTCGCGGCTTGATGCGGCGGAGACCTGCCATGACCTACAAGATCGCGATCCTCGTCGGCAGCCTGCGTGAAGGCAGCCTCAACCGGAAGGTCGCGCGGTCGATCTGCGCGATCCGCGGCGACAATCTCGACTGCGCGATGGTCGAGATCGGCGACCTGCCGCTCTACAACCAGGATTACGACAATGCGCCCGACGAGCCCGCAGCCTATCGCCGTTTCCGCGAGCAGATCGCGGCCGCCGACGGGGTCCTGTTCTGCACGCCCGAGTACAACCGCGGAGTCCCCGGAGTCCTCAAGAACGCGATCGACGTCGGCTCAAGGCCCTATGGAAAGAGCGTCTGGAACGGCAAGCCGGCGGCAATCATCAGCGCTTCGCCCGGGTCGATCGGCGGTTTCGGCGCCAACCACCAACTGCGCCAGGCCTGCGTCTTTCTCAACATGCCGGTGATGCAGCAGCCTGAGGCCTATCTCGGCCACGTCACCGACGACAGCTTCGATGCCGACGGCCGCCTGAAGGACGGGCCACTCAAGGAACTGGTCGAGAAGCTCGCCCATGCCTTCCACGACTGGGTCCATCTGATTCACCGCGCGCGGGCGCTCCTTGCCGGCACCGCGGAGCACAATTCGAAGGCTAAAGAGACCGCCTAGAGTTTGGGTAAGGTAACGCCCTTCTGCCCCATATATTTGCCGGCACGGTCGGCGTAGCTGACCTCGCATGGCTCGTTGCCCTGCAGGAACAGGAACTGGCAGGCGCCCTCGTTGGCATAGACCTTGGCCGGAAGCGGCGTCGTGTTGGAGAATTCCAGAGTCACATGGCCTTCCCAGCCCGGCTCGAGCGGGGTGACGTTGACGATGATTCCGCAGCGCGCATAGGTCGACTTTCCGAGGCAGATCACCAGCACGTCCTCTGGCACCCGGAAATACTCGACTGTCCGCGCCAGCGCGAAGCTGTTGGGCGGGATGACGCAGATATCGGTTTTGCGGTCGACGAAGCTGTTGGCGGCGAAATCCTTGGGATCGACGATCGCGCTGTCGACGTTGGTGAAGATCTTGAACTCGTCGGCGACCCGC
>DASTDZ010000042.1:0-7007 GCA_035710105.1 Sphingomicrobium sp. | reverse complement strand
GCCGAAATCGTCGTGAAGATTCCCGCGCTCGCCGAGCGTTCGGGCGACGCCGTCCTGCTGGCCCGGCACTTCGTCAACCGCTTCGCGCGCGAGATGAACCCGAAGGTCCAGGGCCTGTCGCCCGACGCGCTCGCAGCGATCGACGGCTATCGCTGGCCGGGCAACGTGCGCGAGCTCGAAAACCGGATCAAGCGGGCGGTGATCATGGCCGATGGCAGACTGGTCAGTGCCGCCGATCTCGACCTTCCGCCCGGGGCTTCGGGCGGTGAGGAAATGCTGATCAACCTGCGCGCCGCGCGCGAGCATGCCGACCGCAAGGCAATCCGCCAGGCGCTGAGCCGGACCGACAACAATATCTCCGGGGCAGCCAAGCTGCTCGGTATCAGCCGGCCGACGCTCTACGACTTGCTAAAGCAGTACCAGCTCAGCGCCTAGGATAGCCCGGCTGCGGAACGTTCGCGGCGGCGCGCTCGACTGCGTCGGCGGCCTCGGACAGCGCCCTGGTCATGGCCGGGAGCGACCGCGCAAACGCCTGCATTGCAGCCTGAACTTGTGGTCGCGCCTCGGCGATCTTCCGCTCGATGTCGCGCTCGGACAAGCGGGCGACGTCGCGGACGGCGCGGCGCCGGTCGGCCTCGGTCGGCGCGCGGCCCTGCGCGGCTGCTTCGATCTCGCCAACCGGCAGGTCGAGGAGCGCCTTGGCCAGCGCCTTGTTCATTTCCATCAGCCGGTCGACCAGCTTCGGGTCGGTCAGCTCGGGCGGAATGCGGATTTCCTCGCGCGGCGGCGCCGACTGGGCGGCGGCGGGCAAGGCAGCGAAGAGCAACGGGATCGCGAACAGATGCTGGCGCATGGCTCGACTCCTTGCGGCCCAGTGTATCACGGCTGGAAGGTCAATCAAATCAGCGCATTGCAAGCCAGACCAGGGCGACCGCCCCGATCACGATCCGGTACCAGGCGAAAGGGCCGAAGCCGAAGCGCGTGACGATTGCCATGAAGGCTTTGACGACGATGAAGGCGACGATGAAGGAGACGATGCTGCCGAGCCCGATCCAGGCGAGCTGGCCGGTCGGGATTTCGTCCCAATGCTTGAACAATTGCAGCGCAGTCGCCCCGCTCAGCGTCGGCACGGCCAGGAAGAAGCTGAACTCCGCAGCCGTTTTGCGGTCGACGCCCATCGACATGGCGCCCAGGATCGTCGCGCCAGAGCGGCTGACGCCCGGGATCATCGCCAGGCATTGGACAAGGCCGATCCCGACCGAATGGCCAAAGGTGACGTTGGCGACCCCGCCCTTGTCGGTCGGCTTCGAAAAGCGCTCGATGACGAGGATCGCGACCCCGCCGATGATCAGGGCCCAAGCGACCACGACCGCATTGCCCAGCAGAAGCTCGATGCTGTCGCCGAAGGCGAGCCCCAGGACAACGGCCGGGACGAAGGCGACCGCGATGTTGCGGACGAATGCCCAGGCCGAAGGCGAGCCCTTAAACATGCCGACGATCACGTCGCGGAAGGTCCGCCAGTAGAGGACGACGACAGCCAGGATGGCACCGGGCTGGATGGCGATGTTGAACACTGCCCACTCGTCGGCCTTGAAGCCGAGCAGCTCGGTGGCGAGGATCAAATGACCGGTCGAGGAGACCGGGAGATATTCCGTGACCCCCTCGACGATGCCGAGGATGATAACGAGCAGGAGGATGGGCACCCGGGGTCGTGCCTGTCAGACGGGCTGGTGAGCGGTCATCGCGCCCCAGCGGCCGCCGGCGCGGAAGCGCAGCAGCCATTCGGGCGCGACGGCGCCGAGCGCGGTCGGCTCGATCCCGAAGGCCTCGAGCCCCTTGGCCTTCTTTGCCGGCAGGTTGTCGCGCTGCAGCATCTTCCACTGGTCGCGGGTCAGCGGCGCGCCGGGCAGGAAGCCGAACCAGGACAGGAAGGACGAAGCGAAATTGGGAAGGTCGAGGAGCTCGGGCTCGCGGCCGGCCGAGCGGGCGCAGGCCGCGTAAATGTCCTCCATCGTCATCACCTGCGGGCCGCCGACCTCATAGGTCTTTCCGCCATGCGCCCGCGGATCGAGCGCCGCGAGCGCGATCGCCTTGGCGAGATCCTCGACATAGACCGGCTTGAAGCGGCGCTCGGCGGCGATGACTGGGAGCACCGGTAGCCTGGAAAGGGCGGCGAGCCGGTTGGTGAGGCCATCCTCCGGCCCGAACACGATCGACGGGCGGATGAGGGTCGCGCCTGGGAAAGCGGCGCGAACGGCCAGCTCGCCTTCGCCTTTGGTGCGTCCATAGGCCGATTCCGAACTGGGGTCGGCGCCGATCGCCGAGACGTGGACGAGGGCGCTGGCGCCGGCGTCGCGCGCCGCCTCGGCGACGTTGCGGGCTCCCTCGACATGGACCGCGTGGAAGGGGCCTTTCAGAATGCCGACGAGGTTGATGACCGCAAACGATCCGGTCACCGCTTCTCGGACCGACCCGGGGTCGGTGACGTCGGCCCTGACCGCGCCCCACTGGCCAACGGATGCGAGCGGCTGCAGGAAATAGGCCGAGCGCGGATTGCGGCAGGCGACGCGGACCCGGACCTCGCGCTTGAACAGCTGCTCGCAGACGTAGCGGCCGATGAACCCGCCGCCGCCGAATACCGTGACGATGCGATTGTCGGGGCTGATCATGGCCCGCACCTAGCCCCGGGCGATAGCTCCGACAAGCACCCGCGCGAGGCCGGCGGAAGGCGCAATCGCGGTCGGTTGACAAGGCGCCCGGGCGCCTCCACATGGCGCGCCCTACCACCCATAGACGATCCCGTGCCCAGGTGGCGGAATTGGTAGACGCACCAGCTTCAGGTGCTGGCGCTCGCAAGGGCGTGGAGGTTCGAGTCCTCTCCTGGGCACCATTGTCGCCTGGAGGATGTCCGGGGGACATCCGAAGCCGACAATCGCGCAGGAAGTGCGGGGCACTTCCGAACGCGGCAATCGCTGCGAGGACGTCCGAGGATATCTGACATCCGGCACTCGCAGCCGTACCGGGTCATCTGCGAGGACGCAAATCCGGCCGAACCGGTCGCCCGGAGCGCCGGAGCGCCGCCAGCCCGTTAAATTCCGCTTTTCCCGGCACTCGACCTGTGACACAGGCGGCGACCGCGAACGGGCCGGCTGATGCGCGGCGGGCGCATCGGCAAACGGGGGTTACTCAGTGGATCTGGCGGCGTTCGACCTGTTCGACCTGCTCCTGTTCATCGGCGCTGGCTTTATCGCCCAGCTGATCGACGGCGCGCTCGGCATGGCTTTCGGGGTGATCTCGACGACTCTCCTCATCAGCCTCGGGGTTCCGCCAGCCGCGGCTTCCGCGGGGGTCCACACGGTCGAAACTTTCACCACCGGCGTGTCGGCCATCAGCCATGTCGCCCACCGCAACGTCGCCTGGCGCCTGTTCTTCCGGCTCGCCATTCCCGGGATCATCGGCGGCGTGCTTGGCGCCTATGTGCTGTCGAGCATTGACGCTACGACGGTAAAGCCCTTCATCCTCGCCTATCTGGCCGCGATTGGCGCGTTCCTTGTCTATCGCGCGATCCGTTACCCGCCCACGCACAAGCCGGCGAAAATCGTCGAGCCGCTCGGGCTAGTCGGCGGTTTTCTCGACGCCGCGGGGGGCGGTGGTTGGGGCCCGATCGTCAGCGGCAATCTGCTCGTCCAGGGCGCCGATCCCAGGCGGACCATCGGCACCGTCAACACCGTCGAATTCTTCGTGACCCTGACCATTTCCGCGACGTTCGTCGCGGCGCTCGGCTGGCAGGCGTTCACGGTGGCCACAATTGGCCTGCTGATCGGCGGTGTCGCGGCCGCGCCGATGGGGGCGTTCGTCGCGCGCAAGGCCAAGCCCCGGATCCTGCTTGCGGTCGTCGGCTCGGTTCTGACGCTGACCAGCGCCTATGGGATCATCCGCGCCCTGCCCTAGAAGGGAAAATAATATTGGATCGCGACGATCCCGGCCGCCCAGGTGATGAGGTTGAGCGGCATCCCGACCTTGAGGAAGTCGAGGTAATTATAGCCGCCCATCTGGTAGACGATGACGTTGGTCTGATAGCCAAAAGGGGTGGCGAAGGCGGCGCTTCCGGCGATCATAACCGCGACGAGGAACGGCCTGGGGCTAACCGCGAAGGCTTCCCCCATCGACACCGCGACCGGCGTGAACAGGACGGCGACCGTGGCATTGGACAGAATCTCAGTGGCAATCAAAGTCGCTCCGTAAAGGATGATCAAGGCAAGCAGCGGACTCATGTTCTCCATCGAGCCGACCAGCACCTGCGTCGCGGCGCCCGCGAGCCCGGTTACATCGAGCGCAATTCCGAGCACAATCATCCCCGCGATCAGCATCAGCACTTCGGGCCTTAACCCCTGATAGGCCTCGTCGGCGGTAATTATTCGGAGCAGGATAAGCAGTACCGCTCCGGCAAAGGCGCAAGCGGCGATCGGAGCAATGTTGAACGCCGCGGCGACGATCACAGTGACGAAAATTCCGGACGAGGCAATCGCTGGCCAGAGCCTAAGCTCGACATGTTTCGCGAACGGCTTGACGTGGCCGATGATGCCGCCGGCCAGCCCGGGCCCGCGAAAGACGTCGACCGTCTCGGCTGCTTCCCCCACACCAGCCTTGTCATTCGAATTGCCGCGTTCAATCAGCCGGCTGCTAAACAGAAGCAGATAGAGGCCGCCTGAAATTGCAACCGCGAGGCCGACTGGCGTGATCTCGAATATTCCGAAACGCGGCTGACCGGCGACCATCGCCATGTCGTTGACCAACAGATTTGTCGACGTGCCGATCAAGGTGCAGCACCCACCAAGCACGGCAGCATAGGAAAGAGGCATTAGATAGCGCTTGGGCGAGCGCTTGAGCGATTGCGCGACGTCGCGAACGACCGGGGCAGTCAGGACGACAATCGGCGTGTTGTTGAGGAATGCCGACGCGCCTCCCGCGAGTCCGATCATGACCCACAGCCCCGCGGTGCCAATCCGCCGACACAGCGCGACCATCCTCCGGATCATTGCGTCCAGCAGCCCCGACAACTCCATCGCGTAGGCGATCACGAACAGCGAGGCGAGCGCGACGATCGCGGGACTGGCGAAAGCGGCTTGGACCTCGACCGGTCTCACCACCCCGGTGATGAGCAGAAAGGCGGCGCCGGCCAGCGCGACCACGTCCGAACGGATCTTGTCCCAAATGAGCGCGGCGACGACCGCGGCCAGGACGAGCAGGGTAAGCGCCTGGTCGAAGGTCATCCGTTCCTGCTGCTCCTTCCCGCGCCAAGACCTAGACCGGCCGCCCAAGGTCGCACAACGGCTGTTCTATGATATGGGTGCAGGCAATGTTTGGCTTGTCCCCATTCCGCGTTCCTCTGCTCTATCCGCCTGTGCTTTGCGCCGTTCTGGCTCTGTGCGCTTGCGATCGGCAATCCGAACCGGCGGTCGAGAACGCGGACGGGGTGGCGCTTAACCTGCCTGTAGTCCCGACACCCGAGCCGCCCATCGACCGCGCGACACTGCTTGCGGCGGTCGCGGAAGCAGCGAGCGCGGCCGCTGCCGGCGTGGCTGCGCCGGAATCCTTGCAAAGCCTTGACGGCCGGCAGTTCCAGCTTCGAATCCGTTTCGGTTGCAGCGGGCCGTTGACGGAGCTTGGCAGCCAGCCGCTCGGCTGGACGTTCGACGCGAAGACCCGCAGGCTTCGAATCCGCGCGAGGCCGACGATCGTTGGGGACGACCCGCTGGCCGTCCAGATCGGCGGCGAGCAGTTCGAATCGGTGGAGGGGTTCTGGATCCCGCGGCCCTGGCTCTTGCAGCCGGTATGCCCGGCGTCACAGGCAGTGCTGGAGCCTGCGGCCGAGCCGACCGCCGAAGACGAGACAGCGAGCGAGGATGCCGGGTCCGCTCCATCCGGCGAGGAACCCTTACCGACGGCGCCCCGGATCGGGATCGCGCAATTTTTCAAGAGCACCGACCCGCGCACGCGCCGCCGAGACAGCCGGCCGTATGAAACGGACCGGACGCTGGCCGAAGGATCGGCGATCCCCTCGCAGGGCTTTGACCTGGTCCTGTCGGGGCGGTTGCGGGCGATTCCGGGCAAGCGCGCGATCGAATGCGTGGCGAAAAGCGCCGACAGCCCGCCCGAGTGCATCGTCTCGGCCCAGTTCCAGCGCGTGTGGATCGAAGAGCCGGCCAGCGGCGAGATCTATGCCGAATGGGGCGGCGGCTAGGGCGCCCATTGGGGAGACAGCAGGGCTCCCGGAAAATGGCTGCTGCAGGCCATTACCCAGGTGATTGCCTCGCGGTCATATTCATCGCCTGAGCGGTAAGTGTCGAAAAAGGCATTGAGACTCTCGACCCTGTCCGGCCAAATCTCCCAGCTCTGCAGACCGATCGAGACGCCGTAATTGGCGAAGGCGATCAGGACATGCGGCGCATAGCTGGCCCGTGCGAAATAACCGGGCGGTTCGGTCCACAGGCGGTCGAGCGCTGCCAGGACACGCGACGACTGGGCCTTCGCCCATTCTTCTTCCGGGAAGAAGTGGCTGAGCCAGAGCATCATCCCGAGGCCGAGGTCCTGATCAATCTCGAGCGAGCGATATTGCCGGTCCATGATCTGCTTCATCTCGGCGACTTCCCGTTCGAGCTCGCTCTCGCCCAGGAGGCGGTACGAAACGTAGCCGTCGAAAGCGTCCATCGCGCCCAGCCCGTAGCCGGGATAAGGCGCCGACAAGTCCTCCTGCATTTTCCAGACTACGCCGGTGCCGGGGATGACGAACGGACGGTGGATCGCCCGGGCAATCTCGACCCCTTTCCGACGATAGTCAGGGTCGTGCTCGCCGAGGCAGGCGAGTGCGTAGAGCCACATCGCCAGATAATGGAAATATTGCCCGTCCCGGTCGCTCGCTTCGCCGATCCGGTAGCCGCGAGGCCGCCCGAGGACCCGGTCGACGTCCGCGACTAGTTCCCTCGCCAAGCGCAGCCACAGCTCCT
>DASTDZ010000041.1:0-9221 GCA_035710105.1 Sphingomicrobium sp. | reverse complement strand
GAGCAATGCTGGTGGACCGACTTTCCGCCGCCGCCCGGCTTTGCCGGCTACGAGAGGGGCCGCTGGGGCGACGAGGACTACAAGCGCGAGTGCACGGCGGAAGAAAGCGCGATGCTCAAGGCCGCGCATGAATTGGCGCTGGCCGAGGTGCGGGCCGAGGACGAGGCGGAGCGGGATGCCTGGTTTTCACAGCTGAAGGGGCAGGCGGGCGTAGATGAAGGCCGCGAGCCAGCGGAATCCGCGGCCTGAGTTGAAAGTGGACGCAGGAAAAAGGGGGCCCGGGCCGGAGCCCGGGCCCGTTGCCGTCACGCACCCACGAACGCGGGCTTGCTGCGCTGGGCGGCGACTTCGTCCCGGCTCTTGCGGATGTGCCGGGTGACCGCATTGATCGGGATTTTCTTCTTGTTCTCGGTTTCGGCGAGCTTCTTGAAGCTGACCTTCAGCAGCCCGTCCCGGAACTCGGCGGTGCAATGCTCGCCGTCGACCGAATAGGGCAGCGGGACCTGCCGCTCGAAGCGGCCATAGAAGCGCTCCGAATATCCCGGTTCGTCTTTGTCGGTCTTCTTCATGCCGCGGATCGTCAGGACGCCGTTGTCGAAATAGAGCTCGACATCCTTTTCGTTCATGCCGGGGACTTCGGCTGTGATGAGCACCTCGTCTTCGGTCTCGATGAAATCGAGCTTCGGCCACTGGCCGCTGAAGCCGGCATAGCCGTAGCCGCTGAACGGGGACTTGCGGGAAAAGTCGTCGAAGAACCGATCGATCTCGCGGCGGAAGTCCGCAAGCGGGCTCCAGTCATAGTCGCGCCGGTACCCTGTAAATGGCCCATAGCCATATTCGGGCCAGTAGCTCGGGGACCTGCTCTGCGGGAAATTGAACGGGGTTGGGTCGCCAGGCATTGCATCCTCCATGGATCAGCCGATGAGCCCCCGCTCGAGCCAGGCCATGGGCCCCTGTTTCGAGTGCTGCATTGATTGGCGTCAATTCCGCGAGGACTTACCTCTGGAACCAGCCGATGACGGCGACGGCGGCGGCGAGCGCGCTCACTAAAAAGGCGATGACGACGACCATTGCCGCCGAGCTGGCGCGCTTCGAATCCTTTTCGGTCGGCGGGTCCGAATCCGGCTTGTGGAGGATCCTCCACCAGGCGAGGACCGCGACGGCGAGGAACAGGGCCCCGAACAGTCCGATCGCGAAGCTGAAATCGCGCATGGCCGCACCATGCGCCGTGGCTTCGCGGTCGGCAAGCTGCCTCCGTGGACTCGGCTCGCTAGGCGGCGCGCGGCAAACGCGAGAGGAATGTCGCGCGTGTCACCTCGACTGTGAGACCCTTGTCGGTGGACGTCTCGGACACCACCGCATCCAGCTGCTTCGCCAGCGCTGCGATGAGCGCGGTTCCAAGGCCAGTCGAAGCCGCCGGTTCGTGGGACGGATGGCGGCCGCAGCCATTGTCCGAAACCGTCAGCTTCCAGTCCGAGTCCGCCTTCTCAAACGTAACCCGGATCCGGGCCGAGACGCGGGGCTTCGGGAACGCGTACTTGACCGCGTTCATGATCAACTCGGTCACGATCAAACCGATGCTGACCGCGTGGCTCGTCGGCAGTGCTCCCGGGTCTGCCGCAACCTTGATGGCGATGTTCTGCTTCGGGCCGACCATCGAGGATGCAAGCCCTGCGCCGAGCTTTGTCAGATAGGGACCGATCTCGATCTGCTCGATTCCGTCGGACGCCTGCAAGTGGCCCTGGACCGCAGCGACCGACATCACTCGCTGGTGTGCTGCGCGGAGCTCCTTCTTGGTCTCCTCGGAGGACACCGACCCTGCCTTGAGCAACAGGATGCTGGCGATGATCTGCAGGCTGTTGGCGATCCGGTGCCGCATCTCCCGCAACAGGGTCCTTTGCTGCTCGAGCAGCTCCTCGGTGTGCTCGAGCAGTCGCTGCTTCTCCTGTTCGGCGTCGCGCCGCTCGGTGATGTCCTTGATCGCGACGAGCACCATTTTGCTCGTCCCGGCCTCCTCGCGGAGCGGAAGCGCGTTGAGCTGTATGGTGCGCCTGCCAAGGCCGCGAAAGTCCTGCTCGAACTCGAACCCTTGAAGCCCCGTATGCTCGGGCACGACTTCCCGCAGCAGCTGGCGGAGGCTCGGAATGTCCCATTGCCCGCCGGACAGCTCGAACAGGGACCGGCCATGCGCATTCTTGGGGTCCTCGCCATACACCTCGTAGAAGCAGCGGCTGGCGGCAAGGAGATGGAGCGTGTCGTCGAGCACCAGGAACGGCTCCGGCAAGGTGTCGACGATGGCCAACGCCAGTCTTTGCGCTTCTGCGATATCGCTGAGCTGTTTCATTGGCGTTGCTCCATGAGGCGGGAGCGTCGCGAGCCTCTCGTCACCTGTGCGCCTTCGACTATACAGCGGCGTCGGCGAAAAGGCATCCCAAGTCGGCTGGAGTGGCCTCAGTGAGCCGGCTTGGAGGATGTTGGACTTGGTTGGCGTGGCGGGTTGGGGTTGCGCCACCGGCCGTGGTTAACGAAAGAGTAGGAGGTTTCCCCCTATTCCGTCCCCACGGATTTCGGGGGAGCGCGGCTGGCCATGGCCACACAGGGGATTGAGGAAGTTACCGAGAACGCGATCCGCGCCGTGGCGCGCGATTGCGGCTCCTTGTCGATCGAATGCAGCGACGTCGCCGGCTACGTGTCGGGCGTCGCCACCCGCATCGGCGAAAACCTCAAGATGCTCGACCAGCTCGAGGAAGTCACCACCCGCCTTCTCGCCGACCAGGGCCGGGTCAGCGATTCGACCGACGAGGCGCGGCTCCTGGCCGAACAGGCCAAGGCCAAGCTCGAGGCCGGGCGCGAGGCGATCGAGGGCACGATCGAGGGCTTCAAGGGCCTGACCGAGCTGGTCGTCCAGCTTGGCGAGCGCATGGCCGGCTTCGCCACCGCGATGAGCCAGGTTCAGACCGTCTCCTCGACCATCGAGGTGATCGCCCGCAAGACCAACATGCTGGCATTGAACGCCACCATCGAGGCGGCCCGCGCCGGCGACGCCGGGCGCAGCTTCGCGGTCGTCGCCGCGGAAGTGAAGAAGCTCGCCCACGACACCCGCGCCGCCACCAGTCAGATCGCCGCCACCATCGGCGAGCTGACGCGAGAGGCGGGCGCGGTGACGTCCGAGATCAAGACAGGCGTCGAGCGCAGCCGCGAGGCGCAGAAGGGCTTCGGCCAGATCAGCGACACGGTCCGCGAGGTTTCCGAGATCGTCGCCATGGTCGACCGCCAGACCGAGGGCATCGCCCATTCGACCAGCATGATCCAGACCAGCGTCGATCGGGTGAAGGCGGGGCTCACCGATTTTGCCGGCGACGCCCGCGACAACGGCCAGGAGCTGGTCTCCGCGAAGGAGCGGCTCAACCACCTCGAGCACCTGTCGAACACGATGCTCGACACGCTCGCTAATTCGGGCGCGGAGATCGACGACACGCCGTTCATCCTCAAGGCGCAGGAGGCGATGCGCGCAATCCAGGCCGAGGTCGAGCGCGGGATCGCCGCCGGCGAGGTCAGCGAGGCCGACGTCTTCGACCGCAACTACAAGCTGATCGAGGGCAGCAACCCGGCCCAGTACGACACCGGCTTCTGCGATTTCGCCGACAAATACGTCCGCCCGATCCTCGACCGCTTCAAGGGCGGCGACAGCCGAATCATCGGCTCGGCGATTACCGACGTGAACGGCTATCTTCCCACCCATCTGTCGGAGCGGTCGCATACCCCGGGGCCCGACCCCGTGTGGAACGACGCCCATTGCCGCAACAAGCGGATCTTCATGGACGACACGACCCGCAACGCGATCAATTCCAACAAGCCGGCGATGCTCGCCACCTACCGGATGGAGCTCGGCGACAAGTACATCCCGGTCAAGAACGTCTTCGTTCCGCTGTGGATCAACGGCCGCCGCTGGGGCAATTTCGAGCTCGCCTACCGGGACGAATAGGGTCTTTCGTCATTCCCGCGGAGTCGGGAATCCCGCTTTAAACTGCAAGATGTCTCAATGGTCGCCGCGAGCGGCGGCGCGAAGCTCAGGCGTCGAGGCGGTCGCGCGCTGCGGCCCGCGCTTCCATGAGGTCAAGCAGGCCGCGGTTCTGGAGCAGCATCTGCTCCCCGCCGAAGGCCATCGCCCGCTCCGCCGCCGGGCTGTCGCATTCGGCCTGGATGACGGTGATGATCGAGCCTTCGTCGGGAAGCGAGGGGAGGGGCGCCTCGATCCCGACTCGCGCCGCGGCGCGGTCGAGCAGGCGGCGGATCGGCCACCAGTCGGAAACCAGCGCGGTGGCGGCGCCGAGCGCGCAGCCGCGCCGCTCGGACCTGGCGAGGATCTCGAGCGCGTGGCGCTGGGCGAGCAGCGTCGCCTCGGTCTCGGCGGCGCCCGGAGTGCTCGGGATCGGCCCGACCGCTGCGGTCAGCCGGACGAGGTAGAGCCGCTCGCGCTCGAAGGCGTCGGCGGCGCCGGCCAGCCACTTGTGTGCCGGGCCCGCGGGGCACAGGCCGAGCGCCTGCTCGACGAGCCCTGGATGGTGGCCGTGGACGCTGCACAGCAAATGCACGGCGTCGGCGATGTCGCGGGCGGAATGCGGGCTCGAGCCTTCGACGAGTGCGAGGAGGTGTGGATGCCGAGCGCTTCCCTGCCCGGATATGCGGGCAAGCTGGGCCTCGGCGGCGCTGACCGCTTTCAGGTTGAGCCCGTTGGTCGCCATTCGACTGCTTCCCTCCACCCGGTTTCGGGACGGCTTAAAGGCGAGGGCGTAACGCAAGGGCGTAAAGACCAGGTTAGCGCCCGGTTAGGAAATCAGTGACCACGCCAGAGCGTGAAGCGGGCCGCCGCCGACCCTGCCGCGCCGCTGTCCACAGGCTTTTCCACGGATCGGCCCACAAAATTCTTCGCGTTCAGCAATTTGGTGACTCGACTCGAGGGCGAATCGCGCTATGGTCACAACGTGCTTCGGACTTTCGGGTCTGAAGCATGGGAACCCCGCCGGGTCAAACCGGCGGGGTTTACCGCATCTGGGGCCGCGGATTTTGGCCGATGCGAACCTGGGCGGCTAGCCTGTCAGGCCGCCAGCAGCTCCTTTTCTTCCGCATTCACCGTCACTGCAGCGCTGCTTGCCGGCGCCTGATGCTCGATCTTCGCCGCGGCAACCTTCGGCTGGACCGGGAAGAACCAGCGCGTGACCGCGACCACCACGCCAAGCAGCAGGTAGCTGGCGACGATGACCTCGGGGTTCCACAAGATCAGCGCCGCGAACGGAACGCGCAGCCAGTTGGGGTGAAAGCCGAGGTCCTGGCCGACCGCCTCGCAGACGCCGAGGATCGTGTCGCTGCGGAACGGAAGCGCGGGCTCGCGCTCGGGCGCGGCTGGCACGAAGGCTTGGTCTTGGGCGGCGGTCACATTGGTCGACATGGTGGCGAAAACTCCTGCTGGCGGTCTCGGCAGTGTACAAAGCAAGCGCCGTGCCAGATTTGGAAACCCCAACGCGCCCAGGGACTTGGCTTCGAGCCGCCACGCCAAGACTGGTGCGATCCGCCGCGCTTTGGCCGAAGAGTTGGGAATTCGCGCCTCGTGCTGCAAGTGCGATATTGCGGCGCAGCACTTGAATCGTGGCGGAGCCGTGCAAATCTGCTAGGGGCGCGCCGAACCCACATGGAGCCATGCCGCAAGATGATGCGGACGATTCTGAAGTCGAAGATCCACCGCGCGACGGTGACCCAGGCCGACCTGCATTATGTCGGCTCGATCGCCCTCGACCGGGCGCTGATGGAGGCCGCCGACCTGATCGAGGGCGAGCAGGTGGTGATCGCCGACATCACCAACGGCGCGCGGCTGGAGACCTATGTCATCCCGGCGCCGGCCGGCAGCGGCATCGTTGGCATCAACGGCGCCGCCGCGCACCTCGTTGCCGAGGGCGATCTCGTCATCATCATGAGCTACGCGCTGATGGAAGATTCCGAAGCCCGGGCCTTCCGCCCGCGGGTCGTCCATGTCGACGAGCGCAACCGGATCGTCGCCCGTGGCGAGGACGCCGCCGAACCGGTCCCGGGCGCGAAAGACCAGACGCGCGCCGTCCCCGCCTAGGGCGTCGTTTTCGCAACCGCTTGCGCCCGCGTCGGTTCTTCCTTCCGAAACCCACGGAGGGAGTTATGCGATGAAGAGGCTATTGATCGCGGCCTTGCTTGCCGCAACGCCCGCGGCGCTACAGGCCCAGGGCGCCATGCAGCCGCAGGTGATGCTGGGGCCAACCAGCACGCTGCTCAGCCTCAGCGCGGAAGGCCAGTCGCGGCGCACCCCCGACATCGCCTTGTTCTCGGCCGGGGTCGTCACCCTGGCAAGGACGGCGAGCGAGGCGATGGCCGACAACAGCCGCAAGATGGACCAGGTCGTGACCGCGTTGAAGCGCGCCGGGATCGCCGACCGCGACATCCAGACCAGCGCCATCAACCTGTCGCCCGTCTATTCGAACCCCGAGCGCGACGCCCAGATCCGTGCCCGTCAGACTGGGCAGCCCTACATCCCGCCTCCGCCCGAGGAACAGATCCAGCGGATCGTCGGCTACCAGGCTCGCAACACGGTGCAGGTCCGGGTCCGCGACCTCGCCAACATGGGCCGGGTGATCGACGCATTGGTCAATGTCGGCGCCAACGAGATCAACGGCCCCAATTTCACCCTCGACGACCAGCGCGCGGCCCTTGACGAGGCGCGCACCCAGGCGATTTCCGAAGGCCGCCAGCGCGCCGAGCTCTTTGCGAGGGCCGCGGGGCTGAGAGTGGCGCGGATCCTCTCGATCAGCGAGGGCGGCGGATATTATCCCGTCCAGCGCGACATGATCATCGCAACCGGTTCCGGCCCGGCCGCGCCGCCGCCTCCGCCGACCCCGGTCCAGCCCGGCGAGCTGACTCTGGGCGTGAGCGTATCGATGCAGTTCGAGCTGGTGCGCTAGGCCGGCTCACCGCCCGCGCATAAGCCCGCCGAGGATCCCGCGCAGGATCTGGTTGCCGATCTGGCGGCCGATCGAGCTCGCCGCGGCGCGGGTCGCCGAGGTGACGATCTTGTCGGTCATGCTGGGCTTTGCTTCCTCGCGGCGGCGCTGCGCCTCGCGTTTCTCCGCTTCCTTCGCCTGGCGCGCGGCCTCGGCTTCGGCCGCCGCCTTCTGGCGCGCCGCTTCCTCGGCCTGGACGGCGGCCTGGGCGCGCGCCGCGAGCATCTCGTGCGCTGAATCGCGGTCGACCGCCTGGTCATATTTTGCGCCTACCGTGTCGGTGGTGACGAAGGTCGCCCGCTCCTGCGGGCTCAGCGGCCCGACCCGAGAGCTCGGCGGCTTGATCAGCACCCGCTGGACGGGGGAGGGCGCTCCGTCCGCCTGAAGCAGCGAGACCAAAGCCTCGCCGACCTTGAGCTCGGTGATCGCCGAGGCGACGTCGATCTTCGGATTTGGCCGGAAGGTGTCGGCGGCCGACTTCACTGCCCTTTCGTCGCGCGGGGTGAAGGCGTTCAATTTGTGCTGGACGCGGTTGCCGAGCTGGCCGGCGACGCTTTCGGGAATGTCGATCGGGTTCTGGGTGATGAAATAGACTCCGACCCCCTTGGAGCGGATCAGCCGAACCACCTGCTCGATCTTCTCGAGCAGGCCTTCGGGCGCGTCGTCGAACAGAAGATGCGCCTCGTCGAAGAAGAAGCAGAGCTTGGGCGCGGGCACGTCGCCGACCTCGGGCAGCTCCTCGAACAGCTCCGACAGCAGCCACAGAAGGAAGGTCGCGTAGAGCCGGGGGCTCTGCATCAGCCGGTCGGCAGCGAGGATATTGACGAAGCCGCGGCCGTCGTCGGCCTTGCCCATGAAATCGGCGAGGTCGAGCGCCGGCTCGCCGAAGAAATTGTCGCCGCCCTGGGCGCGCAGCTGCAGCAGCGAGCGCTGGATCGCGCCCACCGACTGCTTCGAGACATTGCCATATTCGAGCGTCAGCTGGTCGGCGCGCTGGCCGGTTTCGACCAGCATCGCCTGCAGATCGTCGAGGTCGAGCAGGAGCAGGCCTTCGCGGTCGGCGACGCCGAAGGCGATCGCAAGCACGCCCTCCTGGACCTCGTTGAGGCCCATCAGCCGCGACAGCAGCAGCGGCCCCATCTCGCTGACCGTGGTGCGGATCGGGTGGCCCTGGGTCCCGAACAGGTCCCAGAATTGCACCGGGTAACCGCGATATTGCCAATCAGCATAGCCGATCTCCGAGGCGCGGGCGCGGAACGGCGCGTCGGTCCTGGAATCGGCCGAGCCCGGCATCGCCAGGCCGGCAAGGTCGCCCTTCACGTCGGCGACGAAGCAGGCAACGCCGGCGTCGGACAGCCCCTCGACCAGCCCCTGCAGGGTGACGGTCTTGCCGGTGCCGGTCGCGCCGGCGATCAGGCCGTGGCGGTTGGCTCGGGAAAGCTCGAGCGATTGCGGGTTGGCGCCGCCGGCTTCCGCGCCGATGAAGATGGAGGTGGTCATGGCCCGGTCGCTAGCATCGGGCGGAGAAAAAGTCGCGGGGGCAGCCCGGCCCGGCGCGATTTGATTCCGTTACTCGCCCGCAATAAGATCGGCCGCGGTGGGTCGAGTGAGAAGGAGGGGGGCGATGTCCACTTTTCTGTCCAGATCCGCCGTTTGTGTCGCGTCCGCTGCGCTGTTTGCGATGGCCGTAGTCCCGGCGCTCGCGCAGCCCGAGGAAACGCAGCCGCCTGCGGAAATGCAGACCGAGACGCCGCCGGCAGAAACCGGCGGCAATCAAATGCGCTCCGAGCCGAATTACGCGAAGGAAACGCCCGAGGGGATGCGGCTTCGCAATCAGCAGATGGCCGGGGCCGCCAGGTGCCGCTCGGGCGCCGACACGGAGGCCGAGGCCGTCGAGGATTGCAAGGCGAAGCTGAACTGCCAGCCGCCGACACCGACGGTCAAATGCTCGTACCGGTCGAACAACCAGGACTGGATCTGCCGCTGCGTCTGAGCATGAGACGCCGAGGGTAAGCCGTCAGCCCGCGCTCATTCCGGCTTGCGGGAGGGGAATTTGGCGAGGTCGTCGCAGGCCGCCGCCGGCGCCCGGTCGAGCCGGATGACCCGGTCGGCGGGCTTGAAGTCGACGAACTCGGCATGATTTTCCGCGTCCACGCTCCGCCAGACGGCGGCGCCGTCCTGGAGATGGACGACGATCCG
>DASTDZ010000040.1:0-20332 GCA_035710105.1 Sphingomicrobium sp. | reverse complement strand
TGGAGTCCCGACGATGTCGCTCTTCGCTTTGCTCGCCGCCGCAGCCGTCCAGGCCACCGCTGCCCCGCCGCCGATCGCCGTTCCTCCGCAGCCCGAGCTCACCCGCCAGATCGAGCAGGCCGATGCCGAGCTGTTCGACCTGTCGTTCAACCGCCCCTGCGACGAAGCGGCCTTCAGGGCGCTGATCGCCGACGACGTCGAATTCTATCACGACAAGGAGGGGTTCAACGTCAAATCCGCCGACCAGTTCATGGCCATCTACCGGCGGCAATGCGGCAGCCGCGCCGACCCGACGGCGTCGCGGTCGCGGCGCGAGCTGGTCGCCGAGAGCCTGCACGTCGATCCGGTCCCCGGCTACGGCGCGATGGAGGTCGGCGATCACCTCTTCTACGAGCGCCAGGGCGTGAACGGCGAAGAGAAGCTCGTCGGCAAGGCGAAATTCGCGATGGTCTGGGCGCTCGGGAGCGACGGCAAATGGCGCCTTTCGCGAGTGCTGAGCTTTGCCCACAGCCCTGCGGGGGAAGGGAAATAGGCCGCTTGAGGGATTGGGTCGCTTACGACCCGCCGGCCTTTTGCACCGCCTGTTCCATCTGCGGACGGGCGCTCGCCCAGGCTTCCTCGGTGCAGGGCCGGGCCATTTCTTCGCCATAGGTCGGGATCGGGGTTGGAACGGCGCACATCTGCTCGACGGCCTTGCCGACCCTGGTCTCCATCTC
The DNA here is from genome assembly GCA_035710105.1 of Sphingomicrobium sp. Classification (GTDB taxonomy): domain Bacteria; phylum Pseudomonadota; class Alphaproteobacteria; order Sphingomonadales; family Sphingomonadaceae; genus Sphingomicrobium. Next base: position 19,616 of record DASTDZ010000040.1, on the reverse strand, counting down.
CTTTCGCCCCACATCCGTCTTGAGATCGAGGTCGCGGATGGAAACCGTCCGAATCAGCCGGTCGGGCGATGGCGGAAGCTGTCGGACGACAACGATCTCTGGCCCTTCGGCGGCGGGCGGGAGCGGCTGTGCCGCGGCGGTTCCTCCTGCAATGGCCAATCCAAGGACCGCGAGGCTGGGCAAGTAGCACTTGTGCATATCGATATCCTCCCTGCTTGACTCAGATGCAGCCAAGGGTCGCACCACGGATATACGGGATTGTCCGGATCGCTTCCCTTCGGGCGCCGCGACTAAGGTCGAGCTCGTTCAGCTTGACGGTGCGAATCTGCCAGTGGCGCTGGAGGCCGGGCGCGCAAAAGGAAGGGACCGGACATGCCCGACACTGCCGCCGTCAGAGCACGGCTTGAAGCCCAGCTCGCAGAGCTTGAAGCGCGCCAGGCGCGGATCGCCAGCGACTTGTCGGAACCGCCGGACCGCGATTGGGACGAGCAGGCGATCGAGATGGAGGACGATGAGGCGCTCGAAGGACAGGGAACGCTGGTCACCAGAGAGATCGCGTCGGTCAAGCGAGCGCTCGGCCGCATTGACGACGGCACCTATGGAGAGTGCGTGCGCTGCGGAAAGGAAATTGCCCCGGCCCGGCTCGACGCCCGGCCAGAAGCGGCGCTCTGCATCCACTGCGCGCGGACGGCGATGTAGCTGGCGAACTCTCGGTGCTCGACTTCGCTACCGCGCCCCGATCAGCTCGTGATGTCGCTGATCCCGATCGACAGGATGAAGAAGGCGAGCGCGAACAGCAGGACTCCGATCACCACGATCCGCGCCTCGCGCTCGGTCGAAAAGGGCTGCAGCGCCTTCTCGGGCACGGCGGCGGCCGGCGGCGGGTCGCGCCGGATCCGCGACGGGCGCGCCGAGGGGTCCATCTCCACCGTCTTCTTGCGGGGCGTCCATGTCCTGCTCATGCCCCGCCCTTAGCCCGGCAAGGGTTATCAGGGGGTTAGCGACGGCCCAGCGGCATTTATCCACCGCCCATGCTATAGCGTTGGAGCGGTGGGCTGTTCGAAGGAGTGCGCGATCATGCGAGCTCGCCTGTTTGCCCTAGCCGCGGCCTCGGCCGCAATCCTCATCCCCGCCATGCCGGCCGCCGCCGAAGGCTCCGCCGCCGACCCGGCCAATCCCTTCGCCGAGTTCGCCGCAAGGCCCACCCCAGGCGATTTCGGGGTCAAGGTCCATCGCGGCGGCCACGGCGGCGACCGCGACCGCTGGCGCCGCCACCGAGACCGGCGCGGAGCCGACACCGTCGTCCTCGGCCCCTGGTACGGCGGCGAATGGGCGCTTTACAACAACCGCAGCTGGGCGCCCGACAGCTTCAACGACTGGTGGCACGACCGCCCCGACCGCGCCTTTCCGCGCTGGGTGCAGGATCAGCGCGGCAGCGGCTTCTGCCCGCCCGAGCGGGTCTGGTGGTCGGGAAGCGGCTGGCGCTGCTAGCGGCCGGCGGCCTTGTCCACCGCGCTCCAGTCGCTGCCTGCCTCGCGCTCGAACACGTCGACCGGCCCGGCCATCGCGTAGAGGCCTAGCCCGGCCGCGACGCACAGCGCCGCCAGCAGCACGAGCGCGGTCCGCGACCCGTGCGGGAGCCTGCGCTCGCGCGTTTCCTCGCGCCACTCGCGCTGCAGGCGCGCCCAGCCGCGCGCCTCGCGCCCGCTAAGCGGCGTCGAATTCTCGTCAGGGCGCCAGGCCTTGCTCATCGGCGCGGCGCTTAGCGCAAGTGCGGTTAGCGACCGGTTACCCTCGCGCTGCGGCCGGGCGATTAGGCTCAAAGGGCCGGTTCATGCTATAAGGCCCGCATCGCGCGCGAAATTCTTTCGTAAGCCCGCGCGACTGAGAGACCCCATTTCGCTTCCTGTCGATGGCGCGCTCCCGCTTACTTTTTTCGGGAGTATCACCACCATGGACATCGATTATCTCCACCGCCGCCGCCAGGCCTCGCTCTTGAAGTCGAAGAACGAGCCGTGCGAGCGCACGCGCGAAGTCCACTGGGCGCTTGCCCAGGGCTATGGCGAGCGGATCTCGAAAGCCGAGCGCGAGAAAGACGGGGAAGCAGCATGAGCATGGCACCCAGCGCCGTCAGCCGCGTCCTGTTCGTGACCATGGACGAGGGCGAGGTCGTCGCCCGCTGCACCGCCGCCAAGGTCGGGATCTCGGCGATCGAGAACCTGCCGGCCGGAGGCACGCGGCTGGTCTGCATGAGCGTCGACGGCGCCGCCAAGATGCGGCGGCGCTTCCGTTCGGAGCTGATCAAGACGCCCGTCGTCCGCTCCGCCTACCGGCCGAGAGCCGCGCCGCTCTAGGCTTCGCCGCCGCTTCGCGGGGCTCGGGGCCGCCAGGCCTCGACTTGCCGCTCCCCGCTCTCGATCCGCCGTGTTGGCTCCCGTTCATGCAACGGACCCCCTCAAGGTCGCGTTTTTCGCTTCGGGGAGTGTTCACGAATAGCGGGAGCAACTTATGCGTAAATTGATGGTCCTTGCCGCGACTTTGCCGGCGCTAGTCGCGGCCCCCGCCGCGGCGCAGCTCGGCGTCGGGCTCGGCGGCAATGCAGGCGCCGGGGTCAACGTCGGCGTCGGTGTCGGCGGCAATGCCGGAGGCGATTTGGTCGGCGGAGTGACGGGAACCCTCGACCGCGCCGTCGGAAGCGCCGACGGTGCGGTGAACGGCGCGCTCCAGAGCGAGCTCAGGGTGGCAACCGCGGCCGACCTCACCGCAGGCGCAACCGTCAGCGACAACAGCGGCCGCAGGGTCGGCGTTCTGCAGTCGGTGCACGGCGACACGGCAGTGGTCGTCAGCGGCGGCAAGACGCTGCACGTGCCAATCGCCGCGCTTTACAGCAGTGGCAAGGGCCTGGTGACCAAGCTCAGCCGCAAGCAGCTGAACGCCGCCGCCGGCGCCCATGCAAATGCCGGTGCCAGGGCCAACGTCAACAACTGATCTGCTAGAGGGGACCGGCGGTTAAGCCGCCGGTCCCGATTGGCCCTCCGGCACTAGCCGAGGTGCAAAGCGAAACCGGCAGAGCGCATCCCCGCTTGATCGTCAGTCCGAGCTGCGGCAGCTTGCGGATCAGGGGGGACCATGCAGCAAGCCGTCACCGTCCTGCTCAGCAACTTCACGCTGACGTTCCTCGGGCTCGCTGCGATCGCTACCGCCATTTCCGTCGCCCGCCGCGGGCGCAGCAACCTGGCTGAAGCCGCGCTGGCCTATTACTGCCTGTTCGCGGTCGGTTTTTCCTTCCTCTACAATTTCGTGATGCACGTCTTCTTTGGTGAGATGACGGCTGCTTTCATCGGCTGGGGGCAGAGCCCGTTCCAGGCCGAGGTTGGGTGGGCGAGCCTGGGCTTCGCGGCGATCGGCTTCCTCGCCTTTTCCCGCGGCTTCGAGATGCAGCTGGCGGCGGTGGTCGGGCCGGCCGCCTTCCTGCTGGGTGCTGCGGCGGGCCATGTCTACCAGATGGTGACGGCGCACAATTTCGCCCCCGGCAACGCCGGAGTCATCTTCTGGACCGACATCCTCGTGCCGCTGATCGGCGCGTTCTTGCTCTGGCTACGTTATTCCGAGCAGCCAACTAGCGCCCCCGGCTGAAATACGCGCGTCACACGGCTCGGGTAGAAGGTCGCCATGACGGCACTGTTCTTTTCGATCCTGATCCTGGTGCTGCTCGCGATCCTGTTCCGCCTGATCGTATCGGCTCCGCTAGTGCGGATCCTTTCCGCGGCGATCGACAGCTGGGCGGATTCCGTCCAGGGCCAGGACGCGCGCGAGCTCCGCTAGGGCCTCATCCTCCCCGAAGCCATCTGGGGTCTCGCGCGTTCCTGATACATGCCTTCGACGGTCATCCGCCGCTTCGACTATTCGCCCGAGCGCGAAGAGCTGACGGTCGAGTTCGTGACCGGCCGCCGCTACCTCTATTCCGGAGTGCCGCGGGAGGAAGCCGAAGCGATGCGCGCAGCCTTCGCCAAGGGCGTCTATTTCAACCGCAGGATCCGCGACCGCTACGCCTTCCGCGAGCTGGCTGTCTCGATCAGCCGCCGGGAACGGAGCTTTCGGGCGGAGGCACGCCCTCAGTCGCCGTCTCCTGGGCGTCAGCCTTGGCACGGTCGATCATGTTCTGCAGACAGCCCGTGTAGCCGGCCGGGCCGACGGCCGAGCAGCTCATGATGCCGGTGCGCCCGACATATTCGAAGCTTTGCGCCCGCGCCGCCCAGCTCTGACGGGTCTGGAGCGGGCCGGTCTCCCGGTAGCGCTCGGGGATCCGGTAGCGCTCGCTTTCGGGTTTCCTCGCGCAAACCACCACCTCGTCGTCGGTCGAGCGCGGGCACGGGTCGTTGCCGTATACGATGATCTCGGCGATCCGCACCTCTTCGTCGGCCTGCGCCGCCGCGGGCGCGGCGCCGAGCGCGCCGAGCGCCGCGATTCCCGCCGCGGCCGTGAGTGGGAGGAGAAGCTTGGTCATGGTTTCGAACCTTTCACGGCTAAAGCGGGCGAAGAACAGCGCGGTTCCCCTATACGCGTTTGGACAGCGCGATCGCTGCACGACATGCCGCCCGGATCGCGCCCGTCAATAAGGGATATCCGATCGCCCTCTCGGCGCCGGCCGAGCGGGCGGTGTCGCGATGCTCGAGCTCTTCGGCGCGGAACTCGGCGATGTCGGCGGACAGCTCCGGGTCGTCGTCGCCAAGCTCGTCGAGCTGGCGCTTGTAGTGACGGTCGATCTCGGTCTCGACGGCATCGGTGCAGGCCATCGCCGCTTCGGGGCTGACGAGCGCGGTGACGGCCCCCAGCGCGAAGCCGGCAGCTTTCCAGACGGGCTGCAGCGCGGTCGGCCGCACCCGGCGCTCGGCGACCAGCTGGTCGAAGCGCTTCAGGTGCCGCTGCTCCTGCAGCGCCATTCGCGAGATCAGCTTCGCCGCCGGCGAGTTGGGACGAAGCACGGCGAGCTGGCCGGCATAGATGCGAGTCGCCCCATATTCGCCGGCCTGGTCGACCCGGATCATCGAGGCGCGGTCGGCGCGCCTTTGCCCTGGATGCCAGGGACCGGCCATCAGGCGGCCCGCCTTTGGCCGAGCGTCAGCCAGGCAATCGCTGCGGACCCGCCGAGCGACAGGATCGCGTTCCAGCCCGCCATGGAAATGCCGAGGAAAGCCCATTGCACCTCGTCGCAGCGGACCAGGGGCACCTTCATGATCTGCTTCAACAACTCCTCGGTGGTCGCTCCCCGGGCGGTGCTGGTGCAGGTCGTGAAGCCTTCGAAGACGCCAAGCTCGACCCCTGCATGATAGACGCCGATCGCTCCCGAAACCGCGATCGCCACCGCCGCGAGCAGGGTCAGAAGCCGCGAACGGGACGACGCTGCGGGGGCGGTGAAGGCCAGGCCGGCAAGCAGGATGGCGGCGGCATGCGGCCAACGCTGCCAGTAGCACATCTCGCACGGGTGGAGCCCGCCGAGATATTGCGAGCCCATTGCGCCGCCGAGCAGCCCGAGCGGGAGGAGAAACGCCAGCAGCCGCCCGATTTCCGGGCGCGACAGGGCGGGCGCCTTGCGCGGTTCAAGCGCCGCTTCGGCCATCGTCTAGCGCTTGGACCCGGGCTTGCTTCCAGCCGACGCGACCGCCGCCGGCGAGGCAAGGCGCTTGAGCGTGTTCAGCGCATATTGCAGCTGGAAGTCCTTGACGCCCTTCTTCTCCAGCTCCTCGGCGGTGAAGGCGAAACGCGGGTCCTGCGACGTGTCGTCATGCTCGAGCAGCTTGTCGTCCGCCTTGGCCTGGGCAAGCAGGTGACGGCGAAGGTCGGCCTCGCGAACCCGCGGACGGTCCTTGTAATCGGGGTCGGAAAGCTGCGGCACGGCAATGTCCGGGTCGATCCCGCCCGCCTGAACCGACCGGCCCGAGGGCGTGAAATAGCGGGCGGTCGTCAGCCTGAGCGCGCTCCTCGGGCCGGTCTGGACGACCGTCTGGACGCTGCCCTTGCCGAAGCTCTTGTCGCCCATCACCAGCGCGCGGCGCTGGTCCTGAAGGGCGCCGGCGACGATCTCCGCTGCCGAAGCCGTGCCGGCATCGATCAGCACGATGATCGGCAGGCCGTTCGCCATGTCGCCGGCCTTCGCATAATAGCGCTCGATGTCGCTTCTCTCGCGGCCGCGCTGGGAAACGATCTCGCCGCGGTTGAGGAAGGCGTCGCTGATCTCGACCGCCTGGTCGAGAAGCCCGCCGGGGTTCGAGCGCAGGTCGAGGATGTAGCCGAGCGGCTTTCCGCCAGTCGCCTTGTTGACCGCGGTCAGGGCCGCGAGCGTCTCTTCGGCCGAATTGCCGGAGAAGGTGTTGATGTCGATGATCGCGATCCCGTCCTTCACTTCCCACTTCACGGGGCGAAGCTGGATCCGCTCGCGCACCATCGACACGTCGAACGGCTTGTCGCGCCCAGGCCGGACGATCGTCAGCTTGATCGGGGTTCCGGGCTCGCCGCGCATCTTGTCGACGGCCTCGTCGAGCGACACGCCGTAGACGAGCTCGCTGTTGATGTGGGTGATGTAATCGCCCGCCTTGATCCCGGCGCGCCACGCCGGCGTGTCCTCGGTCGGGGCGATCACCTTGACCGCGCCGTCCTCGATCGAAACCGTGATCCCCAGGCCGCCGTAATTGCCGTCGGTCGTCGTCCGAAGCGTGTCGAAGTCAGATTCCTCGAGATAGGAGGAATGCGGGTCGAGCGCGGCCAGCATGCCGTCGATCGCGCCGTTCATCAGCGTCTGGTCGTCGACCTTGTCGACGTAGTTCGCCTTCACCCGCTCATAGACGCTCATGAACTTTTCGAGCTCTTTGTAATTGGCGACATCCGCCGCCGCGAGCGAGCTGGTGGTGACCGGAACCAGCGCCAGGGCGCCGACCAGGGCGAGTGGCGGAAGGAGCTTGTGCATGGCTTTCATGATCGTGATCCCAAATTTCGCGTCGCGGATTTAGCCGGATTTTTTCCGATTTGACAGCACCGTAGATGAACCTGCGATGAGAGCGGGCGAGATGCTTCTCCCGCCCCTGCGAAGCTGCACCTCGACCGGGCCGAGTGCCGTACCGAGCGGCTCCCCGATTTCGACTGTTTCGCCGCGCTTGAAGCCGGAGCCGGCGTTGACCACGACGCTTTTCCAGCCCCGGCCGTGGTCGATGATGATGACCCCGTCATAATCGCGGAACGGGCCGGCAAAAAGGATTTTGCCCGAGGCGGGGGCGACGAGCTGCGCTCCGCGCCTCGTGCCGAGAGTCACCCCTCGCGAACGGACGCCGGCGGCGCTGACCGCGCCCATCCCGTCGGTCACTGGCGCGTCTGCGGGGAGTCGGTAGCGGAGCGGCGGAACCTCGGCCTCGCCCCCTCGCGGGACTGGCGCGGGCCCAAGCGCGGCGAGCTCGGCGGCGAGCCGCCTCGACTCGGTCCTCGAGGGCGCTTCACGCCGGATCTCGGCAAGCTCCTCGCGCCGGGCCAGCGCGACGTCGCCGGCTCCAAGCGCCTCAGCCCCGCGCTCCTGGGCAAGCCGAAGCGCGCGGGCCTCGAGCGCGGCGAAGGCGAGGCGGCGGTCCTCCAGCTCGCGGCGGGTTTGAACCATCGCCTGCCGGGCGTCGATGGCGGCGCGTTCCAGGCGGCTCCCCTGCTCGAGTGCGCTCGACAGCGCGGCGGTCCTTGCCTGGATTGCCGGGGCGGTCGAGGCGAGCAGACGCCGGAGCTTCACCAGCTCCCCCATCGAGCCCGAATCGGCGACGACCAGCACGGGCGGCCGACGCGCCATGAGGACCAGGCCGGTCAGGAGCGAGCGCACCGGCGCCTGCTCGGCGGCAAGCCTTCGGCGCTGCTCGGCGAGATAGGCCTGAATCAGCCGGAAGCGCGCGTCGGCGGCCGTGATCCGCGCCTCGGCGGCGGCGATCGCCTCGGCCGCGGCGAGCTGCTCGGCGCGCAGCCGAAGCGCCTGGTCGCGGGCCTTTGCGGCGGCCGCTTCGAGGCGGCGCTGCTCGGCTTGCGCCGAAGCCGCGTCCTCGAGCGCCTGGCGAAGCTCGGAATCCATGGCCGAGCGCGCGGCGCCACGAGGCGCGCTCGCCGCCACCGTCGCCGAGCCGGCGACCAGCAGCAGCAATGCGGCCTGGCGGATCATGCGATCAACCTTCGCGGTGATAGGGATGGTTGGCAAGGATCGCCGTCGCGCGGAACAGCTGCTCGGCGAGCATCGCGCGGACCAGCAGGTGCGGCCAGGTCGCCGGGCCGAAGGACAGCAGCAGGTCGGCCCGCTCGCGCTCGGCGCTCGAATGGCCGTCGGCGCCGCCGATGGAAAAGCGCGCCTCGCGCTTGCCCGAATCGCGCCACGCCTCGAGCCGCCGCGCAAGCTGGGTCGAGGACAGGGCCTCGCCGCGCTCGTCGAGCAGGATTGAAACGCTGCCGGGCGGAAGCGGTGGCGGGTCGCGCGCCTTGTCGGCCAGCTCGGTCAGCTTCACCGGCCAGGCGATGCGCTTCACATAGCGCTCGACGAGCTCGGATTCCGGAGAACGGCCGATCTTGCCCCTGGCGACTATGTGGAGAATCAAGCGCCCTTCACTGGCGGCTGAGCGCCGAGCCGGCGTTGTACGGCCAGGTCACCACCGCCCGGAAGCCGTCATAGACCGCCCGCGCCGCCTCGGCGATCGCGCGCGGCCGGTCGCTTCCGCCGCGGGCGAAGATCGCGATCGCGATCCTGCGACCGTCGGGCAGCCGGACGAAGCCGACGTCGCTCGTATAGCCGTTGAGAGTCCCGGTCTTGTGGGCCACCGTCCCGGGCGGAAGCAGGGCCTTCATCCGGTTGCTGCCGGTCGTGCACTGCGCCATCAGCGCGACGAGATAGTTGCGCGCCCAGGGCTTGAGCAGCTCACCCCTGTCGAGCCGCTTGAGAAAGGTCGCCATCGCCACTGGGGTCGAGGAATCGAGATCCTCGTAGAGGTCGCGCTTGGCCCGCAGCAGCTCGGCGATGGTGCGGTCGATCCGCATCCCTTCGACCTTGTTCCAGTCGAGCCACCGCTGCACCGTCGCCGGCCCGCCGAGGTTTCGCAGGAGGAGGTCGGTCGCGCGATTGTCGCTGCGCACGATCATCGCCTTCATCAGGCTCGCGGCCGACTTGCCGCCGATCGTCTCGTCGAGCGACCGTTCGCCATTGTCGACATAGGCGAGGTAGGTGGCGGCAACCGCGAGCTTGACGGTGCTTGCCATCGGGTAGCGCTGGTTGCCGCGGACACTGACCGTCTCGCCGGTCTTGAGGTCGATCGCCGCGAGCCCGACGTCGGCCGACTTGCTCGTGACCAGCACGGACAGCTGGTGCTGGAGCTGCGCGGCAAGCGTGCCCTGCGCGGCCGCTGGCTGCGCCAGGAATGCAAGCAGAAACAGAAGAATCGACGTCAGTCGCATCCACCCTCACCCGCTCTGTACGCTCGCTTTCGGCGCGTCATCGCCGAACGCCCACATTCGTTCCAAATTGTAAAAACTTCTTACTTCCGGACGGAAAAGATGCACGATTACGTCGTCCGCGTCGATAAGAACCCAATCCGCCGCCGGAAGCCCTTCAATTCGCACATTTTTTCCAAACGCCTGCTTAACGCGGTCGGCGAGCTTGGCGGCCATGGACGCGACCTGGCGGGTGGAACGGCCCGACGCGATGACCATGTGGTCGGCGATGTTGGACTTGCCCTCAAGCGGGATTGAAACCACGTCCTGGGCCTGGTCGTCGTCAAGCGACTGGAGCACCAGCTTGTGAAGCTGTTCGACGTCGGCGGGCGCGCGTGCGGCGCCGGCGGTGTCAGCGGAGCGATCGGGCAAGGGCTCTCCTCATACGGGCGCGGCACCGCGTTTGTGAGCCCCGTCGCGGGACCGGGTTCGGCGATGCCAGTTGGGATCGAGCGCGCGCAGCGACGTTGCGGATGTGGGGTTGGTCGGCAGGCGAAGAAACAAGATCGCCGGTGGACTCCACTCCGTCCAGTCCATCGCCTGGCTGTCGGGATGGACGAACCCCGAAAGCCAACCCATCGCGCTCGCCGCTCGGGCTTGCTCATCATAACCGGCGCGCGGAAGCACCGCAATCGGCACCAGCCTAGCGACCTCCCGCCAGTTCTTCCAGCGATGGAATTGGGCAACAGTGTCGGCGCCCATCAGCCAGATGAAGCGATGCTGAGGATGTCGCGCGATGAGCGCCCGGAGCGTGTCGATCGTGTAGCGGGTGCCCGCCTGGCGTTCGAAATCCGACACGCGGATCGGCGTGCCGGCCGCCATCGCCTCGGCCGAGGCGAAGCGCGCCTCGAACGGGGCCATGTCAGCCTCGTCCTCCTTGAGCGGATTACCGGGCGAGACCAGCCACCACAATTCGTCGAGGCCGAGCGCGTCGATCGCCGCCAGGCTGAGCTGGCGATGCCCCTCGTGGGCGGGGTTGAACGAACCGCCGAGAAGTCCGACGCGCGCCATCGCCGAGGCTGCTAGCATGGCCGGCGAGGGCCGCCTAATATTCGTGCGCTCAGGGGGAGGATGATGCCGGACCTGGATTCAGTCGGGGACGCGGTGACGGGCGGGATAATCGGCCGCGCCGTCGAGCCGAAGGCGGGCGAAGGCGCTGACGGCGAAGCGCATGGCGGCACCTGCCTCAATTGCGGAACCGAGCTCGTGGGCGCCTATTGCCATGCCTGCGGCCAGCAGGCGCGTGTCCACCGGACGCTGGCCGCCTGGTGGCACGATTTCCTCCACAGCGTGCTCCATCTCGACGGCAAGTTCTGGCGCACCCTGCCGATGCTCGCCTGGAGGCCGGGCGAGCTGACCAGGCGCTACGCACGCGGCGAGCGCGCCCGGTTCGTCTCGCCGCTGGCGCTGTTCCTGTTCACGGTCTTCACCATGTTTGCCCTGTTCAGCCTGGTCGGGCCCGACGTCGGCGATTTCGGAGTCAGCAGGACCATCGAGCAGGGGCTGAGCGAAGAGCAGGCGAAACTCCAGCGATTGACCGCGAAGCGCGCCGAGGCGGTAGGCGCCGGCGAGACCGGCGAAGTCGAGGCGCTCGATACCAGAATCACGGAAACCCGCGAGGACATCGCCACCCTCCAGGATTTGCGGACAAGAGGAATCAGCCGCGCGACTTTCAGCGAGGAGACCGAAGGGGTGGAAGGCGACGCCCTGTTCCGGGCGGCCTTCGCGAAGGCGAAGGAGAATCCGGAGCTACTGCTCTACAAGCTGCAAACCAACGCCTACAAATTCTCCTGGGCGCTGATCCCGATCTCGGTGCCGTTCCTGTGGGTGCTGTTCCTTCACCGCCGCCGCTACCGGCGTGAATTTACCACCTACGACCATTTGGTCTTCGTCACCTATTCGATCGCCTTCATGAGCCTGGCGCTGATTGCCTTCGTTCTGCTCGGCCTTCTGGGGCTGACCGGCGGCATCGTCGGCGCGATCTTCCTTCTGATCCCGCCCGTCCACATGTACCGGCAATTGAAGGGCGCCTACGGACTTTCAAGGTTCGGGGCGGCGTGGCGGACGGCGGCGCTGCTGGTCTTCGCGACGATCGCGCTCGGCCTGTTCGCGGCGCTGCTGCTGCTGGTTGGCGTGCTCGGCTAGGAGCGCTTAACCCGCCGCCGGCGCCGGCCCGCCGATCGGTTTCGACTTGCGGCCGGCCTTCGGGATCGACGAGCCCGCGGCCGGGATCGCAGCGCCAGAAGAGCTCCCGCGGTCGATCGAGCCGCCGGCGAGCAGGGTCTTGATCTCATCGCCCGACAGCGTCTCATACTCGAGCAGCGCCTGGGCGAGGGTCTCAAGCTCGCCGCGATTCTCGTTGAGAACGGTCTTGGCGCGGCTGAAGCCCTCCTCGACGATGCGGCGGATTTCGGCATCGATCGCCCGCGCGGTCTCGTCCGACATCTGGCGCTGGCGGTTAACCGAATAGCCGAGGAACACCTCCTCGTCGGCGTCCGCATATTGCAGCGGCCCAAGGGCGTCGGACATGCCCCAGCGCGTGACCATGTCGCGAGCGAGCTGGGTCGCGTACTGGATGTCCGACGCGGCGCCCGAGGACACTTTGTCGTGGCCGAAGATGAGCTCCTCGGCGACGCGGCCGCCCATCGCCACGGCAAGGTTGGCGTACATCTTGTCGCGGTGGTAGCTGTAATTGTCCCGCTCAGGCAGGCGCATGACCATGCCCAGCGCGCGGCCGCGCGGGATAATGGTCGCCTTGTGGATCGGGTCCGAGGCGGGCTCGTGGAGGGCGACGATGGCGTGGCCGGCCTCGTGGTAGGCGGTCATGCGCTTCTCGTCCTCGGTCATCACCATCGACTTGCGTTCGGTGCCCATCAGCACCTTGTCCTTGGCCTCCTCGAACTCCTGCATCGCGACCAGGCGCTTGCCCTTGCGGGCGGCCAGCAGCGCGGCTTCGTTGACCAGGTTGGCAAGGTCGGCGCCGGAAAAGCCCGGCGTTCCGCGCGCGATCACGCGCGGGTCGACGTCGGGCGCGAGCGGCACCTTCTTCATGTGCACGGCAAGGATCTTCTCGCGGCCGTCAATGTCGGGCCTGGGGACGACGACCTGACGGTCGAATCGGCCCGGGCGAAGCAGTGCCGGGTCGAGCACGTCCGGGCGGTTGGTCGCGGCGATGATGATGATCCCCTCGTTCGCCTCGAAGCCGTCCATCTCGACCAGCAGCTGGTTGAGGGTCTGCTCGCGCTCGTCATTGCCGTTGCCGAGCCCGGCGCCGCGGTGGCGGCCGACCGCGTCGATCTCGTCGATGAAGACGATGCACGGCGCGCTCTTCTTGGCCTGGTCGAACATGTCGCGGACCCGGCTCGCGCCGACGCCGACGAACATCTCGACGAAGTCGGAGCCGGAAATGGTGAAGAAGGGCACGCCCGCCTCGCCGGCGATGGCGCGGGCAAGCAGAGTCTTGCCGGTGCCCGGGGGGCCGACCAGAAGCGCGCCCTTGGGGATCTTGCCGCCGAGCCGCGCAAACTTGCCTGGATCCTTGAGATACTCGACGATCTCCTCGAGCTCCTCGCGCGCCTCGTCGATTCCCGCCACGTCGGCAAACGTCACGCGGCCGTGCTTTTCAGTCAGCATCCGCGCGCGGCTCTTGCCGAATCCCATCGCACCGGAGCCCGCGTTCTTCTGCATCTGCCGCATGATGAAGAAGCTGATGCCGATGATCAGCAGCAACGGCAGCGAGTTGTAGAGCATCAGAAGCCAGATGCTCGAGCCCTCTTCGGCCTTCACCTGGACGTCGACTCCGCGCTCGATGAGCTTGTTGGAAACCTGCGCGTCGGCCGGAGCGGTAGTCCGGAACGCCTCGCCGTCGGCGAGCCGGCCGGTGATCACGCTGTTGCCGCTCGAGGTCGCCGACATGGTGACCGAGCGGACGTTGCCCTCGTCGACCTGGCGGACGAAGTCGGAATAAGGGATGGGCTCGCCGGCCGCGGCGCTCGAGCCGCCGCCGATCATCTGCACGAACAGCACCAGCCCGAAGAGGATTCCGACCCAGATCAGCAGGCTCTTCACCCAGGGGTTTGCGGGCTTCTTCTCGTTCATTCGGTCTCTCGCTCGGCGGCTTTGAACCGCCTTTTTAGCATGTCCGCGCCAAGATAGGCAGCTTGGGAGCAATAACAATGCAGTCTTGAAGACCCGGTGAACGCGCGCGCGTTAGCCGCTTGTTAGGCACTGTGGCGCAGGCTCCGGAGGGCAACGGGCCGGAATCGAGATGGCTGAAGCGCAGTCGGTCACCACCTTCATGATCGGGGACGCCCTCCCCTGGCAGGACGAACGCGCCTGCGCCGAGGAGCCCGGACCGCTCGATAGCGCGGTCGTCTACGGCCCCGATTTCCGCAAACATTGCACGATCCGCAAGATCTCGGCGCTCGGCGCCACTCTGAGCGGCGGGCTCGATGGAGCGCCAGGCGACCGGCTGGCGATGGAGCTCGCCACCGGCCAGCGCGCGGCGGGCACGGTCGCGTGGGCAAGCGGCGGCAACCTCGGCCTCGGCTTCAGCCAGCCGGTCGACGTGCTGGCGCTGATCAACCGCAAGCTGGTCGACCAGCCGGCCGAGCGGCGGGCAATGCCGCGGGTCGAGATTCGCTGCGAGGCGGCGGTCAAATGCGGCCAGGACTATCTGGCGGCGACGCTTCGCAATATTTCCGCGCGCGGGCTTCAGCTCGAAGGCGATCCGCTTCCGTCGTCCGGAGCTTATGTCAACGTCTTCATCGAGGGGCTCAATCTGCCTGCCGGCGAGGTCGTGTGGAAACGCGGCCGGCTGGCCGGGATCGAGCTGCTCGAGGAGCTCAACTGGTCATCGATCCTACCTTGGATCCGCGAACGGATCCGGGGCCTCCCGCGTTAGGCCGCTTCAGGCCTTGCGCGGCGGCGCCGGACTGAAACGCCACTCCTCCCCGCCGGAGCACAATACTCCGCGCAGGGTCGCCTTCTTGCCCCGAGCAAGCAGGTTGACGAGCTTGTCGACCTCGCGGCCGCGGATTGCGCCCGGGCTGCCTTCGCGCCCCAGCTCGCGGATCGAGCGCATGACGACCCGGCGACGGATCTCGAACGGGGCTTCGGGCCGGTAGACGATTTCCTTGTCGCCTCGAGTGACGCGCGACTCCCACTCGCGGTCGGTCGCCCAGTGAAGCGCGAGGTCGGCCTGGGCGAGGTGTGCCGCGCTCCTGGCGATTCCCTCGGAATCGAGCCAGTCGGCCGAGCCGAGGCCCTTGCGCACGCGAACGCGCTCGAACTGGTCATCGGCATTGCTGGGGTCGTCAACGGGCTTCAGCCCGGCCGCCGAGCAGATCGCCTCGAGCTCTTCGCGGCGCCAGCCAAGCAGCGGGCGGAGCAGCCGCGCGTCCGACCCCGGAATCGGGGCCACGCCGCGCATTCCGGCGAGGCCGCGTGCACCGGCGCCGCGATTCAGGCGCATCAGCATGGTTTCGGCCTGATCGTCGAGATGATGCGCGGTGAGGAGGGCGGAGAGCTTTTTCTCCTTGAGCCACTTGGCAAGCAGCCGGTAGCGCTCGAGCCGGGCGCGCTCCTGGATCGCGGTTTCCGGCTTCTTCTTCCATTCGGCCTTCAGGATGGTGTGCGGGACTCCGAGCTTGCCGCAAAGGTCGGCGACCATCGCCGCCTCCTTGGCGGATTCGGGTCGAAGCCCGTGATCGACCGTCGCCACTTCAATCTTGCCCGGACGGGCGGCGGCGGCGAGCAGCAGGAGGGCGAGGCTGTCGGGCCCGCCCGAGACGGCGAGGCCCAGCTTGGATTCGCCCGGAGCAAGCAGGTTGAGGGCGGCGGTGAAGCGGCGAAGCTGCGCGCTGTCAGGAACGAGTGTGGTCTTGGTCATGTTACCCCGGTTAGTGGAATCGGTTTGGAATTGCGGGTCCAACTCGACCAAATCGGCCGCCGGCGCAACCGCAATCAGGAACAGCCCGCTTCGGCCTTGCCCTTTGCGAGCAGCGATTTGAGCTCGCCCCTGAGCGAGGCCCCGTAGACGTCCTCGGCTTCCGAATAGGCCTTGCAGGCCTGGCCGGGCTGGCCGAGCTTCGCCAGCGACTGGCCGAGGTAATAGAGGCTGTCCGCTGCGCGTTCCCCCTTCGGGTTCGAGCGGTAATTGGCGAGCAAGGCCTCCGCCGCGGGTCGCGGCTGGCCCTTGTCGAGGAGTGCCCGCCCAATGAGGTTGTTGGCGTAGCTCACCCGCCGGTGCTTGGGGAAAGCCGAGGTGAAGGCGCGCAGGGCGCTGATCGCCTCGTCGTACTTGCCGTCGCGCCAAAGGCGGAAGCCTTCCGAATAGGCGTCCTCGCCCGGGTCGGAGACGGCCGCCGTTTCGGCCGCCAGCGACGGTGGCTTGGCGGGCGCGGGTTTCGGGCTCGCTGACACCGCTTGCGCTTTCGGCCTGGCTTCGGCCGGTGGCTCTTCAACCGCAGCCTCGCTCGTCTGGGTCGCGACCGGCCTGCTTTCGAGCGCTGTCACGCGCGCCTCCAGGTCGCTGCGAAGCTTGGCCAACTCGGCTTCGACCTGGCCGATCCTGTGGCCGCCGACTTCGCCCTGGTTGATCAATTGCTGCAGCTGCCGCTCGATCGAATCGAGCCTTTGCTCGAGCCGGATCGCGGCCGCCTGGCTCGCCGAAAGCTGCTGCTCGAGCATCAGGATCCTTTGCTCGGGGCTTAGCGGCCGTTGGGCGAGCGCCGGGGCCGCGCAGAGGCCGATCAGGGCCGCTGCCGGAAGTGCGATGCGCAAGCGCGCGCTGAACATGAACTCCCCCACCAACTGTCTTCGAACGGCCGATTCTGGCCGAGTCCAGATTACGCCGCGATGAATCTATTGCGCCAGCGAATTTTGTGCCGTGCCAGCAGCTTGCGCCGGCGGCGGGGCCGGGCCGCGCATCAGGTCGGCCGGAAGCAGGCTGACGTTCGACGCGACGACCCCCGGCGGGCCGACGGGAGGCGCGGTCGCGGTGCCGACCGTGATCCGAAGTGCCTCCGGAGCCCCGGCGCGAAGCACCGGCGCGGTCGCAGTCGCCGGCACCTGGTAGGTCTGGCCGGGGTTGAGCATGCCTTCGAACAATGTCCGGCCCTGATCCTTGACCTGGATCCAGGCCGGGGCGCTCGCGGCGATGACGACCGGGCCTTGGGCTGCGGCCGGCTGCCGGGGCTGGGCTGCAGGCGGAGCGGGCGCGGGCGCCTGGGCGACCGGTGCCTCGGGCTCCGATGCCTCGGTCAGCGAGCGTTCGCGCAGCCAGGTGAAGAGGATGACCGCGAGGATGATCGCAGCGATGGCGCCGATCACCAGCCACTTGGGCATGGTGCGCGCCGGGTCCGCAGGCTCGAATGTCTCGACGGTCGCGGTGTCGGCGCGATAGCCCCCCATTTCCGCGCGTAACTGCTCGCCGATCTCGGTGCGATCGAGCCCGACCGCGCTCGCATAGCTTTTCGCGAAGCCGATCGTGTAGGTCGGCGCTGGAAGCCGCTGCCAGTCGCTGCTCTCGATACTTTCCAGATGGCGGCGCGGGATGCGAGTCTCGGCGGCGATATCCTCGAGGCTGAAGCCTTTTTCCTCGCGCGCGGCGCGAAGCCGTTCACCGACGGATGGAAGTTCGGTCTCGACGATGTCTTCGTCCATTCCTCGCCCTTTGCAGCCCTTCCGGCGTTGTCGAAGCGGTGCGCCGCACTGTCAACAGCCGATCCGCCGCGAATCAGCCGACGGTGACCTTGTGGCGTCGGGCCCAATCGGACAGCGACTTGCGCAAGCTCTGCGGCGGGCGCGCAAGCCACTGGTCCATACGCGCTCGGATGGCCGAGGAGTCGAGCGAACGGACCATTGCCTTGACCGGACCGACCGCCGCGGGCGTGATCGAGAAATTCTCGGCGCCGATGCCGATAAGCGCCATGCACTCGAGCGGCCGTCCGCTCATTTCCCCGCAAATCCGGACCGGCTTTCCGGCCGCTCCGGCGGCGTCGAGGATTCGCTTGAGGAAGCGCAGGATCGCCGGGCTCAGCCAGTCGTAACGCTCCGCAAGGCGCGGGTCGGCTCGGTCGGCGGCGAACAGGAACTGGGTGAGGTCGTTGGTGCCGATCGACAGGAAATCGACACGCGGAAGCAGCAGGTCGAGCATTTCGGCAAGCGCCGGCACCTCGAGCATCGCCCCATATTCGATTCGCGACGGCGCGCCGCGGCGGCCGCGCTCGGCCCAGGCGACCTGCTCCTCGAAAAGGGCGCGCGCCTCCTCATATTCCCACGGCTCCGAAACCATCGGAAACATGACCCGAAGCACCTGCCCTGCGGCCGCCTGGATAAGCGCCCGCGCCTGCGCCTTCATCAGCGTCGAGCGGTCGAGGGAGAGGCGCAGCGCGCGCCAGCCCATCGACGGGTTCTCGGCCTCTTCCTTGGCGTCGAGCAGATAGGGCAGCGCCTTGTCGCCGCCGATGTCCAGAGTCCGGAAGACGACGGGCTTGTCGCCCGCGGCCTGGAGCACCCGCTTGTAGAGCCTCAGCTGGCTTTCGCGGCCGGGAAGGGTCGCCGAGACGAGGAACTGGAACTCGGTCCGGAACAGGCCGATCCCGTCAGCCCCGCTGAGCTCGAGCGAAGCCGCGTCCTCGGCGAGGCCGGCATTGACCATTACGCTGATCGAGGTCCCGTCGATCGTTGTTGCCGGAAGCGAGCGCACCGCCTCGGCCTGTGCCCGCCGTTTCTGGCTGAGCG
Source organism: Sphingomicrobium sp. (assembly GCA_035710105.1). Classification (GTDB taxonomy): domain Bacteria; phylum Pseudomonadota; class Alphaproteobacteria; order Sphingomonadales; family Sphingomonadaceae; genus Sphingomicrobium. The sequence goes on along the minus strand of DASTDZ010000040.1, from coordinate 1,376 downwards.
CCATTCTCTGCTCGAAGCTGTTCTGCAGGGTTTTGTTCGGGCGGACGATGACGCTTCCGTTGTCGCCGTCCACCAGGATCGTGTCGCCTTCGTCGACGATATGGCGGACATCGGCGAGCCGGCCGACGACGGGCACTCCCATGGCCCGGGCGACGATCGTCATGTGCGCGGTGAGCGAGCCTTCCTCGAGCACGACCGCCTTCAAGCGCCGCTTGTCATATTCGAGGAGCTCGGCCGGGCCGAGGTTGCGGGCGACGAGGACGGTGTCATGGGCAAGCCCGGTCTGGGCGGCGGTGCCCATCCTTCCAGACACGATCCGGAGCAGGCGGTTCGACAAATCCTCGAGGTCGTGCATCCGCTCCTGCAGCAGCGGGTCGTCGATCTCCCGCATCCGCGCCCGGGTGCGCTGCTGCACGCGCTCGATCGCCGCCTCGGCCGTCAGGCCGGAATCGATCGCTTCGTTGATCCGCCGCGACCAGCCCTCGTCATAGGCGAACATCCGGTAGGTCTCGAGGATTTCCGCATGCTCGCCGGTGGTCCCGAACTCTGCCTCGCGCGTCATGTTGTCGATCTGCTCGCGCATCCTGCGGAAGGCCGAATAGACACGCTCGCGCTCCGCCTCGATGTCGTCGGCGACCGTGTGCTCGACGACGACGCGGGGCTCGTGGAACACGGCCTTGCCCTTGGCCATTCCGGCGACCAGCTTGAGGCCCGACAGCCTCAGAGGACCCGCGCTCCTCAGCCGCCCGCGCCGGGCTCCGTCGACCAGCCGCGCACCGACGATCAGCTCGGAGAGGACCATGGCGACCGTCTGCAGCGCCTCGATCTCGACATCGTCGTAGCGCCTCGGCTCGGCATGCTGGACGGACAGGACCCCGACCGGGCTCTCGCGCGAGATGATGGGCACTCCGGCGAAGCTGTGGAAGCGCTCCTCGCCGGTTTCGGGCCGGTAGACGAACTCGGGATGGCTTGCGGCCTCGGCGAGGTTGAGGATGCGCCCTTCCGCGGCGATCGTCCCGACCAACCCCTCACCCATCTTCAGCCGGGTGACGTGCACCGCTTCCTTGCGCAGGCCGTGGGTCGCGAACAGCTCGAGCTTGTTGTCGCGCAGCAGGTAGATCGAGCAGACTTCGCTCTTCATCGCCTCGGCGATCAGGTCGACGACCTTGTCGAGCTTCGACTGCGCGCTGCCGCGGCCGGCCATCACCTCGTGGAGACCGGTCAGGATCTCGCGGGCGGAGGCGGCGGCGGTGGCGGTGAGCGGCATCGGCAAAGCGCTATCAGAAGCGCCGCGCCCGTGTCACGCGGCGAACGAAGGGCGGTGCGCGCTGCCCGCCGCTCGGCTATGGCGGGACAATGGCCATGGACCCGGAGCA
>DASTDZ010000039.1:0-9382 GCA_035710105.1 Sphingomicrobium sp. | reverse complement strand
GGGTCGAAAACGGACACTTGCCGTCACTGGGGCCTCGGCAGCAGCAGCGCCAGAAGCTTGGCCCGGCACTCGCCGTCGATCACCCCGTCGATCATGTCGGGGCGGAAGCGGCGCTGGAACGCGATCACCGCCTTTTGCGGGTCGGACACGTCATAGCCGAAGCGCTCGAGCGCTAGAAGGAAGCCGGCGTCGGTCCAGAAGGGGTCGACCAGCTCGCGCGTCGGGCTCGGAAGGGCAAGACGCCGCTTGGCGAGTGCGTCCCACGGGAACAGCTCGCCCGGGTCTTCCTTGCGGGCAGGCGCGATATCGGAATGGCCGACAACATTGCCGCGGCTTATCCCGTGCCGATCCTTGATCTGGGCGAGCAGCGGGATGAGCGCGGCGATCTGCTCGTCCGGGAATGGCCGGTAGCCGAATTCGTGGCCGGGATTGACGATCTCGATCCCGATACTGGCCGAATTTACGTCCGTGACCCCCCGCCAGCGCGACTTGCCCGCGTGCCAGGCGCGCTTCGATTCGTCGACCATCCGGAAGATCGTGCCGTCCTCGTCAACGCAATAATGGGCCGAGACCCTGGCGTCGGGCGAGCATAGCCGGTCGAGCGCGCTTTCGCAGTCGGGCATCCCGGTATAATGGAGAACGACCATCGACACCGGCAGCGCCCGTTCGTCGAAATTGGGCGATGGGCACTCGACAAAATCCATGAACAGGAGAGGCGCACATTCTGCGCCCATCGGTCAAGCTTTTGCGGCAGCCCTGCGGTCGGCGCCCGTGCGTTTTTCGACCGGCGCCTCGCCGCCGCTAAGGCGATAGAGGCCCCGAGCCTGGATATCGGCGCCGAAGCGGTCGGTCTGGCCGATCACCGTCTCGCCCGCGCCAAGCATCAGCCAGCCGTCCGGGGCAATGGCCGAGGCCAGCCTGTCGAACGCCAGCCGCCTCTTTTCCGGAGTCAGATAGAGCAGCACGTTGCGGCACAGCACGATGTCGAAGCCCCCCGGCTGCGGCGGCTGTTCGAGCAGATTGTGGACCTGGAATCGCGCGACCCTGCGAAGCGCCTCGACCGCGCGCCAGCCGTCCTCGCACTCCTCGAACCAGCGGATGGTCTGGTTGATCCCGAGCCCGCGCTGTACCTCGAACTGGCTGTACAGGCCGGTTCGGGCACGGTCGACCACCGCCGAGGACACGTCGGTGCCCAAGACGTCGATGGTCCAGCCGCGCCATTCGACCGGGTTCTCCGCGAACAGCATGGCTATCGAATAGACTTCCTGGCCGGTCGAGCAGCCGGCCGACCAGATCCTGATCCGGCGCGAGGCATGCCGCTTCCTCGCGAGCTTGGGCAGCGCGTGCCTCGCAAGCAGGTCGAAGGGCGCGCGGTCGCGGAAGAAATAGGTTTCGTTGTTGAGCAATGCCTCGACCACCTGGTTGGACAGCCCGGGCTCTTTGCCCATGACGAGAATGGTGATGAGCTCGTCGAGCGTGGCGATGCCGCGCTCGCGAAGCAGCGTCGACAGCGCCGTCTCGATCCGCCAGCGCCGGTTCATGGTCAGCTGCTGGCCGGTGCGCGCCTCGAGCAGTCCGGCAAGGATCCGGCTGGAGCTGTCGCTTACTTGCACGCGACTTCTCCGGTCCGCGACGCGATCCGGCGGCCCATTTTTTCCGGCGGCATCACCGCGCAGGCGAGGCCCGCCTCGATCACCGCCCGCGGCATCCCCCACACCGCGCAGCTCGCCTCGTCCTGGGCCAGCACGGAGCCGCCGCAGGCAACCAGCTTGCGGGCGCCCTCGACACCGTCACGGCCCATGCCGGTCATGATCACGCCGACCGCGGCGGGCCCGAATTCGGCGCCGGCCGAGGCGAACATCGGGTCGACCGACGGACGGCAGCCCGTCGAAGCGGGCTCGCGGGACAGCCTCACCTCGTGACCGCCCGTACGGGCAATGATGGACAAATGCGCGTCGCCTGGCGCGATGAGGATCCGGTCGGGGCGCAGGCGCATGCCGTCCTCGGCGACGAGCGCCTCGCGCCGCGCAGCGATTCCGAGCTGACGTGCGAACACCGGCATGAACGGCGTCGGCAGGTGCTGGGTGACGAGGATCGGCACGTGAATTCGGCTCGGCAGCGCCTGGAAGAAACTCGACAGGGCGTGAATGCCGCCGGTGGAGGCGCCGATCGCCAGCAGGCCGATGGGGTCCGACGGCATGGCGCGGAGCGGGCCGCAGCCCTGAAGCCGGATCGGTTCGGGCAGCGGCGGCAGGTCGTCGGCGAGGCCGATTGCCTTCAGGCGGGTAATCAGGACCTCGGCGAAGCGGCCGTTGAATCGTCCGGTCCCCGGTTTCGGCATGGCGTCGACCGCGCCGAGCGCGAGGGCGGCGACGGCATTCTCCTTGCCCTCTTCGGCAAGCGAGGAGACCACCATGACCCGGGCGCCGCCCGCGGCCTTGAGGATGTCGGGGATGAGCTTGAGACCGCCGGCCCCGGGCATTTCGAGGTCGAGGAGGATGATGTCGACCTTGACCGCGTGAAGGGCGTCGATCGCGTCCTCGGCGGTTCCGGCGACGGCTGCGATCTCGAAATCATCGTCGCTTTCGATCATCCGGGAAAGCACCGCCCTTGCGACCATCGAATCGTCGACGATCATCAGCCGGATTCGCCGTCGGCGGGCCGGTGGACGGGCTTCCTGGCGGTCCCGCGATTTTGCGAGCGCCCGCTCCACGACGGGGGCCCTCAGGCGACGCCGACGAGCTGAAGCTTGACGTGCAGCGTCTCGCGGTCGAACGGTTTCATCACATATTCGTCGGCGCCGGCCTCGAGCGCCGCGCGGATATGCGCCATGTCGTTCTCGGTCGTGCAGAAGACGACCTTGGGCTGATCGGAATGGCCGCGCTGGCGAAGCAGCCGCAGGAATTCCATCCCGCTCATCACCGGCATGTTCCAGTCGAGCAGCACGACGTCGGGCATCTTCTGCTCGCAGCGGGACAGCGCCTCCTGGCCGTCGCCGGCCTCGTCGACCTCGAACTCGAGAGTCTCGAGGATATGGCGGGCGACCTTGCGGATCACCTTCGAGTCATCGACGATCAAACAACTTTTCATGCTCAGGCTTCCCGCTCCAATTCGAAGCTCGTGTACAATGGAAGGGTAACCAAGGGCTTAAGCCGCGCGCGCTTCAACGCCGCTGATCAGGGCTGCGACGTCGACGAGGAGCAGCGGCCCGGCCTCGGTCTCGACCATGCCGTTCGATACCCGCTCCCAGCCCTCGCCCATGGCAGCGCGCACGGGCGCCGGATCCGACAAGGCCTCGACCACGTCTTCGACGATGTCGACGATCAGCGCGTAATGATGGCCGTCGAGCTCGACGACCGCCGCCTCGCGGATGCCGTCGGAGCAGTCGCTCATGCCAAGCTCGAGCGAGCGCATGCAATCGATCACCGTCAAAACCCGGCTGCGCAGCGCGGAGAGGCCGGCGACATGCGGCGCGGCCCGCGGCACGGGGATCAGAGTGTCGAGCTCGACGACCGACTCCACCGCCGCGGCGGGAAAGGCCACGCGCTGGCCGGCGATTGTGACGATCAGCAGAAGCTGGTTCATTTGCGCCTCCCGCCCGCAGCCGACTTGAGCGCCATTAGCAGGCCGGCGCGGTCGTAGCGGTAGATGCTCTTGTCCTTGTCGCCCGCCCCTTCGGGCTCGGAGCGGAGGACGATCTTGCGCGCGGCTTCGGCTTCGATCTTCTCGCCTTCGGTTGCGACCACCAGATCGACTTCGCCCTCATGGTCGTCGTCGACGACTCGATAGCCGACCGCCTCGACGATCGGCCGCAGCATGTTCTGCATCCACGGGTCGTCGCCCGGCAGTCGGCACAGCGGCTGCCCCTTTGTGCGGCGGGCCGCGACGCCGAGATGCTGCGCGAACAGCCAGTGCGCGTCGACTAGCTCCGCCGGCTCGCCGGCAATGAGGGTGACGCCGCTGACTTCGGCCGGATTGTCGGCGGGGATTACGTCGTGCGCGATCGCCGAAAGGTCGATGACCTCCTGGAAGGCGTAGCCGATCTCGTGAGCGCCATCGTTGAGCCGGAAGACTCGCACTTTCTCTTGCGGAAGGTCGCCATTAACCCCGGCAAGCGGCAGGATCGCCTCGCCGAGCTGCACCCGAAGCTGCCCCGCTCCCGGCCTGATCGCGCTCGCCGGGACTTCCTCGATCCGGTCCACGACCGCGAGCCGAAGCGCTCGGCGGGCGCCGTCGAGGCCGCGAAACAGCAAGACGGGGACGGATTCGTCTTTCACGACCGCGGGCCCGTCGGCGATCCGGGCCGAGCGCTCCTGCGCTTCGAGCTTGACGCCCCCGACGTCGGCAATCCCGGCCGGATCGAACAGCAGGATCGGGCTGCCGTCGTCGGCGAGGGTGGTCCCCGCATACAGCCCGGTCGCCATCACCGCCGGGGCGGCGGGCTTGACCACCAGTTCCTCATGGTCGTGGATCCGGTCGACCGCCAGCGCATAGACGTCGCCGCCCGCCGGCCGGAGCACGACGAGGTTGCGTTCCTCTTCGGGGATTTCGCTGGCGATGCCGAGGACGTCGGCGAGCGCGACTTCCGGCACGCGCTTGCCGCGGATCGTCGCGACGCCCGCGCCGCCGAGGCTGTCGAGCGTGACCGATTCGCCATTGGCGCGGACGATCTCGACGATCGCCGAGCGGGGAATCGCGAAATGCTGCGCGCCGATCGAGACGGTGAGCGCCGGGATGATGGTCAGGGTCAGCGGGACTCGAAGGGTCATGCGCGTGCCCTCGCCCGGGACGCTATCAACCTCAACAACCCCGCCGATCCGCTCGACGTTGGAACGGACGACGTCCATGCCGACACCGCGCCCCGAGATGGCGGTGACCTCCTTGGCGGTCGACAGCCCGGCCTCGAAGATCAGCGCCAGCTGCTCGCGCGGCGTAAGCTTCGCCGCATCATCTTTCTCGAGCACGCCGACATCCAGCGCTTTGGCGACGAGCTTCTGGCCGTCGATCCCGCGGCCGTCGTCCTGGATGTCGATCAGGATCTGGTTGCCGCTCTGGCGCGCGCAAACCGAGAGGATGCCGATCTCGCGCTTGCCGGCCTTGAGCCTTTCCGCCGGCGCCTCGATCCCGTGGTCGACGGCGTTGCGGATGATGTGGGTGAGCGGATCGCGGATCATCTCGATCATCTCGCGATCCAGCTCGACGTCGCCGCCCTCGATGTCGACGAGCACCTGCTTGCCGAGCTCCGCTGAAAGGTCGCGGACCATCCGCGGCAGTGCGACGAACAAATTCTCGATCCGCTGCATGCGCGTGCGGGTGATCGCGTCGCGCATCTCGGCGATGATTGACGACAAGCGCTCGAACGCGCCGTCCACCGAGACGTCGGTCGGCGATTCGCGAAGGCGCCGCGCAAGCTCGTTGCGGGCAAGCACCATGTCGGAAACGGTGCTCATAACCCGGTCGAGAAGCTCGACCGACAAACGGATGGTGCGCGGAGCAGCCCCGCGCGCCTGCTCGGCGGCAGCGGCGACCGCGACGGGTGCGGCCGCGCCCTCGGCGCCGGGCTCCAGCGCTTCGATCAGCGCGCTGTCGTCCCCGGCGGGCATTTCGGCGCCCGAGTCGATGGCCGCGATCATCTCCCCGATGCGGTCGATGATCGCCAGAACGGCGCTAACCAGCGGCCCGTCGGCTTCCCGCCTGCCGGCCCGCACGTCCGCGAGCGCGTCTTCGGCGGCGTGGCTTAGAGCCTCGAGCCTGGGAAATTCAAAGAAGCCGCAATTGCCTTTGACGGTGTGGACGAAGCGGAAAATGGAATCGAGCCGCGAGCGGTCGTCGGGATCCGCTTCCCACGCGACGATTTCGCCGCCGAGAGCCTCGAGCATCTCCCGCGACTCAGCGACGAAATCAGCAATCAGGTCATCCATTGGCGCAATCGCCCCCAGCGTCGAACTTCAGCGCCTTATGGCGGCCAGGAGTTAACGCCGCGTTATCCCTGTGAAGGGACGGTCGCTCCGATGACGAGGACTTCCGGCGAGGGCTGCGACACCTGGATCGCGCCGCCCGCTTCCTCGGCGAGGCTGCGCGCGAGCCAGGCCCCGGCGGTGCGCGGCTCGACCGCCGCCCCCGCCCCGTCCAGAAGCGCGTCCTTGACGGCCGGGTCGAGCGCGATCCGCGGCCCCTCGGCGCGGATGGCGATCTCGCCGCCCTCCACACCGACGTCCAGGCGGCCGCCGCGGACCAGTGCGTCGCCGGCGATGAGCGCCAGGTTCAGGAGCAGCTTGGTCGCGCCCTTGGAGAGCTTCTCTTCGCCGACCATCCAGCCGAGTTCGGTGCGGCCGTCGGCCCCGACAAGGCCTTCGAGCGCCTGGCGGGCCTCGCTTGTCGCCACCTGGTCGCCGAAGCCGCCGGCCGCGCCGAAGGCAAGGCGGAAGAATTTGAGCTTGTTGGCGGTCGCCCGGGCGCTGTCCGACAACAGCTCCAGGCAGCGGTCGCGCATGTCGGGGTCCTGCTCGTCGGCGAGAAGCTCGATCCCGTTGTTGAGCGCGCCGACGGGCGACATCAGATCATGGCACAGGCGCGAGCAGAGCAGGCTGGCAAGGTCGACCGCGTTCATGGCGGCGTTTGATGGGCCAGTCGCCACGGCGGCGCAAGGCGGACGAACTTGAAGGCGGCGTGCAAGCCCCCAATATCGTCGCCGTGGGGGGAAATCGGACAATCGAAATCAGGCTTGAGCGAGCCCATGCGGGATGGCGGCTCGACCGCGCGCTTGCGGCTGCCGTGCCGACGCTTTCGCGCGAGCGGCTCAAGGCGCTGATCCGCTCGGGCGCGGTGACTGCCAAGGGAAATGCCGTCCGCGACCCGGCAGTCAAAGTGCACGGCGACGAGGCTTTCCGCCTGGAAGTCCCGGAACCCGAGCCCGCGCACTACGTCCCTCAGGACATTCCGCTGCCGATCGTCTTCGAGGACGCGCACCTGCTGGTCGTGGACAAGCCCGCGGGCCTCGTCGTTCATCCCGCCGCCGGCAACCGCGATGGCACTTTGGTGAACGCTCTGCTTCACCATTGCGGTGGCTCCCTTTCTGGTATCGGGGGCGTTGCGAGGCCGGGAATCGTCCACCGGATCGACAAGGACACGTCGGGGCTTCTGGTCGTCGCCAAGACCGACGTCGCGCATGAGGGCCTTGCCAGGCAATTCGCGGCGCACAGCATCGATCGAAAGTATCTCGCCATCGTTTCGGGGATGCCCCGGGCGAGCGAAGGCACGGTCGACGCGCCGCTCGCCCGCTCCGCCGCCAACCGCAAGAAGATCGCGGTCGTCGAGGGCAAAAGGGGCAAGCGCGCGGTCACGCACTGGAAGCGGCTCGAGCCGCTCGACGGCGCAGCCCTTGTCGAATGCTCGCTCGAAACGGGGCGGACTCACCAGGTGCGGGTGCACATGGCGTCGATCGGCCACCCGCTGCTTGGCGATCCCGTCTATGGCCGCGGCAGCCGTGCCCACCGCGAGTTGTTGAAAAGACTGGATTTTCACAGACAGGCTTTACACGCGGCGCACCTCGCCTTTACCCATCCCGTAACGAAACACCGCCTGTCGTTCTCCAGCGGCATGCCGCCGGACATGCAGGAACTGTTCAATCACCTTCGTGTATAGGAATTGACCGGCCAGGACGCCGAACGAAGCGCCCGGCCCAGGGAGAATGGATCGAATGGCAAGCAAGTCTGGCGGTATCGTGTCGCTTCCCGCCTCCGGTGGGGAGGCGGGGCTCAACCGCTATCTCGCCGAAATCAAGAAGTTTCCGATCCTCGCTCCTGAGGAAGAATATATGCTCGCCAAGCGCTGGCGCGAGCATGGGGACACCGAAGCGGCGGCCAAGCTCGTCAATTCGCACCTGCGCCTCGTGGCCAAGATCGCCATGGGCTACCGCGGTTACGGCCTCCCGGTCAGCGAGCTGATCAGCGAGGGCAATATCGGGCTGATGCAGGGCGTGAAGAAGTTCGAGCCCGACCGCGGCTTCCGTCTTGCCACCTACGCGATGTGGTGGATCCGCGCCTCGATCCAGGAATTCATTCTGCGCTCGTGGAGCCTGGTGAAGATGGGCACGACCGCGGCCCAGAAGAAATTGTTCTTCAACCTCAGGCGGATGAAGAACCAGATCGACGCGTTCGAGGAAGGGGACCTCAAGCCAGCCGACGTCAAGAAGATCGCCACCGACCTCGGAGTCACCGAGGAGGAAGTCGTCTCGATGAACCGCCGGATGGCGATGGGCGGCGACACCTCGCTCAACGTCACCCTGAAGGGCGATGAGGGCGGCGAGAGCCAGTGGCAGGACTTCCTGGTCGACAGCGGCCCGCTGCAGGACGAGATGATCGCCGAGGACGAGGAAAGCCGCGTTCGCCACGACCTGCTGATGGACGCGATGGACAGCCTCAACGACCGCGAGCGCCACATCCTCACCGAGCGGCGGCTGACCGACGAGCCCAGGACGCTCGAGGAGCTGAGCCAGGTCTATGGAGTCAGCCGCGAGCGGATCCGCCAGATCGAGGTGCGCGCCTTCGAGAAGCTGCAGGCCGCGCTGATCAAGCTTGCCGGCGAGAAGCGACTTTTGCCGGCCGCCTGAACGGCCGAAAGCAAATCGCTCTTTTGCCGGCCGCTTGAACCGGTTCTTTTGCACCCAATGGTTTCGGCCGCACGACGAAACGCCGATTCGACCCCCTTGCGTTCGCCGCGATTCCGTCCGACGCTGTTTGTTTCGGAAGAGCGCGTGAGCGCCTTCGGCAGAAGCGACTCGCGCGCCCGGCAACGGACGAGAGGAGAGGCGCATGCCCCACGCCAATGGAGCCCAAATCAACAGCACTCGAGCAATCGCGCTGGTCGGACCGGCCGGCGCGGGAAAGACCAGCCTTGCCGAAGCCATGTTGTTCGCGGCCGGTGCAACGGATCGGCTGGGCTCGACGGCAAACGGCAGCAGCATCGGCGACAGCAGCCCGGAATCGCGGCAACGAGGCGGCTCTACCGAGCTCAATCTCTACAATTTCAAGTATCTCGACGACGAATACGCGCTGATCGACGTCCCGGGCTCGATCGGCTTCTCTGCAGATGGCGCCTGCGCGGTTGCCGTCGCCGATCTGGCGATCGTCGTGGTGGACCCTGACCCGGCGCGCGCTCCGCTGGCAGCCCCTGCCCTCAGGATGCTCGACGAGCTTGGCATTCCCCACCTGATTTACGTCAACCGGATCGACCAGGCGCACGGTCGCATCCGCGACTTGTTGACCGCTCTGCAGCCGATGAGCGTGTCGCCGCTGATCGCACGCCAAATTCCAATCTGGGACGGCGAGAAGGTCAGCGGCTTCGTCGATCTCGCGCTGGAATATGCCTTCAAATATCGCGC
>DASTDZ010000038.1:0-8924 GCA_035710105.1 Sphingomicrobium sp. | reverse complement strand
GCGCGCGCTCCCGAAAACTAGGCCGCTTCGTCGGGCGACACGATCCTTGCGGCCGGGACGCTGCCCTCCTCGGCCAGAAGCTCGCGGAAATAGGCAATCGTCTTGTCGAGGCCCTCGTCGAGCGGCACGCGCGGTTCCCAGCCGAGCAGCTCGCGGGCGCGGGTGATGTCGGGCTGGCGCTGCTGCGGATCGTCCGCCGGCAGGTCACGAAGCTCGAGCTGGGATCGCGACCCGGTCTTTTCGAGGATCAGCTCGGCGAGCTCGCGGACCGACATTTCCTTGGGGTTGCCGATGTTGACCGGGCCCGTCACCTCGTCGGGCGTGCCCATCAGCCGGATCAGCCCATCAATGGTGTCGTCGACATAGCAGAAGCTGCGCGTCTGGCTGCCGTCGCCATATAGGGTGATCGGCTGGCCCTGGAGCGCGTGGACGATGAAGTTGGACACGACCCGGCCGTCGTTCGGGTGCATCCGTGGCCCATAGGTGTTGAAGATCCGCGCCACCTTGATCGAAAGCTTCAGCTGGCGGCGGTAGTCGAAGAACAAGGTCTCGGCACAGCGCTTGCCCTCGTCGTAGCAGCTCCGCGGCCCGATCGGGTTGACGTGGCCCCAATAGTCCTCGTCCTGCGGATGGACGGTCGGGTCCCCATAGACCTCGCTGGTCGAAGCCTGGAGGATCGGCACGCGCAGCCTCTTGGCGAGGCCGAGCATGTTGATGGCGCCGTGGACGCTGGTCTTGGTCGTCTGGATCGGGTCGTGCTGGTAATGGATCGGCGAGGCGGGGCAGGCGAGATTGTAGATCTCGTCGACTTCCACATAGAGCGGGAAGGTGATGTCGTGCCGCATGAACTCGAACGCGGGATGGCCCAGCAGGTGCGAGATGTTGCGCCTCGTCCCGGTGTAGAGATTGTCGACGCACAGCACCTCGTGCCCGGCGGCGATCAGCCGGTCGCACAGATGCGAACCAAGGAAGCCCGCGCCCCCGGTGACGAGCACGCGCTTGTGCTGGAAATAGTCCCGTCCCATTGCGGCGACGCCCTAGAGCATCGAAGGGCGAACGCAAGCCTTGGCTGCCGGCTCAGTCCGTCTTCGGCCGTCGCTTGAGCCTGTCGAAGTCCCCGTAGAAGCGAAGCCCGACCATGCCTTCGGCAAGCGCCGACAGCGGCCCGCCGCGCGGCTGGTTCCTCGGGTCGAAGGCGATCATCGCCACCTTGATCGGCGGCAAGTTCGATTGCTGCAGAAGCGCATTGAAGGCGGCCAGGTCGTTCGCCTTGAACGCCTCGAAGCGGGCCTCGACGTCCTTGAGCTCGCGGTCGAGCGCGTCGACGCGTTCGAGCATGTAGGCGGGCGGCCGCTCCTCGGTCGAGGTGATCCCGCCATAGACGCTGTCGACATGCTCGCGCAGCCGCTCTTCGCCGGTGATCGCGCCGCCCTCCTTGGTCGCGACCAGCTCCTTGCGAAGCTCGTCGGCCTTGGCCGAAAGCGCTTCGGCCGCGGACTTGATCGCCGCCGGTCCCTTTTCGCCGGCGGCCTCGGCGCCCTGGCGGATGCTGTTAATCTCACCGACGAGCTTGCTCATCCGGGCGAACAGGCCCTTCGCGCGCTCGGCCGCGGCGAACTGCGCCTGCCGGTCGGCGACGGTGAACTTGGCGCGGCGGTCGAGGGTGACGGTCAACGGCACTTCGGTGACCTGCCCAGCCTTGGTCAGCCGGATCGTGTAATTGCCCGGCAGGAAGCGCTGGCCCTGGGTGGAAGCCCCGGCGATGGTCGCCGCGGGCGGCACGACCGGCGGATCGGTCCGCATCGACCAGGACACGCGGTTGAGGCCGACCCGGCGCGACACCGGGATCTCGTCGACCACATTCCCCGCGGAATCGAGCACCTCCATCTTCATCCGGCCGATCACGTGCCGGGCCTTCTGGTAGTAAGTGATGACGGCGCCGCCCCGCGGGTTCTCGCCTTCATAGCTGGCGTCGCCCTCGGCCCAGCCGCCGCTGCCCTGGATTCGCTGCTGCACCGGTCCGCCGGGGATCAAGGCGACGTTGCTTGCAAGCGTGTCGGCCGACAGCTGCCGAAGCGGGCTGATGTCGTCGATCACCCAGATGCCGCGGCCGTGGGTCCCGAGCACCAGGTCGTCGCCCTGCTTGGAAAAGGCGAGGTCGCGGACCGCGACTGCCGGGAAATTGTCGGGCTTGAAGGGGGCCCAGCTGCGCCCCGTGTCGAGCGAGACGAACAGGCCGAACTCGGTTCCCACGTAGAGGATGTTCGGGTTGACCGGGTCTTCCTTGACGACGTGCGCATAGCCCTGCACGCCCGGCGTGTCGGGGCCGATCAGGCGCTGCCAGCTGCGTCCGTAATTGGTCGTCCGGTAAACATAGGGCCGCATGTCGCCATAGGCATGGCGGTCGTTGGCGACATAGGCGGTCGCCGGGTCGTGTCGGCTCGCCTCCACCCAGCTGATCCAGTTGCCGTTCGGCATCTTCAAATTCTTGGTGACGTTGGTCCATTTCCCGCCGCCGTCGCGAGTCAGCTGGACGTTGCCGTCGTCGGTTCCCACCCAGATCAGCCCGGCTGCGCGCGGGCTTTCGGAGATCGAGTAGATGGTCGTGTTCATCTCGGCCGCCGAATTGTCGACGGTGATCCCGCCCGACTGCTCCTGGCGCTGGCGTATCGGGTCGTTGGTCGTCAGGTCGGGCGAAATCCGCTCCCAGGTCGCGCCATGGTCGCGGGTCCGGAACAGGAACTGCGAGCCGAGATAGACCGTGCCCTTCTCGTTGGGCGAGAGCGCGATCGGCGCGTTCCAGTTGTAGCGCAGCTTTTCCTTGTAGCCGGCGCGCGGCTGGATGTCCTTGCCCTCCAGCGTCTTGCGGTTGACCCGGGCGATGTGGCCGCCCTGGTATTCGAGGTAAACGTAGTCGGGGTCGGCCGGGTCGGCGAACGCCCAGAAGCCGTCGCCGCCGTACAGGTTTTCCCAGCGCTGGTTGGTGATCCCGCCCGGATATTCGCTGTCGCCCACCCAGGTGCTGTTGTCCTGAAGGCCGCCGTAGACCTGGTAGGGATCCTTGTCGTCGACGCTGACGTGGTAGAATTGGCTGATCGGCAGGTTGTTCGACTTCCACCAGCGGTTGCCGCCGTCATAGCTGGTCCACATGCCGCCGTCGTCGCCGCCGATCATGTGCCGCGTGTTGTTCGGGTTGATCCACAGGTCGTGCCAGTCCGCGTGCGAACCGCCGCCGGTTTCGGCGAAGCTCTTGCCGCCGTCTTCCGAGACGATGATCATGTACCCCATCTTGAACAGGCGGTCCTTGTCCTTGGGGTCGACCACGATCCGCGCGAAATAGAAGGGCCGCCAGACCATGCCCTGGCTGCGGTCGCGTTCCTCCCAGCTCTTGCCGCCGTCGTCCGACACGAACAGCGCCGGGCGAACGTTCTCGATGAACGCGTAGATTCGCTTCGGGTCCGAAGGCGCGAAGGCGATCTCGAGACGGCCGTAGGGTTGCTTGGGCAGTCCCTTGCGGTTGCTGTCGTTCAGGTAGGACCAGGTGCGGCCGCCGTCGAAGCTCTCTGCGAAACGGCTTCCCGACGGCGCGTCGGGACCGTTGCCGCCGGAGCGGAACTCATAGGGTTTGCGCCGGTAATCCCAGGTCCCGGCGAGCAGGTGCCGGTTGTTCGTCGGGTCCATGGCGATCGACGAGCAGCCGGTCGAAAGATTCGCCCCGGCGAGCACCAGCGCCCAGGTGCGGCCGCCGTCGGTCGTCTTGTAGAGGCCGCGGTCGGGGGAATCGCTCCACAGCGGCCCCGGCGCACAGACGTAGACGATATTGCCGTCCTTGGGGTCGACGACGATGTCGGTGATTCGCTCGGTCCCGGCGAGCCCCATTTTCGTCCAGGTCTCGCCGCCGTCGGTCGACTTGTAGACGCCGTTGCCGATCGACACGGAATTGCGGGTCCAGCTCTCGCCGGTGCCGACCCAGACGACCTCCTTGTTAGTCGGGTCGAGCGCGACCGCGCCGATCGACTGCACGTCCTGCTTGTCGAACACCGGCTTGAAGGTCGTTCCGCCGTCTTCCGACTTCCATACGCCGCCCGAGGCAGCGCCGACGAAGACCGTGACCTTGCCGTCGGCTTCCTGGCGGGCGTCGAGCGCGGCAATCCGGCCCGACATGGCCGCCGAGCCGATGTTGCGGATGCCGAGGCCGGAGATGGCGGCGCTGCTGGTTTGTGCCGGCGTGGCGGCGAGCGCCGGCGCGGCGGCGATGATCGCTGCGGATGCGAGCAAGATGTTACGAAGCATCGCGGTCACTCCCCCTTCGGCGGTTCGGCCGGCGCTTCGACCGGCTTGTCTGGCTCCGCCTTGTCGCTTTCCCGGTCGGCGGCGGTCATCGACGCGTCCGGGGCCTGCGCCGGCGCCGGCCTGGCGGGCCCGACTGGCTCGGCGAACAACGCCGGGTTGACCGGCGGGTTGGCCTCGGCGGTCTCGATAATGACGCGCTGGCGGCTGTTCGGCCGGCCCTGCGGCCAGTTTTCGACCGACATCGGGAAATAGACTCCGGCGATCTTTTCATAGTCGCCGAGCTCGGTCTCGGTCGTCTGCTCGGCGCCGCGGATCCGGCGCGTCTCGACGATCTTGATCTCGAGGAAGGTGTCGGGATCGAGCAGATAGGTGAATTCGTCGCCGTCCTTCTGCTTCACCTGCAGCTTGTAAGCGGGGGTTCCGTCGAAATCCTCGCGGCCGAGGTAGGCAATGCTGCTGCCGTCGCCGCGCGCGGCCAGAAGCACGCCCTGGATCAGCGAGGAATCGGCCATCGAGCGGACCTCGTCGGCCGACATCTTCTCGGCATCGCGCCGCCCCTGGAACGGGTTGACCCGCCAGGCGGAGCGGCCGTCATAGCCCTGCATGTAGGTGAGGCCCTGAATCGACCCTTCCATGCGCGACTGGGCTCCGCCCGGGCCGCCGCTGGCGCGGATCTCGTCGTAGCTGAGCTCGAAATCACCGGGGAAGATGATCTTCCCCTTGAAGCGGATCGACTTGACCGATTCGAGCGCCGCCGCGCCGCCGCGCGCCTCGAGATTGCGGTTGACGAGGCCCTGCGCCGTCAGTTGTTGCGCGAAGGCGGGGCCGGCGGCCGAGGCAAGCAGCACGGCCGCGAGCAGGTGACCTGGCTTCATTGGAAACTCCCCCTGGACGGAGCGGAGCATGGAACCGCGCCCCAGGCGAATCAAGCGGGTCCCCGCGTTGCGTTCAGCCGTCCGTCGAAGCGGGCCGGTCGTTCGTCACCTGGCCGGGCGCTGCCGGAACCATTTGGTGATGATGTACTTGACGCCTCGGCGCACCTTCATCCCCTGGTGCAGCGTTGCCGGGTTCGGGGTGCCGTCGGGCAGAAGGTTGTTCCAGGCGACGAGCTTACCGGTCTCCGGCTGGATGGTCTTGCCGATCGCCTTGAAGCGAGTCGCCCCGCCCTCCTCGGGCACGTTGAGATAGACCATCGCCGTCCAGGTCCGCTGGCCGGTCGCCGCGGTGTGGACGTGATAATCATAGCCGCCCGGCTCGAACGTGTCGGTGTGCGGCTTGAACTCCTGGCCGGCCGCGTAGCGCTGGCCCTGGATCGGCTCGCTGGCCGCAAGGTCGAGCCCGAGCAGTTCGGCGATCGCCCGGTCGACGCGCGCGACCAGCGGGTCGCGCCAGTCGAGGTCGCAGGTTTCGCTGGTCCGGTAATCGGCGACGCCGATGTCGTCGGCAATTTCCGACGGGCGCCGGCGCTCGTCGATCCGCGCGATCAGCGCCACGCAGGTCTCCGGATCGAGGAAGTCGCGAAGGACGAACAGATCGAGCTTCGGGTTCGGGACCTTCTGGACGCTCGCTGTCCGGGCGAGCCGGGCGGCGGTGGCGGCCGGGTCAGAGCGCGTAGGCCGTCCCCCGCGAGGCCTCGTGCTGGCGGATCACCGCCCGAACGACATTGTTCATCAGCGCCATGCGCGCGGCCAGCGGCGCCGAGGTCTTCTTGATCATCACCGCGACCGCGTAGCTGCGGCCGTCGGGCGCGGTCAGAACGCCGATGTCGTTATAGCCCGCCTGGACCGCGCCGAGCACCTGGCCGGTGCCCGTCTTGTGGCTGAGCGTCCAGCCCGGCGACAGGCCGCCCTTGAGCCGGTTCGGGCCGGTCTTGGTGTTGCCCATGACCTTGAGCAGCCGGGCGGTCGAGGACGGCGACAGCAGTTCGCCGCGCTTCAGCCTGGCGAGCGCGTTGACGATCGCGCTCGGCGCGGCGCCGTCATAGGGGTCCTCGACGTAGCGGTTGAATGCCGCCCGCCGAAGCGACATCGGCAAGGCGTTGCGCGCTTCGTAGAAGGCGTTGCCGAGCGCATAGCTCTGCGACCAGATGAGGCCGGCGATCTTGCTCTGCAGCGCCCGCTCGCCGTCGTAGAAGCGGATCGAGCCGAGCTGCTTGGCGGCGATCATCCGGCGCACGGCCTCGGGACCGCCGACCGAGCGCATCAGCTTGTCATTGGCGGTGTTGTCGCTGGTGGTGATCGCCTTTTCCATCAGCTCGGCAAGACTCGTCGTATAGCCGCCGCCCAGGATCCGCGACCGGATCGGCTGATGAAACAAAGTGAGGTCGCTTTTCGTCAGCGTCACCCGGTCCTCGAGCTTGACCCGGCCCTTGTCGACGGCATCGAGAGCGGTGATCGCGACCCATAGCTTGGAGACGCTCTGCTGCGGATAGTATTCGTCCGCCTTCCAGCCCACCGACCAGCCTTCTTCGATCGACTTGACCGCGATCCCAACACGCCCGTCGAACTCGCGGCCGAGCGTGTTGATCCGGTCGCGGAGCGCCGCCGGCGCCGGGGCGGAGAGGATCGATGTCGGGCGCGCCTGCTGGGCGGTCGCCTCGGTCGGCTTCGCAGGCGCGGGTTTCGCCGGGACAGGCTTGGGCTGGGCCGGCTTCGCGGGCGCGGGCCGGGATGTCTGCGCCGCCGCCGCCGGCTTGATCGCGGCGGCTCCTGCATGGACCAGTCCCGCCAGCGCGATCGCCAGCCCGAAACGGCTCCACAATGACGTCATGAGCCCAGGTCTCCCCCGATGATTCCCTGCTTCCGCAATGCTTTGGCACGCGCGGGATGAACCGCGGCTGTGCGCCCACCGGGGTCAAGAATCGCACGGCCGAATCGCTTTGCCAAGCCCTTTGGGCGGCTAATCAGCGCGCTTGCTGGTTACCCATCAGGGCCGCGGTTTCGACCTCGTCGAGCGCGCGATGGACGGCCACATATTGGCGCGCGCTTGCGATCCAGTCGCGGGCGCGCGGAGCGCCGGGGAGCCGCATCGTCTCGGCGAGCGCCGAATCCACTTCGCCGGCGGTCAAGTGGGCGAGCGCCCGTTCGAACCGGGCCTGCGGCTGGCTCGACGGCCGGTCGGAGCGGTGCAGGCTGATGAGCGAGGACAGGCCGCGCTTGAACCCGGTCCACATGTCCTCGTTCGGCGGCGGCCCGAGAAGCTCGGTCT
Source organism: Sphingomicrobium sp. (assembly GCA_035710105.1). GTDB lineage: Bacteria > Pseudomonadota > Alphaproteobacteria > Sphingomonadales > Sphingomonadaceae > Sphingomicrobium. The sequence continues at coordinate 1,424 of DASTDZ010000038.1, read as the reverse complement.
GCAGGTCCTGGTAGCCGGCGATCAGCTCGCTCAGGCGCACCGGCGAGCGCGAGGCGGTGACGATCGTCGCCACCGCCTGGGGATGGCTGGTTCCGAAGCGGCTGACGAGGAGCGGCTCGAGATAGCCGAGCGCGACCCCGCGATCGATCGCGCGGCGCGCGGCAACGGCGATCAGCAGGGCGTCGGCGCGTCCGGCCGAGCCTTGCGCCTCGCGGGTCTCGTTTTCCAGCCGCTGGAGCCTCGCCTTGAGCTCGGCGATCTCAGCGGCGGGCGCTGGCGCCGGCGCCGGTTGACTCTGCGCGGGCGTGACGCCTTGTGCGGACTGGCCTTGCGGCAGGGCCGCGCCCGGTGCGACCGGGGTCTCGGCCGGAACGACGCCGAGGAAGCGCGCCGCCGACCGGTAATGGGCAAGGCCCCAGGTCGCCGCCGCAGCCCCGGCGAGGATCAGCACGAGCGCGACCAGAAGCCGCGCCGTCCAGCTCAAGCTGCTTCGCCTCGACCCCTCCATCAGCCGGACTTGTTGCACAGCCGGGCGGCGAGGGCCAGCAAGCAGGACTCGCTCGGAGCTTCCGCTGCCTCCACGGACTGCCAGCCACTTCCCGCCGCGAGCGCCGCCTCGGCGCTGATCGCGGCGATGGCCGTGCCTGAAATGTCGAGGCCCTGGCGCGCGGCCAGCTCGGCGAGGCGCGCGCCCGCGCGCGGCGAATGAATCGCGACCACTTCGCCGGCAATCCGCCCGAGACCCGGGACCTTTGCAAGCGCGGCGGAGCGATAGACGGACAGCGGCGTGATCGCCTGCGGCGCGGAGGCGGGGCGCCGCCGGTGCTCGCCGCAAAGATGGAGCAGCCGCAAACCCGGCTCGATCCGCTCGAGCAGGGCGTCGACCCCGCCGGAACCGGTCGCGGCGACGGTGAAGCCGGCGTCGCGCGCTTGCGCGGCCGTTGCTTCGCCGACGGCGTAGACGGAAAGCCCGCGCAATTTTTCGAGCTCGCTGCCGCTGTGGCGAATCGCGTTGGCGCTGGTCAGCAGAAGCGCGTCGAAGGCGCGAACGTCGGGCGCCTGCCAGGCGATCGGCTCGACCGCGAACAAAGGCAGGACGAGGGGATCCAGTCCGAGCCTGGCTGCGGCCTCGGCAGTCGCGCTCGCGCCGGGCTCGGGGCGGACGATGGCGAGCCGCCTCATGCTGGCGCGAACAGCTTGCGGATCGCTTCGGACGCCCGAGCGAGCATGGCGAGCGCCAGGCGTGCCGCCTGCTCCTCGTCGCCGGCGATAAAGCTCGCCTCGTCGCGCACCCGGTCGGCGCCGTCCTCGGACAGGATCTCCCCGGCAAGGCGCACGGCGTTCCCTTCGACCCGTGCCTGCGCGGCGACCGGCGAATGGCACGAGCCGCCGAGCGCGCGGGCGAAGGCCCGCTCGGCGGCGAC
>DASTDZ010000037.1:0-2781 GCA_035710105.1 Sphingomicrobium sp. | reverse complement strand
CGGCTTCGGCCGCGCGTGTCGTCGATGTTGTAGCTGTCGATTCCGACGAGGACCGCTCCGCTTCCGGCCAGCCATTCGGCCGCCGCCGCGGTAAGGAACGGGTGGTCGTGCGCATAGGCGTCGGTGCGCCAATGCCGGTCCCAGCCGGTGTGGATCAGCACCGCCTTGCCGCGCACCGCGAAGGGCTTGAGTTCAGCCTCGTCGGTCGCGAGCCTGTTTTCGTGCGGGCGGCGGATGACGATCCCCGGGAGGTCGGCGAGCGAGTCCAGCGGCAGCTCGGCGAGGTCCTTGCCGTCGGCATAGCGGTGGAATGGGCTGTCGACATAGGTGCCGGTGTTGGCGACCATATCGATCCGGCCGATCTGGAAACTGGAGCCGTCGTCATAGTTGCCGGTCGATCCCTCGCGCGTCCAGAAATCGCAGATGTGCGGCCCCGGGAGCCCCTTGTACGTCGTCATCCCATCTTCGATGACGTGGCTGAGGTCGACGGTCCGGCTCATCGCCTTTCGCGTCGCCGCCGCCCCATCATCCGGCCAAGCGCGAAGGCGCCGATCAGCATCCACACCACGTTCAATGCCGCCGACGGCAACGCCCCGTTCCACCAGCCGTTCACGACAAAGCCCGCCGCCCCGACGATGTTCATCCACTGATAGGCCACCGACTGGCCGCTCAGCCTGCCGATCGACAGCAGCAGGTAGGCGGCAAGGATGAGCGCTGCGCCGGTCCAGCCTGCGACCTCCACGGCCCAGCGGGTGAGGTCCCAATCAGGGAGCGCGATCACGCCGCCGCCAGCCTCCTCAGCACATAGTGGAGGATCCCGCCCGCCTTGAAATATTCGAGCTCGTTGTAGGTGTCGATGCGGCAGCGGGCGGTGAAGCTGAACTCCTCACCCTCGTCCGGCGAGACCCGCACCTCGACGTCTTGCCGCGGCTTCAACTCGGCGATTCCGGTGATCGTGTACTTCTCCCGACCCGTCAGGCCGAGCGTGTCGGCGCCCTCGCCTTCGCGGAACTGAAGCGGCAGGACGCCCATGCCGACGAGGTTCGAACGGTGAATCCGCTCGAAGCTTTCGGCGATCACGGCGCGGACGCCGAGCAGCACCGTTCCTTTGGCCGCCCAGTCGCGCGAGCTGCCTGTTCCATATTCCTTGCCGGCGACGACGACGAGCGGGCGGCCGTCCTGCTTGTAGAGCATCGCCGCGTCGTAGATGGGCAGCACCTCGCCGGTCGGCGCGTAGCGCGTGTAGCCGCCCTCGACGTCGTCGAGCATCTTGTTGCGGATGCGGATATTGGCGAAGGTGCCGCGCATCATTACTTCATGGTTGCCGCGCCGCGCGCCGTAGCTGTTGAACTGGCCGCGCGAGACGCCGCGGTCCAGAAGATAGCGGCCTGCCGGGCTGTCGGGCTTGATGGCGCCCGCCGGCGAGATGTGGTCGGTGGTGATCGAATCGCCGAACACCGCGAGCGGTCGCCCCCGCTCGATATCGCCGGGCGGCACGGGCTCCATCGTCATGCCGGTGAAATAGGGTGGGTTTTGGATGTAGGTCGATTCGGGCGGCCAGGCATAAGTGTCGCCGCCGGTCACTTCGATCGCGCGCCAGCGCTCGTCGCCGCGATAGACGTCGGCATAGCGCCGGCGGAACATGTGCGAATGGACGTGCGCGTCGATGAGAGTCCGGATTTCCTCGTTCGACGGCCAGATGTCCTTCAAATAGACGGGCTCGCCGTTGGACGCGGTGCCGATCGGCTCGTTGATCAAGTCCGAGCGAACCGTGCCTTTGAGCGCATAGGCGACGACCAGCGGCGGCGAGGCAAGGTAGTTGGCGCGGCAGTCGGGCGAGACGCGGCCTTCGAAATTGCGGTTTCCCGACAGAACGCTGACCGCGATCAGGTCCTTCTCGCTGATCGCCTTGGAGATCGGCTCCGGAAGCGGCCCGGAATTGCCGATACAGGTCGTGCAGCCGTAGCCGACCAGGTCAAAACCGAGCGCATTGAGGTCCTCGCTGAGACCGCTTTCGTTGAGATAATCGGTGACTACCTGGCTTCCGGGCGCGAGCGAGGTCTTCACCCAGGGCTTCACCTGCAACCCTTTCTCGCGCGCTTTTCTGGCGACAAGGCCGGCGCCGATCAGGACCGACGGGTTGGAGGTGTTGGTGCAGCTGGTGATCGCGGCGATGACGACATCGCCATTACCGAGGTCGTGGTTCAGCCCCTCGACCGGGACCCGCGGGTCGTTGTGCTTCTTGTAGGTGTGCTCGAGCTCGTGGTTGAACTGGTCGTCGACCTCGCTCAGCAGTACCCGGTCCTGCGGCCGCTTGGGGCCGGCCAGCGACGGCTCGATCGCGCTCATGTCGAGCTCGAGCGTGTCGGTGAACAGCGGGTCCAGAGAGCCGGGCTCGCGCCACAGGCCCTGCGCCTGGCAATAGGCGCGAACCAGCGCGATCTGCTCCTCGTCGCGGCCGGTGAGCTTCAGATAATCGAGGGTCCGCTCGTCGACCGGGAAGAAACCGCAAGTGGCGCCATATTCGGGCGCCATGTTGGCGATCGTCGCCCGGTCGGCGAGCGGCAGGTTGTCGAGGCCAGGGCCGTAGAATTCGACGAAACGCCCGACCACGCCCTTCTGCCGGAGCATCTGCGTGACGGTCAGGACGAGGTCGGTCGCCGTGATCCCTTCCCTTAGTTCGCCGTCGAGGCGGAAGCCGACCACTTCGGGGATCAGCATGCTGACCGGCTGGCCGAGCATCGCCGCCTCGGCCTCGATCCCGCCGACGCCCCAGCCGAG
>DASTDZ010000036.1:0-7594 GCA_035710105.1 Sphingomicrobium sp. | reverse complement strand
GAATGAGCCGATGGCGACCGGCCTCAAGGCGATCGATGCGCTCATTCCGATCGGCCGTGGTCAGCGCGAACTGATCATCGGTGACCGCCAGACCGGCAAGACCGCGATCATCCTCGACACCATCCTCAACCAGAAGCCGCTCAACCAGTCGGACGACGAGAAGATCAAGCTCTACTGCGTGTACGTGGCGATCGGGCAGAAGCGCTCCACCGTGGTGCAGTTCGCCAAGGTGCTGGAGGAGCAGGGCGCGCTCGATTATTCGATCATTGTCGCCGCGACCGCTTCCGATCCGGCGCCGATGCAATATCTCGCGCCGTTCACCGGCTGCACCATGGGCGAATATTTCCGCGACAACGGCATGCACGCGGTGATCATTTACGACGACCTGTCCAAGCAGGCCGTCGCCTACCGCCAGATGTCGCTGCTGCTGCGCCGCCCGCCGGGCCGCGAGGCCTATCCGGGCGACGTCTTCTACCTGCACAGCCGGCTGCTCGAGCGCGCCGCCAAGATGAACGAGGAGAATGGCGCCGGCTCGCTGACCGCACTTCCGGTCATCGAGACCCAGGCGGGCGACGTGTCGGCCTATATCCCGACCAACGTCATCTCGATCACCGACGGTCAGATCTTCCTCGAGACCGACCTCTTCTACCAGGGCATCCGCCCGGCGATTAACGTCGGCCTGTCGGTCAGCCGCGTCGGCTCGGCCGCGCAGACCAAGGCGATGAAAAAGGTCGCAGGCTCGATCAAGCTCGAGCTCGCCCAGTATCGCGAAATGGCCGCCTTCGCCCAGTTCGGCTCCGACCTCGACGCCGCGACCCAGCGCCTGCTCGCCCGCGGGGCGCGCCTGACCGAGCTACTGAAGCAGCCGCAGTTCCAGCCGATGCCGGTCGAGGAACAGGTCGTCTCGATCTTCGCGGGCACGCAGGGCTTCATCGATTCGATCGAGGTCGGCGCGGTCACGCGCTACGAGGCGGCGATGCTCAGCTACGTGCGGTCCGAGCATGGCGACATCCTCAAGACGATCCGCGAGACCGGGCAGCTCGACGATGACACCGCCAAGAAGCTTAAGGATGCGCTGACCGAGTTCGGGAAGACGTTCGCATAAGATGGCGTCGCTCAAGGCCCTCAAGATCCGCATCGGCTCGGTCAAGTCGACGCAGAAGATCACCAAGGCGCTCAACATGGTCGCGGCGTCGAAGCTTCGTCGCGCCCAGCAGAACGCGACCGCCGCCCGTCCCTATTCGGAGCGGATGCGCGCGGTGGTCCAGTCGATCGCGAGCCGGGTCGCGGTCGGCCCGGAGAGTCCAAAGCTCCTGGCGGGCACCGGCAAGGAGGACACCCATTTGATCGTCGTCGTCACCAGCGACCGCGGCCTCGCCGGCGCGTTCAACTCCAACATCGTGCGCGCCGTTCGCCGTAAGGCCGACGAGCTGATGAACGCGGGCAAGACCGTCCATTTCTTCCTCGTCGGCCGCAAGGGCCGTCCGGTCATCCAGCGCCTTTACCCGAAGGCCATGGTCGGCCAGCACGACACCACCGAGATGAAGAACCCGAACTACGAGGTCGCCCAGGCGATCGCCGACGAGATCGTCGACCGCTTCGAAAGCGGCCGCTTCGACGTCGCGCACCTCGCCTACGCCAATTTCAAGTCGACCCTGGTCCAGGAGCCGGTCGTCGAGCAGGTCATCCCGATCAAGCCGTCTGGCGAAGGCGCCGAGATTGCCGCTGCTGCCGGCAACGCCATGGTCGAATATGAGCCGGACGAGGATGAAATCCTCTCGGCCTTGCTGCCGCGCAATATCGCCGTGCAGGTGTATCGCGCGATGCTTGAGAACCAGGCCGGCTTCTACGGCTCGCAGATGACCGCGATGGACAATGCGACCCGCAACGCCGGCGACATGATCAACCGCCTGACGATCCAGTACAACCGAACCCGCCAGGCCGCGATCACGACCGAACTGGTCGAGATCATTTCTGGCGCCGAAGCGCTTTAGCCTTTGCAAAAGAGGACCACGAACAAGATGGCCACTGCCGCCCCCGCGAAGCCCCGCACCAAGAAGGCCGCAAAGCCCGCCGAAAAGCCGCAGGCCCCGGCGCAGACCGACAGTCTGACCGGCCAGGTAGCCCAGGTCATCGGCGCGGTCGTCGACGTGTCGTTCGAAGGCGAGCTGCCGCCGATCCTCGCCGCGCTAGAAACCGACAACCACGGCAACCGCCTGGTGCTCGAGGTCGCCCAGCACCTCGGCGAAAGCATGGTGCGGACCATCGCCATGGACTCGACCGACGGCCTCACCCGCGGCCAGCAGGTCCGGTCCACCGGCTCGCAGATCGAGGTTCCGGTCGGCCCCAAGACTCTCGGCCGAATCATCAACGTCGTCGGCGAGCCGATCGACGAGCTCGGGCCCATCGGCAGCGACAGCAAGATGCCCATCCACCGGGAGGCGCCCGAGTTCGTCGAACAGTCGACCGACACCTCGATTCTGGTCACCGGGATCAAGGTCATCGACCTGCTCGCGCCCTACGCAAAGGGCGGCAAGATCGGCCTGTTCGGCGGCGCCGGGGTCGGCAAGACCGTGCTCATCCAGGAGCTGATCAACAACATCGCCAAGGGCCACGGCGGAACCAGCGTGTTCGCCGGCGTCGGCGAGCGCACGCGCGAGGGCAACGACCTCTATCACGAGTTCCTCGAGGCCGGCGTCATCGCCAAGGACAAGGACGGCAATGCGACGTCCAAGGGCTCGAAGGTCGCGCTCGTCTACGGCCAGATGAACGAGCCGCCGGGAGCGCGCGCCCGGGTCGCCCTGTCCGGACTCACGCTCGCGGAATATTTCCGCGACGTCGAAGGCCAGGACGTGCTGTTCTTCGTCGACAACATCTTCCGCTTCACCCAGGCGGGATCGGAAGTCTCGGCGCTTCTCGGCCGAATCCCCTCGGCCGTGGGCTACCAGCCGACCCTGGCGACCGACATGGGCCAGCTGCAGGAGCGGATCACCTCGACCAACAAAGGCTCGATCACGTCGGTGCAGGCAATCTACGTGCCCGCCGACGACCTGACCGACCCGGCGCCGGCGACCAGCTTCGCCCACCTCGACGCGACGACAGTGCTGTCGCGCGCGATCTCGGAGCTCGGCATCTATCCGGCCGTCGACCCGCTCGATTCGACCAGCCGCGTGCTCGAGCCGCGCACCGTCGGCCAGGAGCATTACGAGACCGCCCGCGCCGTCCAGGAGACGCTGCAGCGCTACAAGAGCCTTCAGGACATCATCGCCATCCTCGGCATGGATGAGCTTTCGGAAGAGGATAAGCTGACCGTCAGCCGCGCCCGGAAGATCCAGCGGTTCCTTTCGCAGCCCTTCCACGTCGCCGAGGTGTTCACCGGCATCCCCGGCAAGTTCGTCCAGCTCGAGGATACGATCCGTTCGTTCAAGGCGGTCGTGAGCGGCGAATACGACCATCTGCCCGAATCCGCCTTCTACATGGTCGGCGGCATCGAGGAGGCGGTCGAGAAAGCGCACAAGCTGGCCCAGGAGGCCTAGGCGCAATGGCCGACCTGCATTTCGAGCTCGTGACCCCCGACCGGCTGGTGATGTCGGCCGATGTCCACATGGTCGTCATCCCCGGCACAGAGGGCCAATCGGGCATCATGGCCGGCCATGCGCCCTACATGACCGTGCTTCGCGACGGTGAGGAAGTCGCTGTCTACCAGACCGCGGGCGCCTCCCCCGAGCGCATCCCGGTCAGCGGCGGTTTCGCCGAGGTCGGCGCCAACGGCCTGACGATCCTTGCCGAGAAGGCCGGCCAGTAAGACGCTCCGCCGCGACGAATGAGAAATAAACGCGGTTAGCTTTTCCTAAAACATTCCCGTCTATCCCCGCCGCTCGTTCCGCGGATTCAATCGGGGTGAGCATGAGCGCATTCGGAAAGCGTGGCAGCCTGTCCGCCGGCCAGCGGCCGACGTTCGGCGTCGCCAAGCCGATGAAGGGCAGCGGCGCCAAGGCGGCGTCCCTCCCGGGCGGCGACCAGTTCCCGCCGGTCGAGGACCTCGCGCAGCAGGTCGAACCCGACGGCTCCGAGCCGACACCGGTCATCCCCGGCGGCGCCATGGATCGCCTCAATAACCGCCAGAACGCCAGCGGCGAGGCGGCCAGCAGCAAGCAGGAGGGTTTTGAGGCTTCGGTCCACCGGATCAAGGAGCAGGTGCTTCCGCGCCTGCTCGAGCGCGTCGACCCCGAGGCCGCGGCGACGCTCAGCAAGGACGAGCTCGCCGAGGAGTTCCGGCCGATCATTTCGGAAGTCCTGGCCGAGCTTAAGATCACCCTCAACCGCCGCGAACAGTTCGCTCTCGAGAAAGTCCTGGTCGACGAGCTGCTGGGCCTCGGCCCGCTCGAGGAATTGCTCGCCGACCCCAATATTTCCGACATCATGGTCAATGGCCCCGACCAGTGCTTCGTCGAGCGCAAGGGTAAGCTCGAGCTCGCCCAGATCCAGTTCCGCGACGAGGAACATCTGTTCCAGATCGCCCAGCGGATCGTCAACAAGGTCGGCCGCCGGGTCGATCAGACGACTCCGCTCGCCGACGCCCGGCTCCAGGACGGCAGCCGCGTCAACGTCATCATCCCACCGCTGTCGCTTCGCGGCACCGCCATCTCGATCCGCAAATTCTCCGAAAAGCCGATCACCATCGACATGATGCGCGGCTTCGGCTCGATGTCGGAGAAGATGGCGACGGTGCTGAAGATTGCCGGCGCCAGCCGCATGAACGTCATCATCTCGGGCGGCACCGGCTCGGGCAAGACGACGATGCTCAACGCCTTGTCGAAGATGATCGACCCGGGCGAGCGCGTCATTACCATCGAGGACGCGGCCGAGCTGAGGCTTCAGCAGCCGCACTGGCTGCCGCTCGAAACCCGTCCGGCGAACCTCGAGGGCCAGGGCGCAATCACCATCCGCGATCTCGTCATCAACGCGCTGCGCATGCGCCCCGACCGAATCATCCTGGGCGAGATTCGCGGCGCCGAATGCTTCGACCTGCTGGCTGCCATGAACACCGGTCACGACGGCTCGATGGCGACGCTCCACTCCAACTCCCCACGCGAGTGCCTGGCGCGCATGGAGAACATGGTGATGATGAGCGACATCAAGATCCCTAAGGAGGCGATCAGCCGCCAGATTGCCGATTCGGTCGACCTCATCGTCCAGGTGAAGCGGCTTCGCGACGGCTCGCGCCGGACGACCAACATCACCGAGGTGATCGGGATGGAAGGCGACGTCATCGTCACCCAGGAATTGTTCAAGTTCGAATATCTCGACGAGAGCCCCGACGGTCGCATCCTTGGCGAATATCGCTCGATGGGCCTACGCCCCTACACGCTGGAGAAAGCCAAGCAGTTCGGCTTCGACCAGCCCTACCTGGAAGCCTGCCTCTAATCCGCTTTTCCGACGCGCCACCCTTGATGCGCGTCTTTCGTCCCGCCATTGTCTTCCCGAGTCTTCGAGGGGAGCATGATCATGATCCGCCGTTCAGCCGCCGCCTTCTTTCTCGCCGCCGCTGCCATGCCTCTCGCGGCCCAGCAACCGGTCCCGCCGGCCGGGCATGCGGCGCACCACGCACAGAACCAGGCGCTTGCCGCCGCGATCGCTGCGCCGACGCGGACCGAGGCCAACCGCGCCCGCGACAAGTACCGCCATCCGTACGAGACGCTGAGCTTCTTCGGGGTCGAGCCCGACGACACGGTGGTGGAGATCTGGCCCGGAGGCGGCTGGTACACGGAGATCCTCGCACCATATCTTACTGCCGGCGGCGGGAAGCTCATCGCCGCGGCACCCGAATGGGGCCGCAGCGGCCTCGACAAGCTCAAGACCGCCAATCCCTCGCTCTACGGACCGATCACCGTCGCCGATTTCCCGGCGTTCGACGGCAAGGCGCCGGAAATCCCCGACAATTCCGTCGATGTCGTCCTCACCTTCCGCAACGTCCACAACTGGCGGATGGGCTACAAGCGCGACGACAAGGCGGATTACAGCGCCGAAGCCTTCCGCCAGATCTATGCGATGCTCAAGCCCGGTGGCGTGCTCGGTGTCGTCGACCACAGGCTGCCGGAAAGCGCTTCCGAGGAGCGCGAGCGCACCAGCGGCTACATCAAGGTGTCGACGGTGAAGCGGCTGGCCGAGCAGGCCGGCTTCCAGCTCGCTGGATCATCGGAAGTCAACGCCAACCCCAAGGACACGGCGGACTGGCCCGACGGCGTGTGGACGCTTCCGCCCTCGCTCGCGCTCAAGGACAAGGACCGCGAGAAATATCTGGCGATCGGCGAGAGCGACCGGATGACCCTGAAGTTCGTCAAGCCGACCGCGGGCGGGTCGCCCGCAAAGCCGGAGCGCGGACGCTAGGCCTCCAGCTCGGCCGGCTGCGGCATTTCGGCGTCGATCCAGCTCTGACGCAGGCTCCTTGGAAGCGCTTCGCGGACTTTGGCGACCTGCCCTTCCGAGATATGACGCGAAAGCACCCGGAAGACCGAGCGGACCGCGAGGTCGGGATCGACCGGCCGCGTATCGCTCAGCCATTCGGCGACCTCGGCGATGAACTCCTCGCGGCTGTTGCACTCGGTCGGCAGCTTCGAGGGCTCGAACTGGTCGTAATAGACCCCGCGGATGATCAGCGGCAGCTGCGCGCCCAGATGAGCGGCAAGACCGATCGGGAGCCGGTCGCGCAACTTGTGAAGGACGGTGGAAAGCACCTTCCAGGCTACCTGCTTGTCGGGTCCGAGATCGGCGCAGATCTCGTTTAGCCAGATGTGCGTGGTTTCGAGCGTTTTATCGAAGACATCGAGGCCAGTGGCGCTCATTTGCTCCTCCTTTCGTCTGTTCGGTGGAGTCGGATAGCCAACGAGCGCGCGCGCCGCGCAGTTGCACGACTCACCGATTGACTGGGGCCCGTCGGCGACGATGCCCGCCAGCATGCATAAAGTGTGCGCGGGGGCGGCGCGATACGTAGTGCCCCGCAGGCGATCCTTGCGCTAAGGGGCCAGGAAAAGGAGCCGAATGCGTGAGTGAAGCGACCATCGAACGGGTCCATTTGACCCGGCGCAGCGCCGTGACGGGCCTGCTCGGCCTTGCCAGCCTTGCCTTCGCGGGCTGCGGCCGGTCGGCGACCCGGGATTCAAAGGAGGCGCCCGCGGTGAAGACCGGCGCGCCCAGCGACACAAGGAAGGCGGCGATGACCGTTTATCGCGACCCGAGCTGCGGCTGCTGCACCGCCTGGGCCGGGATCGCCCGCCAGGCCGGTTATGAAGTCAGCGTCATCGACCACCCCGACATGCCGTCGATCAAGCGCCAATATGGAGTGCCGGACGCGCTCTGGTCCTGCCACACGACGATCGTCAACGGCTATGCCGTCGAAGGCCATGTCCCGATCGAGGACGTCGAGCAACTGCTTGCCGAGCGGCCCGCGGATATCCGCGGAATCGCCGTCGCCGGGATGCCGCTTGGATCGCCGGGAATGGAGGTGCCTGACGGCACCATCCAGCCGTTCGAAGTGATGGCGTTTGGCGCCGATGGGCGGGTTCGGCCGTTCAGGGCCTGACGATCGCCACTG
>DASTDZ010000035.1:0-12503 GCA_035710105.1 Sphingomicrobium sp. | reverse complement strand
CCGCACCCGCAGCCGCTTCCTTTCGTTCCGTGACCGCTGCGACGACAGCGAGTGCGTCGCCGAGACTTACCGCGGCAGGATGCGCGAGATTTCGGATATCATGGCCAACCGCTGGCGCGGCTAACTGGCTGCGCCGCTTGCCAATTCCGCTGATCCGGAGCAGGTTCCAGTCAAGGGGCAAGCCAAGATGAGCAAGACCGTCGTCAGCCCGGTCGGACAGAAGGACCGCATAGGCGAGCTCGATGTGCTGCGCGGTGTCGCGTTGTTTGGCGTGCTGACGATGAACTTCGTGGCGTTCGCCGGCCCCGGCTTTGGAATGACGGAAGCGCAAGCGGCTGTGTTGCCGACTGAAACGCTGGACTATTACGCTCATTGGGGTGTTCGCTGGCTGATCGGTGACAAGGCGAACACGGTTTTTGCGACGCTCTTCGGCCTTGGCTTCTACCTGCAGATGCAACGGGGAGAGGGTAAACCGGGCTTTGAGGCGCGCTACCGACGACGGCTGTTCTGGCTGCTGGTGTTCGGAATTCTCAACACGATTTTCCTGTGGGCCTGGGACATCCTCAATCTCTACGCGATCGCCGGTTTTATCCTGTTGGCGATGCGCCGTTGGAGCACTCGAACGCTTGTCGTTTTCGGCATCGTTGCGGCCCTCTATAGCCCTTGGCTGCAAGAGTGGCTGATCGATGCACTGGCACTACCGGTGCCCAATTCGGAAGCCTTCTCGACGTCTGCCGGAATACTCGAACGACAAGCGGTCCTTATCTCCGGCGATTATGCGGCTCTGGTCGGCTATTTCTGGCACTACACGCTGATCGATTGGCTGCTCGCAGGAGGTATGGTCGCCTACCTGATCTATGCGCTCGGGCGATTTGCACTGGGCGCGGCGATCGGTCGCAGCGGAATTTTGAGCAACCTCCCGCGCTTCCTTCCCCTGCTGCGGCGGATTGCCTGGGTCACGATTCCGATTGGATTGATCATCGGCGCCGTGATTCGGCTGATGTATACTGGAGAGTTCGGCGACGATGAAACGGTGGCGACAATTGGACGTGTCCTGCGATCGCCCGCCGCGCTGATCCTCGCTGCCGGCTATTGCGCGGGGATCGTGGTCGCGCTCCAAAAGCCATGGGGAAAGCGCCTCTTCGCCCCATTTGCTCCGGTCGGGCAAATGGCGCTCACCAACTACCTCGCTCAGGGCCTGATTTACGGCTTCGTCATGTCGGGGATTGGGCCCGGCCTCGCGCTCGCCGGCAAGATCGGTTCGTTCTCAGTGCTGCTGATCTGCATCGCCTTCTTCGCCTTCCAGACGGCGTTCAGCCACTGGTGGCTCGCCCGTTATCGCTTCGGCCCGATGGAATGGCTGTGGCGCGCACTGACCTATGGTGAGCGGCCGTCATTCCGGCGCTCCGAGGACGTCGCAGCCGCGGTCGCATAGCTGGGGATAATTTGAGCTCCGGCGCTTTCCCGACTCGGATCGTCGCCTCATAGTCGCCCGGTGACCGGTCCCTACGTCCCGCTCCGCAACCTGTCCTGCTTCACCATGCTCGAAGGGGCGATGGAGCCCAAGGCAATCGCCGCCCAGGCCGAGAGGCTTGGCTTCCCGGCGGCGGCGCTGACCGACCGCAACGGCCTTTATGCGGCGATGCCGTTCACCGCGGCATGCATCGAAAAGGGCGTGCAGCCGGTAATCGGCACGACGCTAGCGGTGGCCAGGCCCGCTGAGCTCGGGCCGGCGATCGACTGGCTGGTGCTGCTCGCGAAGGACGAGCGCGGCTATGCGAACCTGTGCAAGCTGGTGTCGGCGGCGCACCTCGACCGGCCGCTGAGCGAGGCGCCGCATATCCCTTTCGCCAGGCTTGCTGAGCATAGCGAAGGGCTGATCGCGCTCACAGCCGGTTCGGAAGGCGCGCTCGCTCGGCTGCTGGCGGAAGGGCAGGGGGACAAGGCGGCCGTATATCTCGACCGGCTACAGGCGCTCTATCCCGAGCGGCTGTACATCGAGCTTGTTCGCCGCGAAGACCCGCTCGAGGAAGCTGCGGAAGAGCGGCTGATCGCGCTCGCCTACGAGCGCGACCTGCCCCTCGTCGCGACCAATCCCGCCGCCTATCTCGACCCGAGTTTCCACGCCGCGCACGACGCGATGCTGTGCATCGCCGCCGGCCAGTATCTCGAAAGCGCCGAGCGGGTCTCGTCCTCGCCCCATGCCTGGCTCAAGGACAGCGCGGCTATGGCCGAGCTGTTCGCCGACATCCCCGAGGCGATCGCCAACACTGCGGTCGTCGCCCAGCGCTGCGCTGTCGGGGCGCCGAAGCGCAACCCGATCCTTCCCAGGCTCAGCGACCAGGAGGACTGGCAGCTGCGCCGCGACGCCCAGGCGGGGCTAGCCGAGCGCCTCGAAGGCCGGAGCGAGGAAGAACAGGCGCCCTATCGCGAGCGGCTCGACTATGAGCTGCAGGTCATTATCGGCATGGGCTTTGCCGGCTATTTCCTGATCGTCGCCGACTTCATCAAATGGGCCAAAGCCAATGACGTACCGGTCGGCCCCGGGCGCGGCTCCGGCGCCGGGTCGGTCGTCGCCTGGGCCCTTACCATCACCGACCTCGACCCGATCGCGCTCGACCTGCTGTTCGAGCGCTTCCTCAATCCCGAGCGCGTGTCGATGCCCGACTTCGACATCGATTTCTGCGAAACCCACCGCGACAAGGTGATCGCCTATGTCCAGGGCAAGTACGGCCGCGACCGGGTTGCGCAGATCATCACTTTCGGGCGCTTGAAGGCCCGCGCGGTCCTCAAGGACACGGGCCGGGTGCTGCAGATGCCCTACGGGCAGGTCGACCGGCTCGCCAAGCTCATCCCCAACCATCCGACCGACCCCTGGACCCTGGAGCGCTGCCTCGGCCGCGCACGCAACGACAAGACGAAAGACCTGCTGCCCGGAGCTCCCGAGTTCATCGCCGAATACAGGGCGGACGCGGACGTTAGGCGGCTCGTCGACCTGGCGATGAAGCTCGAGGGGCTGCCCAGGCACGCCTCGACCCACGCCGCCGGGGTGGTGATCGGCGACCGTCCACTCGACGAGCTTGTGCCGCTCTATCGCGACCCGCGCTCGGACATGCCGGTCACCCAGTTCGACATGAAATATGTCGAGGCCGCGGGGCTGGTGAAGTTCGACTTCCTCGGGCTCAAGACTCTGTCGGTGCTGAAGGAAGGCCAGCGGCTTTTGGCGGAGCAGGGGATCGCCGTCGACTTCCTCTCGCTGCCGCTCGACGACCCGCGGGTCTACGAGCTCCTGCAGCGCGGCGACACGGTCGGCGTGTTCCAGCTTGAGTCGGAAGGGATGCGGCGCACGTTGTCCGCCGTGCGCCCGACCGGCTTTGGCGACATCGTCGCGCTCGTCGCGCTCTACCGGCCCGGCCCGATGGACAACATCCCGCTGTTCGGCGACCGCAAGAACGGCCGCTTGCCGATCGACTATCCGCACCCGCTGCTCGAGGGAATCCTCAAGGAAACCTACGGCATCTTCGTCTACCAGGAACAGGTGATGCAGGCGACGCAGGTGCTCGCCGGCTATTCGCTGGGCGGCGCCGACCTTCTTCGCCGTGCGATGGGCAAGAAGATCCAGAGCGAGATGGACGCCCAGCGCGCGACCTTCGTCGAGGGTTGCGCGGCCCACAACGCCATTCCCCCGGCCAAGGCCAACGAGCTGTTCGACTTGATCGACAAGTTCGCCGGATACGGTTTCAACAAGAGCCACGCGGCGGCCTACGCGCTGGTCGCCTATCAGACCGCGTGGCTCAAGGCGCATCACAGGCCCGAATTCTATGCGGCCTCGATGAGCTTCGACATGACCCAAACCGACAAGCTCGCCCAGTTCGTCGAGGACATGCGGCGCGGCGGGGTCGAATGCCTGCAACCGTCGATCAACGAGAGCGCGGCGCATTTCACGGTCGAGGAGGGAGGAGTCCGATACGCGCTCGGCGCGCTCAAGGGCGTCGGCGAGAAAGCGATGGAAGCAGTCGTCGCCGAGCGGGAGGCGAGGGGCCCCTTCAAGTCGCTTGATGACTTCGCCGAGCGCATCGAGTCCAGGCTGCTCAACCGGCGACAGATCGAAAGCCTGGCCGGCGGCGGTGCGCTGGATCCGCTCGAGCCGAGGCGCGCCGCAGTGTTCGCCGCTGCCGAGACCATCCTTGCCCATGCGGCGAGCGCCGCCGAGCAGCGGCTGAGCGGCCAGCACGGTCTGTTTGCGTCAGGCGATTCGAGCATCCCGCCCATCCGGCTTCCGGACGCGGAGTGGACGCTGGCCGAGCGCATGGCCGCCGAGCGCGAATCCTTCGGCTTCTACTTCTCCGCGCACCCGGTCGACGCCCACCGGCACCTGCTCGCCGGACAAAAGGTGCGCAGCTTTGCCGAGCTCGCCGATGCCCGGATTCTGGATGGAGAGCGGGCGACCGCAACCATGGCCGCGCTTGCCGAGGGCGTCCGCTGGCGGGTTTCGGCAAGGGGGCGGCGCTACATGGTCGCGAGCCTGTCGGACAGTTCCGGCCAGTTCGAGGCGACCGTGTTTGAAGACGAAGCCTGTGCCGCGCTCGAAGCGGCGGCCAAGGCGGGGGGCTGCGGGCTGCTGACGGTCGAGCTGGACCGGCGTCCCGGCGACGAGATGCCGCGCGTCGCGATCCGCCGCTTCCAGCCGCTGGAAACTTTGGCCAGGCGCTCGCGGCTGCAGATGCTCGTGAGGATCGCCGACGCGCGCACCGTTACTGAAGTCGCGGCCGAACTTGCCTCGAGCCGCGGCGGCAACGGCCTGGTGCGGCTGCGCCTGCCCCTGGCTGGGGGGGGCAACGCGCTGGTCGTCGCTGGGCGAGACTTCGCCCTCGATGCCGAGCTTGCCGCCCGCCTCGAGCGGATCGCCGGCGAAGGCGCCGTCGAGCTCAGCGTCCAGGAGCCGCCAAAGCTGGCGCTGGTCGGCTAAGCCATCCAAAAGCCGTCGCGGTTGACGAGGCTGGTCACTCGCTGGTTCTGCTCCTCGCTCAGCGCCTCCTTGAAACGCGGGAAGACTTCTTCCTCCTCCATTTGGGCGTGGCGCTGCACGAGGTCGCGGAATTCGCGTACCTTCTCCAGCCAGTTGGGGGAATCCGGGCCCATCTCGTTGAGCTCGTAGATGAAGGTCTTGATGTAGCCGTGCTCGCCCTCGAGATGGTCGGCGTCGACCGTTTCGTTGGCCTCGCGGAGCGCCGGATAGACGACCATTTCTTCCTGGTGGGCGTGCTTGTCGAGCGCGTGGGTGAGCTTCATCAGCAGCATTTTGCGCTTGAACGTCTGGCTCTCGTCGGTCGCGAGCATCTTCTCGAAGATCGCCACAGCCGCGTCATGTTCGCTCGCCAGTATCTCATCCCAGTCGCCGGCCGCGGCCTCCATGCTTTGCATCAGGAACTTGCGGCCGAAATTCGCAGCAAAACCGATCGCCGCGCCAGCAAGCGCCGCGCCGATGATCGGACCGGCATTGTCGCCCCAGGAAAAGGCGCTGCGCTCGCTCGTGTTGCGGTTGTTGCTGCGGCTGGACGTGCGGTTGGAAGTGCGGCTTTGAGTACGCGTAGCCATTGTGTCCTCCTTGCTTGGTCTCGCCGGAACAACGGGATCGCAAGGCCGGCGTTCCTGTCGCGAGAGGGCGGCTGCGACGAATGGAGGCTCAGTTGGTGCCGGGCGGGGGCGGAGCCTCGGCGGGCGGCTCGGGTTCGACCGGTTCCTCCACCGGTGGCAGCGCGTTATCCGCCGGCAAAATTTCATCGGAAGTGGGCCCGGCGACTGGTTCGCCCAGAGGGTCTTCGAAGACCTCGTCGGGTGGCGGGGGCGGGGTCGCCGTTTCATATTCCTCGCCCGGAAGCGGCCTGGGAGCACGGCTGACCGGCGGCGGCGCCTTGGCGGGCGGGGCCGCCATGTCCCGATAGATGCAGGCATCGAGCCCGTCGCGGCCAACCACGCCGATGCGCGCACTGATCGTGTTTCCGTAGCGCCGGGTGAAACCCCTGGGCGTGATTGCCCCGCGCTTCTTCGGAAGCGGCAGGACGGCGGCGATCCGTGCCGCCTCGGTCGCGGTCATCGCGCTCGAATCATGGCCAAAATAGCGTTGCGAACCGGCATTGACGCCATAGGTGCCGATTCCGGTCTCGGCGAGGTTGAGATAGACTTCCATGATCCGGCGCTTGGGCCACATGGCTTCCATCAGGAGCGTGAACCAGGCTTCCAGGCCTTTGCGGAAATAGCCGCCGCCCTGCCACAGGAAAGCGTTCTTTGCCGTCTGCTGGCTGATCGTCGAGCCGCCCCTGATGCGCCCGCCCGAGGCATTGCGTTTCGCCGCTTCCTCGATTGCCCGCAGGTCGAAGCCGTTGTGGGAGCAGAACTTGCCGTCCTCGGCAGCGATCGCCGCGCGCACCATGTCGCGGTCGATCTCGCCAATCGGCATCCAGTCGCGCGTCGCTCCGCGCCCGGCGAGTATGTCGCCGAGCATTGTCGCCGTGATCGGCGGGTTGATGAAGCGATAGGCCAGCACCCAGAGCAGCGAGAGGAGGATGAAGCCGAGTATGAGGCGGGCGATCCAGCCGAAAACCCGGCCGAGCCTCGAGCCCTTGCGCTTGCGACGGTAGGCGGGGATCGCGGCTCGTGGCTTTCTTGCCATCGCCGCCGCTCAGCCGGCCTTCGCCGGAGTTTGAAACGGCTCGGCCTCGAGGCTCGCGACAAAACGTTCGGGGTCGATCGCGACATCGTCCTGCCCGATCTGGTCGAACGGGTTTTCGAGATGGTCCTGGATGTTCGACAGGCCGACCAGGATCAGCGCGAACAGGATCGGCATGACGAAGAAGAAGTTCCGGTCGAACTCTTCGGCCTGGAACGCGAAATAGGGCCCGTAGAGCACCGGCAGGAGCAGGATGAAGAAGTCGCTGAACGCGCGCAGCGTGCGCGGCGTGCGATATTCGTAGATGTTCCGGATGTTCTCGAACGCCACCATCATTCGGCCGATGTACTGGTTGAGCCGCGAGCATTCGGTCGAAGCAAGCCCTGCGTCGCGCATTTCCGTGACGAAGCCGGAAAGCCGTGAAAAGGCGGCATAGACCCTTTGCTGCTGCCTTTCATTTTCGGAAACCGGTGAGGTGAACATGTCGCGGCAGCCGTCGAGAAGCTCGAAGAGCGTCGCCTTGAGGTTGCTGTCCCGGCTTTTGTCCTCGCTTGGCACCCAGTCGCGCGAAGCGAGGTACAGCGCCCGACCGTTGGCCTTGAGCGCCCCATATTCCTCGAGCGCCTTCTCGCGCCGCGTGTAGGCGGTGCTGATCGAGAAAACGAGCGGGAAGACGATCGCAGTGGCGATCAGGGTTAAAGGGAAATCGGCGTGGATCCCGAGCTCCAGGCAAATCCAGGTCGAAACGACCGCGAGCAGGCTGATCAGCAGGCTTTTGAGGTTCACCACCTGGGTCAGGCTGGCAATCGACCGCATCATCCTGCTTCCCCCTTTACCGACTCAAGGCCTAGCCAAAAGCCGGTCGGCCGGAAAGACCGCCGTTCTTGCCGCAGTGCAGCAGCCCATTTACATGGCGTGCGATGACTTCGACCAATGACATCCGCCGCGGCTTCCTCGAATTTTTCGAGAAGAACGGCCACGCGCGGGTGCCTTCGGCGCCGCTCGTCCCCCACAACGATCCGACCTTGATGTTCGTCAACGCCGGAATGGTGCCGTTCAAGAACGTCTTCACGGGATTGGAAAAACGCCCCTACACCCAGGCGACGAGTTCGCAGAAGTGCGTCCGCGCCGGAGGAAAGCACAACGACCTCGACAATGTCGGTTACACCGCCCGGCATCACACCTTCTTCGAAATGCTCGGCAATTTCTCGTTCGGCGATTATTTCAAGGATCGCGCGATCGAGCTCGCGTGGAAGTTGGTGACCAAGGAATGGGGGATCAGCCCGGACAGGCTGACCGTCACCGTCTATCACACCGACGACGAGGCCTGGGGCCTGTGGAAGAAGATCGCCCGGCTCCCCGACGAGCGGATCATCCGCATCCCGACCAAGGACAATTTCTGGGCGATGGGCGATGACGGCCCTTGCGGGCCCTGTTCGGAAGTCTTCTTCGACCATGGCGAGCATCTTCCGGGCGGCCCGCCGGGGAGCGCGGACGAGGATGGCGACCGCTTCGTCGAGATCTGGAACCTCGTCTTCATGCAGTTCGAGCAGGCGGCCGGGGAGATCGTCTCCGAGCTTCCGAGCAAGAGCATCGACACGGGCATGGGGCTCGAGCGGGTGGCGGCGGTGCTCCAGGGCGTCCACGACAATTACGAGACCGACGTCTTCCGGGCGCTGATCGAGGCGAGCGAGGAGCTTACCCACACCCGCGCGGAGGGTGACAGCCAGGCGAGCCACCGCGTGATCGCCGACCACCTTCGTGCCTCGGGCTTCCTCGTCGCCGACGGCGTGCTGCCCGCCAATGAGGGCAGAGGCTATGTTCTGCGCAGGATCATGCGCCGGGCTATGCGCCACGCCCACCTGCTCGGCGCCAAGGAGCCACTCATGTGGCGGCTGGTGCCGGCCCTGGTCGCAGAAATGGGCGCAGCCTACCCGGAACTTGTGCGGGCGCAGCCGTTGATCGAGGCGACGCTGCAGCAGGAGGAAACGCGCTTCCGCCAGACGCTCGTGACCGGCCTCAAGCTGCTCGACGAGGCGACCGCCGACCTCGAGGAGGGCGGGACCCTGGCCGGAAAGACGGCGTTCAAGCTCTACGATACTTACGGATTCCCCTACGACCTTACCGAGGACGCGTTGCGGGCGCGCGGGCTGAACGTCGACCGCCAAGGCTTCGATTCGGCCATGTCCGAGCAGAAGGCGGCCGCCCGCGCGGCCTGGAAAGGGTCAGGCGAAAAGGCGTCGGACGAGCTTTGGTTCGACCTCGTCGAGGAGTTCGGAAGCACCGAGTTCACCGGCTATTCGGGCGACGAAGGCGAGGGCGTGGTGCTGGCGATCGTCAAGAACGGCGCGCAGGTCGAGACCGCCGAAGTCGGCGAGACGGTGCAACTGCTGCTCAACCAGACGCCCTTCTACGCGGAAAGCGGCGGACAGATCGGCGACACTGGAAAGCTTACGACTCTCAAGGGTTTCGAAGGAGACGTTGAGGACACGACGAAGCCCTTGGGCAAACTTCACGTGCTCCGGACCAAGGTCCTTGCGGGCGAGCTGAGCGTGGGCGAGCCCGTCCACCAGAAGGTCGATTCGGAGCGCCGCGACCGCGTTCGCGCCAATCACAGCGCGACCCATCTGCTCCACGCCGCGCTTCGCAAGCATCTGGGCACCCATGTGACCCAGAAGGGCAGCCTGGTGGCGCCCGACTATTTCCGATTCGACTTCTCTCACCCCAAGGCGATGACTCGCGAGGAGATTGAGGCGGTCGAGGCCGAGGTGAACGCGCAAATTCGCGCCAACGAGCCGGTCACGACTCGGCTGATGACCCCAGACGAGGCGATCGCCGCCGGCGCAATGGCGCTGTTCGGCGAGAAATATGGCGACGAGGTGCGCGTGCTCTCGATGGGGCGCGCAGACGAAGGCGATTACTCGGTCGAGCTGTGCGGCGGAACGCACGTGCGCGCGCTCGGCGATATCCAGCTGCTCAAGATCATCTCCGAAAGCGCGGTGTCTTCCGGGGTTCGCCGAATCGAGGCGCTGACCGGAGAAGCCGCGCGGCAATGGCTGAGCGAGCGTGAGGCGAAGCTGCGCGAAGCCGCCGCGACGCTCAAGAGCGCGCCCGACGAGGTGCCGGCCCGGATCGCGGCGCTGGTCGAGGAGCGGCGGCGCCTGGAGCGCGAGCTCGCCGAGGCCAGGAAGGCGCTGGCGATGGGCGGCGGCGGAGCTAGGGCCGAGGGCCCCGCGCCCGAAGAGGTCAACGGCCACAAGTTCCTCGGCCAGGTCGTCGAAGGATTCGACGCCAAGGGCCTGCGGGCGGCGGTCGACGAGATGAAGAAGAAACTGGGCTCGGGCGTCGGCGCGCTGGTCGCGGTCAACGAGGGCCGCGCGAGCGTCGCCGTCGGGGTTACCGACGACCTTGCCGGGCAGATCAGCGCGGTCGAGCTGGTCAAGGCCGCGGTCGCGGCGCTGGGCGGTCAGGGCGGCGGCGGACGGCCCGACATGGCACAGGGCGGCGGGCCGGATGGTGAAAAAGCCCGGGAAGCGCTCAACGCGGTGCGAACTGCTCTGGAGAGGGTCGCGGCTTGACCGATACGCCTTCGAGCGATCCCATCAAGCTTAACGGCTCGTGCCATTGCGGCGCGGTGAAGTTTACGGCCGTGCTACCGCAGGGCTTGGCAGCGGCGCGGCGTTGCACTTGTTCGATCTGCCGGATGCGCGGGGCTGTTGCGGTGACGGGCATCATCGACGGCTTCCGGATCACCGAAGGCGAGGACAAGCTCGCCACCTATCGCTTCAACACGATGACGGCCGAGCATCACTTCTGCCGTATCTGTGGGATCTATACACATCACAAGCGCCGGTCGAACCCGAACCAGCTCGGCGTCAACGTCGCCTGTCTGGAGGGTCTGTCTCCGTTCGACTTCTGCGAGGTGCCGGTTAATGACGGCGAGCGCCACCCGGCGGACAATCCGGAAGGGAAGACCTATGTCGCGGGCGTGCTCCGCTTCGAGGTCGCGCCGGCTGGCTGAGCGGCGTCCCGCAGCCGCCGCCGTCCGAGCGGGGGCGCTTCCTCGAGATCCGCTTCCGTCTTGATTTCCGCCCTCAGTTCGTCGCGCTTCTCGTGGATCGAGGCGATCACCCGGCCCATTGCGATGCCAAGGTCGACCAGGGTCGCCTCGGCGAGTTGGAGCGACGCTTCCAGGGTCTCCGGAACGGCATCGGTGACGCCGGCCTTGTAGAGGTTCGCCGCATGGGCGGTGTCGCGGGCCCGGGCGATGATCGGCAGATCGGGAAAGGCCTCCCGAAGCCTCCGCGCAAGCCGCGCGACGAGCACCGGATTGTCCATCGTCAGCACGAAGGCGGCGGGCTTGCCCCGCTGCAGGCGATCGATGATCTCGGGATGCGAAACGTCGCCGAAGACGACGTCATAACCCTCGGCGCGCGCCGTCTCGACCGAATCCACGTCCGAATCGATAGCGACATAGTCGCGGCCGTGGGCGTCGAGCATGTCGGCGACCATTTGGCCGACCCGGCCGAAGCCGAGGATGACAACTTCGGGCGTGCCGCGTTCCTCCAGCGCTTCGTAGACTCTGCTCTGTTCCTCCTGTCCGACCTTTCTCCCCGCCAGTCGGCCGAGCATCGCCAGGAACGGCGTGACTGTCAGTCCGATCGCGGTGACGATCTGCCAGAAAGCGGCGGTCTCAGGCTGGATTATCTGCGCGGCGGCGGCGGCGCTTAGCACAACCAACGTGGTCTCGGACGGCGAAGCCATCAGCACGCCGGTTTCGGCCGCGACTCCGGCGCTTGCCCCTTCGAGGCGGAGCAGTGCGGCGGTGACGATCGCCTTGACCGTCAGGACTCCGACGACCGCCAGCAGGATTTCGTGCCAGCTGCCGGCAATCAGACGAAAATCGAGGCTCATTCCGACGGTGATCAAGAAGATCCCAAGGCCCAGACCGCGGATCGGCGCGGTCATCACCTCCACCTCGCCGCGATATTCAGTCTCGGCGATGACGATGCCGGCGATCAACGCTCCGAACACGGGCGAGAATCCCGCCGCCGAGGTGATCAGGCTGGAGACGATGACGACGAGCAGGCACGCCGCCAGGAACAGCTCCGGGCTCTTGGTCCGGGCGGCCTGGGCGAAAAGGTGCGGCAGCAGCAGGCGGCCGCCCACCAGCAGCCCGATCGCGGCGATTGCGCCGATCAGCAGCGTCGTCAGCAATGATCCGACCCCGGAATCGGCCGCGAACGGGGCCATCGCTCCGAGGGCGAAGACGATCGGCACCAGCGCGACGTCCTCGAACAGCAGCATGCCCAGGGCCGAGCGGCCGACGGCGCTATGCGTCCCGACCAGCGGTATCACCAGCGCCGTCGAGGAGAGTGCGAGGGCCAGGCCAAGCCCGATCGCGCCCTCAGGCCCTTGCCCCAGCAGATAGAGCGCGGCAGCGATCACCGCGGCGCAGCCGATCAGTTCCGCCGCGCCGACGCCGAAGACGAGGCGGCGCATGCTCCACAGCCTCCGGAACGACAGCTCGAGCCCGATCGAGAAGAGCAGGAGAATGATTCCAAGCTCGGCGAAGGGGCCGACTGCCTCCGGGTTTGAGATCGTCACGTAGTGGAGCCACGGAAACTGGCCACTTATCGCGCCCAAAGCCGCCGGCCCGACGAGGGCGCCGACGAGGATAAATCCGATGACCGGGCTGATCCGAAGACGCGCGAAGGCAGGAATCACAAGCCCGGCGGCGCCGAGAATCACGAGCGCGTCGCTGAATCCCGAAGTGCTGAACTCGCTGCCGTGCATGGGCGCGTTAAAGCAGCGGGCTCACCGCTTGTCACTT
>DASTDZ010000034.1:0-10919 GCA_035710105.1 Sphingomicrobium sp. | reverse complement strand
GCGGTGCAGGCGGAGGTCGAGGATCGCCTTCACCTGGGCTTCGCTGAGGCGGTAGGTTTCGCCGGCCTTTTGCGGCTCGACCGCTTCGACGAGCGCGATGTAGGGGCGGATTTCCTCGCCCGGCCATTCACGCTCAAGCAGCTTCTCGCGCGCGACGGCAGGGGAGGACGAACCGCGGATGAGGCGCACCACCTCGTCGAGGTTGGTGACCGCATCCTCGTCCTTGGTGGCGATGCCGGAGCGGCCCTTGCCGCCACGCTTCTGCTCGCGGAACACGGACAGCGCCGTACGCTTGATGTAGCCGGTCATGGTCACGGTCACGACCATGTCCTCGCGCTCGATCAGGTCCTCGTCCTCGATTCCGTCGACGGCCGCCGCCAGCTCCGTCACCCGCGGAGTGGCGAATTCAGCCTCGACCTCGTCCAGTTCGGCGCGCATCACCTCATAGAGCCGCGCCCGGTTGGCGAGGATCTCGAGCAGCTCGCCGATCGAATCCGCCAGCTCCCTGAGTTCCCCGGCAATCTCGTCGCGGCCGAGCGCGGTCAGCCTGTGCAGACGCAGCTCCAGGATCGCCTTCACCTGCGCTTCGCTGAGCTGATAGGTCTTCCTGCGGCCCTGCGGCTCGACCGCCTCCACGAGCGCGATATAGGGACGGATCTCCTCCCCGGGCCAGGTGCGGGCAAGCAGCTTCTCGCGCGCCTCGACCGGGGTCTTCGAACCCCGGATCAGCTTGACGACCTCGTCGAGGTTGGTGACTGCGACGACTAGGCCGAGCAGGATGTGGGCGCGCTCGCGGGCCTTGAGCAGCTCGAACTTCGAGCGCCGGGTGATCACTTCCTCGCGGAATCGGACGAAGCTCTCGATGATGTCGCGAAGGGTCAGTGTCTCAGGCCGGCCGCCGCGAATGGCCAGCATGTTGGCCGGGAAGCTCGACTGGGCCGGCGTGTGCCGCCACAGCTGGTTGAGAACCACTTCCGGGGTCGCGTCGCGCTTCAGCTCGATGACGATCCGCACGCCCTCGCGGTTGGACTCGTCGCGGATGTCGGACACGCCCTCGATCCGCTTCTCCTTGGCGGCTTCCGCGATCTTTTCGACCAGGCCCGACTTGCCGACCTGGTAGGGGATTTCGGTGAGGACGATCGAGCGCCGCTCGCCGCGCCCCTCCTCGATCGCATAGCGCGAGCGCATCATGATCGAGCCGCGGCCCGTCGTGTAGGCCTGGTGGATCCCGGTCTGACCGAGGATGAAGGCGCCGGTCGGGAAGTCCGGTCCCTTGACGTGGGCCATCAGCCCTTCCGACGTGATTTCGGGATCGTCCATGTAGGCGCGGCAGGCGGCGATGACCTCGCCCAGGTTGTGCGGCGGGATGTTGGTCGCCATTCCGACCGCGATTCCACCGGCGCCGTTGACCAGCAGGTTGGGAAAGCGCGCGGGAAGGACCTGCGGCTCGCTCTCGCTGGCGTCGTAGTTCGGCTGGAAGTTGACCGTGTCCTTGTCGATGTCGGCGAGCAGGAAGTTCGCGACCTTGGCAAGCCGAGCCTCGGTGTAACGCATCGCAGCCGGCGGGTCGGGGTCCATCGAGCCGAAATTGCCCTGGCCGTCGATAAGCGGCACCCGCATCGACCAGGGTTGGACCATGCGGGCGAGCGCGTCGTAGATCGCCTGGTCGCCGTGCGGGTGGTACTTACCCATGACGTCGCCGACGATGCGGCTCGACTTGCGATAGGGCCGGCCGGCGACATAGCCCGCCTCCTGGCAGGCATAGAGGATTCGGCGGTGGACGGGCTTCAGGCCGTCGCGGACGTCGGGAAGCGCCCGGCTGACGATCACGCTCATCGCGTAATCGAGGTAGGAGGTCTTCATCTCCTCGACGATGGAGATGGGGGCGATGTCGCCCGGTTCGATGTCGCGGCGCTCGTCGGCCGGCGGTTCGGTGGCCAAAGCCTGTCCAATCCTTCTGTGTGCGATTACGCGGTTGAAGCGACGCCGCAAGCGGCGCCCTGCCCCCCGTTCGACGGCCTAGCCGATTGTTCCGGCGGGCGCCACCCCGCGCGCACGCGTATGCGCACGCGCGAACCAATGCGCCAGCGTCCGAAATCCCTTTTTCCGGTTCGAAAAAGCCCGGGAATTCAGATGGTTCAATGCGCGTTCATGGGGGCTGAAGCAGTGGCCTTGGCGATCCCGCTTCGCGGCAGTATTGGCCGTCGCGAACGGAATGACCCCTTCCATCTCATCGGGGCCGGCGCTGGGCCGGCGGAGGAGCTAGAATGAAACTCAGGATCACAGCCGTGGCCGCCCTGCTCGCGGGCGCCGCTTTCGCCGCGACTTCCGCGACCGCACAACAGACCTATGGCGCGCAGGCAGCGCCGCAGACGTCGGCCGGAGCCGGCGAGCAGGACGCGCGGGCCAAGCCCGCCGACCAGCCGGCGCAGGGCGCCAACGTGCTCAAGACCCACGTGCCCAAGGTCTCGCGCGAGGCCGGCAAGGCGATCCAGGAGCTGCAGAAGGCAGTCAATGAGAACAACACCGCCGCAATCCCGGCGGCGCTGCAGGCCGCGCAGGCCGCGGCGAAGACCGGCGACGATCGCTACGTGGTCGCCCTCCTCCAGCTCAAGGCGGCCGCAAACGCCAAAGACAGCGGCGGCATCGCGGCGGCGCTCGAGGCCATGCTGGCGTCGGGCTCGGTCCTGGAGGAGGAGAAGTACTCGGTCTACATCAACCTTGCCCAGACCTATGCGGCGATGAAGGTGAACGACCGGGCCACCCAGGCCTACAGCCAGGCGCTCCAGCTCAACCCGAACAGCGTCGAGGCTACGGCCGGGATGGCCGAAGCGATGGTCGCGCAGGGCAAGGCGGGCGAAGCGCTGCAGCTGCTCCAGAAGGGCATCGCCCTGCAGTCCGCGGGCGGCGCCAAGCCCAGCGAGACCTGGTACAAGCGCGCTCTCCAGGTCGCGTGGAAAGGCAAGCTTCCGCAGGCGATTCAGATTAGCCGCGATTGGGTCAAGGCCTATCCGTCGAGCGCCAGCTGGCGCGATTCGCTCGCCATCTATCAGAACCTCGGCCAGCTCGATGAGACTCGGACGCTCGACCTCCTCCGGTTGAAGCGAGCGACCAACGCGCTCGTCGCGGCCGATTACTTCACCTATGCCGATCTTGCTGTCCGCAAGGGGCTGTCGGGCGAGGCCAAGGCCGTGCTCGATGAAGGCTTCGCGGCCAACGTCATCAAGCGCAGCGATCCGAGCTTCAGCCAGCTTTATGCGCTTGCCTCGCAGCGCACCAAGGGTGACCGTGAAAGCCTGGCGGCGGCACCCCAGGCAAGCGCAAACGCGCGCCAGACCTTGATCATCGGCGATGCCTATTACGGCTATGGCGAATATGCGAAGGCGGTCGAATTCTATCGCGCCGCGCTCGGCAAGCCGGAGGCCGACAAGGACCTGATCAACCTGCGCCTCGGCATGGCACTTGCGCGTCAGGGCGACAAGGCGGGTGCGACCGCGGCCCTGAGCGCCGTTGGCGGGCCCAATTCGGAGCTTGCGAAATACTGGCTCCTCTACCTGTCGACCAGGGCCTGACCACACGAAACCTGGGGCCGCCCTCACCGGCGGCCCCGCCCTTTCAATTCGCGCAGACTCCTGTCCCGTTTCGGGATAGTTAACAGCTGGTAACTTCCTCCGTTCGACCAGCCGGATAGAGCGGGCTGTGGAAATTTCCGAGAGTCTATGCGCGAGTGTTGCCAGTGCGCTTCGATGACCGATTGAGGACCGTCCTGGCGCAGCCGGCCGCGGACCCGCACGACCGGGCCGTGCGCTGGCGGCAGCTGGTCGAGCTCGTCGCGCGCTCGAGCCCGCAGGCCGACCCGAAGCTGATCGATCAGGCAATCGCCGAAATTCGCGACGGCGCGTCACGGGTCGACGAACGGGTCCGCACCGCGACTGCGCTTGCCGTCGCTCCGCTCCAGCTTTCGACCGAGCTCGTCGCCTGTTTCGCCGCCGAGCCGATTGCCGTCGCCGCCCCGGTTCTTGCCTCCGCCCGGCTCACCGCCGCCGAATGGACCAAGGTTTCAGCGGTGGCGAGCGAGGAATGCCGGGCGTTCATTGCCGCCATCCATTCGAGCAAGCCGTCGCAGCAGCAACAGGCCTCGATCCCGCACTCGGAAAGCGGTGGCGGCGGATCGAGCGCAGTCCCGTCGATCGGCGACGTCGTGGCCCGGATCGAACGGCTCCGGCAGCAGCGCAAGTCCGATGGCGGCTCGGAATCCTTGCCGGATGCCGCCGGCGAGGAGTTGCCACGATTGTTCAGGTGGGAATGCAACGAAGCCGGCGAGATCGACTGGGTCGAGGGCGCGCCGCGCGGGGCGCTGGTCGGCCAGTCGATCGCTCAGCGCGGCCCGGGCGGCGGCGTCGATCCCGGCGTCGAGCGGGCTTTCGCCGCCCGCGCGCCGTTTCACGAAGGCGTTCTGGAGCTTCCGGCCGATACCAGGGCCGGCGGTGCATGGAAGATCAGCGGGATCCCGGCCTTCGAGCGCGCGACCGGGCGATTTGCCGGTTATCGCGGGTTGGCGGAGCGATTTCCAGCCGCACCTTCTGCCGCCGCGGATGCAGCGCTCGACCCGGACTCGCTCCGCGAGCTTGCCCACGAGATCAAGACACCGCTCAACGCCATCATCGGCTTTGCCGAGATTATTACGGGCGAATATTTCGGTCCCGCGGGCAAGAAGTACCGCGTCCGCGCCGCCGAGATCGCTGCCCAGGCCCGGCTCCTGCACAGCGCGGTCGAGGACCTGGATTTCGCGGCCAAGCTTCGCTCGCGCGACCCATCGGCGGTGGCGGAACTGGCCGACGCCCTCGCCCAGTCCTGGGATCTGGTCGAGCGGCTCGCCGACGAGCGCGGCGTTCGGATCAGCGTTACCGGTGGGATCGATCCTGCCCGCTGCTCGCTCGACCCGCAGCTCGCGGCGCGGCTCGCGGAAAGGCTCTGCACGGCGGTGATCGAGGGCGCAGCGCAGGGCGAAACCGTGACGTTTCAAATCACGTCCGACGCCGAGCATTGCGAAGTGCGGGTCACATGCCCGGCCGCACTCAGGAACATCGACCTGTCGCCGGAACGCAACCGGCGCGCGGCCGACTTCGCCACCCTTCCGCTCAGGCTTGTTCGGAGCCTCGCCCGAACGGCTGGCGGCGAGCTGATCGCTATCGACGGCGAGCTCGTGCTCCGCCTGCCCAGGGCCTAGCTTGCGCGCCGCGCCGCGCCGACTTACCTCGGAGCTTCGGCGGGGCCTGTAGCTCAACGGTAGAGCCGGCCGCTCATAACGGCTAGGTTGGGGGTTCGAATCCCTCCGGGCCCACCAGCCTTTGCTCCTCGCGGGCTACGGCTGGCAAGCCGGCGGGAAAATGGCGGGCGTGCCCGCCGAAGCCTTGGCGAAGGCGGGGAGTAGCGCAGCCCGGTAGCGCATCTGCTTTGGGAGCAGAGGGTCGCAGGTTCGAATCCTGTCTCCCCGACCATCGCGTGTTCGGCACCGTCCGGGGGACGGTGCCAGTCACGCGATCAAGCCGGCAGTCCGGGGGACTGCCGAGAATTGCAGGATCAGTGCGGCACCGTCCGGTTCGACGGGATACTACTGGCGATTGTCGGCCGTATTGGTGTCGACATCGACGTCGACATCGGTGTTCTGGAGCTTGTCGACGGTCTCGTCCGCCTCGTTGGCGATCGCCTGGCCGATTCCTTGCGCTGTATTGCCGACGTCTTCGGCGACGTTTTGCGCCTGCTCCTCGTTGTACTGGATCGTCACCTGGTCGTTGGCCGGATCGTTCTCGACGTTGCACGCGGCCAGGGCCAGAAGTGGAACGGCAAACAGAATTCGCATCGTCATACCTCCCGTTTTCCTGCCTCAACGCCGCGGGGCCCGTTTCGGCTCCGGCCTGACTTCGCTGCGCATGCTGATTCTGGCGAAAGTCAGAGGAGCCGTAGCTGGTCGCCCTGCGGCGGCTGGAAGAGGTCGCGGCGGAGCGGGAACTTGGCCTGGCGAAGGCCATACTTCTTCGCCGCGATCTCGAACCGGGTCCGGAGCAGCTCCGCCCAGGGCCCGGCTCCCCGCATGCGGCTGAAGAAATTGGGGTCGTTGTCGCGCCCGCCGCGCATCTGCCGGATGACGCTCATGACCTTGCCGGCGCGGTCGGGAAAATGCTCCTTGAGCCAGTCGCGGAACAAGGGCGCGACTTCGTGCGGAAGCCTGACCGGAAGGTAGAAGCCGCCGCGCGCGCCGGCCCCGACGGCGGCCTCGACGATGCTTTCGAGCTCATGGTCGGTGATCTGCGGGATGACCGGCGCGATGGCGACGTGGCAGGGCACGCCTTCCGAATTCAGCCGCCGGATCGCCTCGATCCGCTTGCGCCCGGAAGGCGCCCTCGGCTCCAGGATGCGGCTCATCTTCGGGTCGAGCGAGGTGACCGACAGCGCCACCGAGGCGATGCCGAGCGCTGCAGCCGGCTTCAAGATGTCCAGGTCGCGCAGTACGCGGTCGGACTTCGTTGTAATGGTGAACGGGTGCCTGCACTCGAGCAGGAGCTCGATGATCGAGCGCGTCACCTTCCACCTGTCCTCGATCGGCTGGTACGGATCGGTGTTGGTGCCGAGCGCAATCGGCGCGCACTCATAGCCCGGCTTCGACAGCGCCTGGTGGAGCAGCGCCGGCGCGTTCGGCTTCACGAACAGGCGCGATTCGAAGTCAACGCCCGGCGACAGGTCGTGATAGGCATGGGTCGGCCTTGCGAAGCAATAGATGCAGCCATGCTCGCAGCCGCGATACGGGTTGATCGAGCGGTCGAAGCCGATGTCGGGCGAGCTGTTGCGCGTCAGGATTGTCTTTGGGTGCTCGATCGTGACCGTCGTCCGGCGCTTGGCAAGGCCGTCCAGCGCCTCGACGCTGTCGAGCCAGTCGCCCTCGGCGGCGCGCTCCTTGAGGTTGAAGCGCGTCGGCGTGGCATTGCGCGTCGCGCCGCGCCCGGGAATCGACTCGACCGGCATGGAGGAAATTCTACCTGAAGGGCAGAACAAATCAAGAACATCGCGTCGGCCCGGGCTTTCCTCGCGAGAGTTGGCGGCGAGACCTTCTGGAACCGTTCATCCAGGCTTGGTAAGCTCGGTTCCATGAAGGTGGGGATCAGTCTCTTGGCGGCGCTTGCCGCCGCGCTCGCCGCGCCCGCAATCGCGCAGGACACGCCGATCGAGCCGATCGAAATTCCGCCGAGCATCGAGCAGGGCGTGGACCTCATCTACATCGACCCGGAGATCAAGCCGGAGATCGACCGCCGCAACGAGCTCCTTCAAAGCATGGGCTTCGAGGACTGGACCGGGGCGCCGATAGACCTGTTCGTGCCGGTGAACGAGACCTACACCGCGCTTCGCCGCGGGCTGATGAAATATCGGCAGCGCTGGGGCTCGCTTCCAGACATCGACATTCCCGAGGGCCCGGCGATGAAACCGGGCGCGAAGGACGCGCGGGTTACGCTGCTCCGCCAGCGGCTTGGCCTCGCACCGGGCGACCAGTTCGACGCCGCTCTCGAAAAGCGGGTCCGCGACTATCAGGCCGCCCATGGCATGAAGCCCGACGGGATCGTCGGCAACGGCACGATCGCCTCGCTCAATCTCGGCGCCGGCCATTACGAGCGAGTGATCATCGTCAACATGGAGCGCGCGCGCCGCCTGCCCGCTGCATCGGACCGGGGTCGTTACATCCTCGTCGATGCGGGCGCCGCCCGGCTTTACGCCTACGAGGACGGCAAGCTCGTCGACAGCATGAACGTCATCGTCGGCTCTGCCGAGACCCAGACGCCAATGATGGCGGCCGAATTGAGCTTCATCCAGCTCAACCCCTATTGGAACGTGCCGCCCGACCTTGCCGCCAGCATCGTCGCCAAGCGCGTGCTCGAGCAGGGACTGATCTATCTGACCGAGCGCGACTACCAGGTGCTGTCGGACTGGACGGAAGACGCCAAGCTGCTCGATCCTGCCACCGTCGACTGGCAGGCGGTCGCCGATGGTCGCGTGACCATACGTCTGCGCCGCGGCCCGGGCCCGTGGAATTCGATGGGCGACATGAAATTCATGATTCCCAATGCCTTCGGGATCTACCTGCACGATGTGCCGGAGCCGGAAAAGCCGATGTTCGCGACCGACAAGCGCTGGATCAGCAACGGCTGCATCCGTCTGGAAGACGCCGAAAGGCTCCAAAAATGGGTGTTCGGCCGGCGGCAGGAACCGAGCGGGGAGGCGGAAGAAAGGGTCGACGTGCCCGATCCGGTCCCGGTCTACATCACCTATTTCACCGCCGCTCCGACCAAGGACGGGGTCGCCTTCCGACCCGACCGCTACAACCGCGACGAGAAGCTTCTCGCCCGGGTCAAGCTCGACGGCGTGGCCACGGCCTCGGCGGAATAGCTAGCAGCTGCAGCTTTTCTTCTTCGCCGGCTTCGGCGCAGTGGAGGCATATTCAGCGCGCGACAGCTGCCCGTTGCGGTCCCTGTCGGCGCCCTTGAACTTGTCGACGGTCTTCACCGCCCATTCCTCGAACGACAGCTTGCCGTCGCGGTTGGTGTCCAGCTTGGCGAATGGCTTCCGGCGCGGCTGCAGCAGCTCGGCCATTTCGATCCGGCCGTCCTTGTTCTTGTCGGCCCGGTCGAACCGTTTTTCCTCGCGGCTCCTGGCCGGCGCTTCCGGCGCGGGCGGCGGCTTTTGCGCAATCATCGACGGGGCGCGGCTGGCGGGCGGCGCTGGCGGCAACTGCTGGGCTTCTTCCGCCCGGCTTTGCCAAAGCAGGAACGCGCCGGTCATCATCAGGAAAGAAGCCACGGCCCCCGCCAGAAATCGCCACATCGGGTTTCCCCCCAACAATGGAGATTCGGCGCGAACACAGTCCATTGCGGACCAGCCCCTGTCAACAGACGCGGCCGCTCCAGCGGTGGGCGAGCATGGCGAGGGCACGGGCGGGCCTGCCCTCATCCTCTTTGCCCCAAAGGTCGCGCGTGGCCGCTCGGGCGAGCATGGTCAGCGGCCGAGCCCGTCGCTCGAAACGATGGCCGCGCAAAGCCTCGGCATGGGACCGCGCGGGCTCCAACAGCCCGGGCAGGCCCCGCCGGCCAACCGAGGCAAGCGCGTAAAGCGCTCCCGCCTCGCCAAGCTTCGCGTCATCGGATCCGAGCAGCCTGCCGCCGATCCGAAACAACGTCGCTCCTCGCGCCGCCACCAGCTCCGGATCGATTTCCTCGTCGAGCAGGGTCGCCCAGCCGGGCTCCAGCCCGGCGATTGCGCCTCCAGTCACCCCGCGCGGAAGCAGTTGCTCCGCGACGGCCCTCAGCCGAGGCTCGGCCGGCGGCGGCTTTTCGTCCAGCGCTTCGAGCTGCTCGCGCCACCAGGCGAGCTTGATCCGCGCCAGCTGCGGCTCCGCCGAGCGGGCGACGACGTCGCCCATCGCGGCATCGATCGCGAACAAAGCCTGGAAGGCGCCGCGCAGCTCACCGGGGATGTGGAGAAGCGCCAGCTCGCAGTCGGCGCCGATCGGCCCCGGCCCCGGCTCAGCGATAACAGACCTGCCGGGCGGCGGCGACCACGTCCTCCGACTTGATCAGCGCCAGCTTCTCGAGGTTCGCGGCATAGGGCAGCGGCACATCGGCGTCGGTCACGCGCAGCACCGGCGCGTCGAGGTCGTCGAAACCCTCGGTCATGGCGATGGCGATGATTTCCGAGCTGATCGAGCAGGTCGGCCAGCCCTCTTCGACGACAACCATGCGATTGGTCTTGGCGAGGCTCTTCAGCACCGTCGCCTTGTCGAGCGGGCGAAGCGTCCGCAAATCGATCACTTCGGCGTCGATGCCCTGCGACAGCAGTTCCCTCGCCGCATCGAGCGCCACACCGACCCCGATCGAATAGCTGACCAG
This sequence comes from Sphingomicrobium sp., assembly GCA_035710105.1. Classification (GTDB taxonomy): domain Bacteria; phylum Pseudomonadota; class Alphaproteobacteria; order Sphingomonadales; family Sphingomonadaceae; genus Sphingomicrobium. The sequence continues at coordinate 987 of DASTDZ010000034.1, read as the reverse complement.
GGTCACGTCCTTGCCCGGCCGGACCACCTTCGCCTTACCGATCGGAAGCACATAATCGTCGATCTCCGGCACGTCGAAATGCTGGCCGTAGAGAAGCTCGTTCTCGAGGAAGACGACGGGGTCGTCGGTCCGGATCGCGGCCTTCAAGAGCCCCTTGGCGTCGGCCGCGCTGTAGGGAGCGATAACGATCAGGCCGGGAACGCTCGCGTACCAGGGCCCGTAATTCTGGCTGTGCTGGGCGGCGACGCGAGCCGCGGCTCCATTGGGGCCGCGAAACACGACCGGGCAGCGCATTTGCCCGCCAGACATGTAATTGGTCTTCGCCGCCGAGTTCACGATATGGTCGATGGCCTGCATCGCGAAATTGAAGGTCATGAACTCGACGATCGGCCGAAGTCCGCCCATCGCCGCGCCCGTCCCGACTCCGGCGAAGCCATATTCGGTGATCGGCGTGTCGACGACGCGCCTGGGCCCGAACTCCTCCAGCAGGCCCTGGGTGACCTTGTAGGCGCCCTGATACTCGGCGACCTCCTCGCCGAGCACGAACACGCGGTCGTCGCGCCGCATCTCCTCGGCCATTGCATCGCGAAGCGCCTCACGCACAGTGAGGCTGGCCATGATCGTACCCTCTGGGGCGTCGGGCCGGTCGTCGTCGCTCGTCGAATCGACGTCCGCGACCAAATCTCGCGCCGCGGTCTCCATTCGCTTCGGGGTCGGCAGGTCCTCGGCCGCCTGCGATTCCGGCTCCTGGATGGACCTGGCGGCGACCTCGGGCTCCACCTCTGGCTTCACGGGGGCCGGAGGCTCGCTTGCCGACCCTTCGGCTTCCAGGATCGCGATGGCCGTGCCGACCTTGACGCCATCGGTGCCCTCGGGAACCAGGATCTTGGCGATCTTGCCCTCGTCGACCGCCTCGAACTCCATCGTCGCCTTGTCGGTCTCGATCTCGGCGAGGATGTCGCCGCTCGACACCTCGTCGCCTTCCTT
>DASTDZ010000033.1:0-11607 GCA_035710105.1 Sphingomicrobium sp. | reverse complement strand
TTCGAGGCGATCCGCGACGCCATCGCCCGCGAGATCGACTGCGGCGCGAAGGAAATCGTGCTCACCGGGGTCGACATCACCGATTATGCCGGCGGGCTCGGCGCGCTGTGCCAGCGGTTGCTGGCGGCCGAGCCGCGGCTTAAGCGCCTGCGCCTTTCCTCACTCGACAGCGTCGAGATGGACGGCGCGTTGCTCGAACTGATTGCCGGCGAGCCCAGGCTGCTGCCGCATTTCCACCTGTCGCTCCAGGCGGGCGACGATTTGGTGCTCAAGCGCATGAAGCGGCGCCACAGCCGCGCACAGGCGGTCGGCATGGTCGAGAAGATCAAGGCGGCGCGGCCCGAAGCGACGATCGGCGCGGATCTCATCGCCGGCTTTCCGACCGAGAGCGAAGAGATGGCGTTGAATTCCCTGAGACTGCTCGACGATTGCGACATCGTCGCCGCGCACGTCTTCCCCTTTTCGCCTCGGCCCGGGACCCCCGCGGCGCGAATGCCGCAGCTTCCGCCCGAGCTGGTGAAGGCCCGCGCAGCGCGGCTTCGCGAAGCGGCGGACGCGCGACGCCACGCCTGGCTCGACGGGCTGGTCGGGTCCGTTCAGCCGGTCCTGGCCGAGGCCGCGGGCAAGGGGCACAGCGACGGTTTTGCCCCCATAATCGTCGAGGGCGCGCAGCGCGGTGAGTTCGGCGTCGCACGGATCGAGGCCCGCGATGGCGATTACCTCTTGGGTGATTGGGCGTGAGTTGGCTCGACCGCCTGCGCGGCGGCTTTTCCAAGACTGCCGAAAAGGTCGCCGGCAACCTCACCGGCCTCGCCAGCCGCGCGGCGCTCGACACGGCGACGCTCGACGACATCGAGGAAGCGCTGATCGCCTCCGACATCGGGCCCGAAGCGTCGCACCGCATCCGCGAGGCGATCGCCCGGCAGAAGTTCGAAAGGCTGGATGAGCGGGGGCTGCGCACCATCCTCGCAGAGGAGATCGAGGAGATCCTGGCGCCGGTCGCGAGGCCGCTCGAAGTCTGGGGTTTCCCGCGCCCGCACGTGATCCTCGTCATCGGAGTCAACGGATCGGGCAAGACGACGACCATCGGCAAACTCGGCCACTGGCTGAAGGAACAGGACTACGGCGTGCTGCTGTGCGCCGGCGACACGTTTCGCGCCGCGGCGATCGAGCAATTGCAGATCTGGGGCGAGCGTATCGGCGCGCCGGTCATTTCCGGCAAGGAAGGCGCCGATCCCGCGGGCCTGGTCTTCGACGGGGTCAAGCAGGCCACCGCGCAGGGCATCGACGTACTCGTCGTCGATACCGCCGGGCGGATGCAGAACAAGAGCCATTTGATGGACGAGCTTGCCAAGATCCGCCGCGTGCTGGGGCGCCTCAACCCGGAGGCGCCGCACGATGTGCTGCTGGTCCTTGACGCAACCACCGGCCAGAATGCGCTGGCCCAGGTCGAAGTGTTCCGCGAGACCGCCAACGTGACAGGGCTGATCATGACGAAGCTCGACGGCACTGCGCGCGGCGGGGTGCTGGTTGCAGCGGCCGAGAAGTTCGGGCTTCCGATTCACGCCATCGGGGTGGGCGAGCGCGCCGACGACTTGAGGCCGTTCGATCCCCGCGAGGTCGCGCGGGCAATCGCAGGGCTGCCGCCGGAATGAGCAAGAACAGCAAACCTTCGGGCGGATCGCAGCTGTTGATCGACGTCGGGCCGCTGCTGGTCTTCTTCGCGGTCAATTTCTTCGCGCCCGTGCCGCAGGCGCTCAAGATCTTCGTCGCGACCGGCGCCTTCATGGCGGCGATGGTCGCAGCGATGCTCTATTCGGCGCTGAAGTTCCGTCACATCTCGCCGATGCTGTGGTTCTCCGGCGTCCTCGTCGTCGTCATGGGCGGGGTCACGCTGTGGCTGCACGACGAGACCTTCATCAAGATGAAGCCGACCTTCTACTATTTGTTCGTCGCGGCTCTGCTCGGCTTCGGGCTGTGGGCGGACAAGCCGCTGTTGAAGCGCGTTCTGGGGAGCGCCTATCCGGGGCTGGACGAGGCGGGCTGGCGCAAGCTTACGCGCAACTGGGCCCTGTTCTTAGTCGCCATGGCCGCACTCAACGAGGCGGTGTGGCGCAACGCCTCGACCGATTTCTGGATCGGCTTCAAGCTGTGGGGCGCGATCCCGCTCACCTTCCTGTTCGCGGCCGCCAACATCCCGATGCTGATTCGCCACGGGCTGAACAAGACAGATGCGACGCCGGCCGAGCCAGGGCCCGTCGAATGAGCGACGGCGCGATGGATCCCATCCTGTCGATCCGCGGGCTCAGCAAGCGCTACGCGACCGGCACCGAGGCATTGAAGAGCGTCGACCTCGACATCCGCCGCGGCGAGATTTTCGCGCTTCTCGGCCCCAACGGCGCAGGCAAGACCACGCTGATCGGGATCGTCTGCGGGATCGTCACGCCGAGCGGCGGCGAGGTGCTCGTCGACGGGCGCGACTGGCGGTCGGATTATCGCCATGCGCGGACTCGGATCGGCCTCGTCCCGCAAGAGCTGACCATGGACGTGTTCGAGCCGCTGCTCAGCACGGTGAGCTTCAGCCGCGAGCTATTCGGCCGCAAGCCCGACCCGGCGCGGATCGAGCGGATCCTCAAGGACCTTTCGCTATGGGACAAGCGCAAGACCATCCTCAAGGAATTGTCGGGCGGGATGAAGCGGCGCGTGATGATTGCCAAGGCGCTTGCGCATGAGCCGGACATCCTGTTCCTCGACGAGCCGACCGCGGGCGTCGACGTCGAGCTTCGCCGGGACATGTGGGCGCTGGTGCGCCGGCTTCGCGACAACGGCACGACGATCATCCTCACCACCCATTACATCGAGGAGGCCGAGGAGATGGCCGACCGGGTCGGCGTCATCAACAGGGGCGAGCTGATCCTGGTCGAGGAGAAGAACGCGCTGATGAAGAAGCTGGGGCGCAAGCTCCTTCATCTGCAGCTCGCCGAGCCGATCGAGGCGATCCCCGAGGAGCTGGCCGAGTGGAACCTCGAGCTCGGCGAGGAGGGCAGCCAGCTCACATACGAGTTCGACGCCAAGGCGGAGCGCACCGGAATCCCCTCGCTGCTGACGGCGCTGCGCGATTCGGGAATTGCCTTCAAGGACCTCGACACACGCCAGTCGAGCCTGGAGGACATTTTCGTCGGCCTGATCCACGACGAGCGTAGGGGGGCGGCCGAATGAACCTGCGCGGCATCTGGGCGATCTACAAGTTCGAGATGCACCGCTTCCGGCGCACCTTGTGGACCGGGCTCGCGGTGCCGGTGATCACCACGTCGCTCTATTTCATCGTTTTCGGCGCCGCCATCGGCAGCCGCATGACCGAGATCGACGGGATCGCCTACGGCAGCTTCATCGTCCCTGGGCTGATGATGCTCTCACTATTCAACGAGAGCATTTTCAACGCCAGCTTCGGGATCCACATGCCGCGCTTTACCGGCACCATCTACGAAATCCTGTCCGCGCCGATGTCGGCGTTCGAGACGGTGCTCGGCTATGTCGGCGCAGCGGCGACCAAGGCGGTGATCGTCGCTCTCGTCATCTTCGCGACCGCCCATTTGTTCGTGCCCGTCACCGTCTCCCACCCGCTGGCGATGCTCCTCTACCTGCTGCTGGTCGCGCTGACCTTCTGCCTGTTCGGCTTCATCATCGGCATCTGGGCCAAGGGGTTCGAGCAGCTGCAGGTCATCCCGCTGCTGATCGTCACCCCGCTCACGTTCCTCGGCGGCGCCTTCTATTCGATCGACATGCTCGGCGAGCCGTGGCGGACGATCACTCTCGCCAACCCGATCGTTTACCTGATCAACGGCTTCCGCTGGACCTTCTTCGGGACCGCCGACGTGTCGTTCGGCGTCGCGCTTGCGGCGACCTTCGGCTTCCTGCTGCTGTGCCTGGCGGGGATCTGGTGGATCTTCAGGACCGGCTATCGGCTTAAGTCGTAGCTTCCATCTCCCGCGTACTCGCGGCTTCCTGATCCGCCCGCGTGGCGCCTTCGCCGTCCAGGTTTCGCTCGACGAATTCCCAGTTGACGATGTTCCCGAGCACTTCCTTTGCGAACTTCGGCCGCTCGTTGCGATAGTCGATGTAATAAGCGTGCTCCCAGACATCGAGCGTGAAGAGGGGCGTCATCCCGTCATGGACCAGCGGCGTGTCGGCGTCGTGGAGCGATGTGATCTTCAGCTTGTCGCGATCGAGCACCAGCCAAGCCCAGCCGCTGGCGAAATGATTGACAGCCTCTTCCTTGAGCGCGGTGAGCATCCCCTCGACGCTGCCGAACGCCTCATCGATCATCCGCGTAAGCCGTTCGCCCGGCTTCTGCCCTGCAGCTGGGGCGAGGCATTGCCAGAAGAAGCTGTGGTTCCACAGCTGCGCGGCATTATTGAACAGCTTCGAATCGCCGATCTCGCGGGCGCGGCGGACGACCTCGATCAGCGATCCGCCGCCCTCCCTTTTGGCGGCAAGCAGCTTGTTAGTCTTCTCGACATAAGCCCTGTGGTGCTTGCCCCAGTGCAAATCGAGAGTCTCGGCCGACATGTAGGGCTCGAGCGCGTCGCGGGCGAATGGAAGGTCTGGCAGCTTGAAGGCCATGGCGGTCCTCATCTTTTTCAAGGGTTCACCTCAAGGGAACGGACGAGCGCCGCGCAGGCTCCACCCAGGGCCAATCAAGTGCTTGCGATTGGCGTAGGCCGCCGTAACAATCAGCCCGTGACTGGCTATCGCGCGGAATAAGGGGGAAAGCTGATGGACAAGTTCTTCGCAAACCTGTGGTTGGTGGTGCTGATCGGCTTCGGCCTTGCCGTGATCCTCATCGCGCTTCCGGACTATGCGATTGCGCCGGGCGTGTCGTCGACCGGGATCGCGATCGGAGTCATGCAGTGGCTGCACGTCCTGTTCGGAATCATGTGGATCGGCCTGCTTTACTATTTCAACTTCGTGCAGACGCCCGCGATGCCGGCGATCCCGGCCGAGCAGAAGCCCGCGGTCACCAAGCATATTGCCCCCCAGGCGCTGTTCTATTTCCGCTGGGCGGCAGCGTTGACCGTGCTCGCTGGGGTCATCCTCGCCCAGCTCTACCACGAGCTGATGGAGGTCCTGACCTTCCAGGAGGGATTCCGGCTGCTGTCGATCGGCGTCTATCTGGCGCTCATCATGGCGTTCAACGTCTGGTTCATCATCTGGCCCAACCAGAAGAAGGTGCTTGGGATCGTTGAAGCCGACGATGCGGCCAAGGCGAAGGCAGCCCGAACGGCACTGATCGCCTCGCGCACCAACGTGCTTCTGTCGGTGCCGATGCTGCTGTCGATGACGAACTTCCGCTAGCGCTCGACGACCGAGTAGCGCGCCAGCGCCTGTTGCGGCATCGACCATCCGGGCTCGAGGTCGCGGGCCCGGACCAGGTCGGCATAGGCCGCCCGGACATTCCCGGCCTGCTCATGGGCGATGCCGCGCGCGAAATAGGCGAGCGCCGGCCGCCTGGCGCGCAGATCGAGCGCCCTTTCGAGCAGCGGCAGCGCCGCGCTTCCATCGCCGGTGCGCAGCCGGATGAAGCCCTTGTTGAGCCAAGCGTCGGACAGGTTCGGACGAAGCGCGATCGCCGCGTCGAAATCGGCCTCGGCTCCCGGCAGGTCGTTGTGGATCAAGCGGATGACCCCGCGGTTGACGAGGGTCGCCGCCCTGTTCTCGATGTCGAGTGGTTCTCTAAGTGCGCGGGTGCAGGTTTCGAGCGCGTCCGGGCGCGGATCCCTGCGCTCCGCCCAGGTGAAGCAGTCCTGGGCAAGCGGCGTCCCGACAGTGACGATGGATGCCGCGAGCGGCGCGGCGGAAAGGCCGAGGGTCAAGGCCAAAGCAAGCGAAAGGCCCTTCATCTGAAGCCTCCTTTCCCAGCTTTACCGGCAATACTCCTCGCGACAAGTCGATGCACGCACTTTTCGACGAATCCGCAAGCGGTTAGCGCGAGCCGGCGTCGAGCAGCTTGTGGCGCTTGAGGGCGTGACGGAGCTGATCGTAGCTAAGCCCGATCGCGGCGGCCGTCGCCCGCTGGTTGAAGCGGTTGCGGCGTAGCGCGTTCTCGAGAAGCGCGCGCTCGTAGGCGTCGACTGCGCCCCGGAAGTCGTCGGTCTCGATCGGCGGAACGGCAGAATCCGCCGGATCCCCAGCCGCCTCCGGGGTGGCTTCGGCGGTTTCGGGCTCGGACGGGGCGGCCGGCGGCCTGGCCTTTGGCGCCCACGGCGAATTGAACGGATCGAACTGGATCGCATCGATCGGCCGCTCCGGGTCCTCCCAGCGATAGACAGCGCGCTCGACGACATTGCGCAGCTCGCGGACGTTGCCCGGCCAGGGATAGCGTTCGAGCTCCGCCATCGCCTTGTCGGTGAAGCCCGGCCAATTCGTCCATTCGAGCTCGGCGCCCATGCGCCGCCCGAAATGCTCGACCAGGAGCGGGATGTCGCCCTGGCGCGAACGCAGCGGCGGAAGCGTGATCACCTCGAACGACAAACGATCGAGGAGGTCGGCGCGGAAGCGCCCCCGGTCGACCAGGGTCGGCAGATGCTCGTTGGTCGCGGCGACGATGCGGACGTCGATCGAGATCGGCTTGGACGCCCCGATACGGGTGATCTCGCCATATTCCGTGGCGCGCAGCAGCCGGTCCTGGGCTGGGGACGACAGGGTTGCGAGCTCGTCCAGGAAAAGGGTTCCGCCGTCAGCTTCCTCGAAGCGCCCGTGACGGGTCTTCGTCGCTCCTGTAAAGCTGCCGGCCTCGTGACCGAACAACTCCGCCTCGATCAGGTTTTCCGGAAGCGCTGCGCAGTTCATCACCACCAGCGGCCCGGCCCAGCGCGGGCTCAAATGGTGGAGGCGCTCGGCGATCAGCTCCTTGCCGGTGCCACGCTCGCCGATCACCAGCACCGGCCGGTTGAGCGCGGCGGCGCGGCTCGCGCGCTCGACGGCGTCGAGGACGGCATTGCTCTGCCCGACGAAGGTTTCCGCCCGCTCCATGGCCTCTGTTCAAAAATCCGACCGACTGTTGGTGCGAAACACCACGATTTGGCAACATATTTCGCGTCGACTTATGGCGGAATTCAGCGATTTTCGCGGCTTCGCGGCAATTTTCGAAAGTGGCATGAAGGATGCATGGTATATTGCCGACAGGGCCCTGATCGAATGCGGAGTCAACAATGAGTATCTTTTCCCGGACGCGGGACATCTTCGCGGCGAACATGACCGAGCTCCTCGACCGGGCGGAAGACCCGGCGCGGATGATCCGGATGATCATCCTCGAAATGGAGGAGACACTGGTCGAGGTGCGCGCGAGCGCCGCCAAGACTATCGCCGACGGCAAGGACATGCGGCGCACCCTCGCCCGGCTGGAGGATCTTCAGTCGAGCTGGACCGAGAAGGCGGAACTCGCGCTTTCAAAGGGGCGCGAGGACCTTGCCAAGGCGGCGCTCCTCGAACGCCAGAAGGCCGCCGACATGGCCGATGGCCTCAGGGAGGAAATCAAGGTCGTCGAGGAGACTCTCAAGGGTTACGAGGCCGACATCGCCAAGCTCCAGGGCAAACTCCGCGAGGCCCGTGCGCGCCAGAACGCGATCGCCCACCGCCTGGAGAGCGCGGTCACCCGCGCCAAGGCCCGCGAGCTGTTGAACGGCAACCGCACCGAGGACGCGTTCAGCCGCTTCGAGGTGCTCGAGCGCCGCGCCGACTTTGCCGAAGGCCGCGCCGAGGCGCTGGGCATGACCGGCCCCAAAAGCCTCGAGGAAGAAATCGCCGAGCTGAAGGCGTCGGAGAAGGTCGACGCCGAGCTCGAAGCCATGAAGGCCGCGCTGGCCGCGAAGGGGACCAAGTAGATGGAATATGAAGTTTTCATTCCCGTCATCGCCATCGTCGTCCTGTTCCTCGGCCTGCCGTGGTTGATCTTCCACTACGTGACCAAGTGGAAACAGGCGAAGACGCTCACGGTCGGCGACGAGCAGCTGCTCGACGAGCTTCACGACATGGCCCGCCGGCTCGACGACCGGATGTGCACGATCGAGCGGATCATGACCGCCGAGAACCCAGCCTGGCAGCAGGCCTGCCTGCCGGAATCCGGCGCCCCGCTCGCCGACGAGATACTGACCACGCCGACCCGCACGCGCCGCGGAGAGAAAGCATGAGCACGCAGCCGCCGAGCCGGACGAAATTCTATCTCGACAAGAAGCACGGCAAGGTCATGGGCGTGTGCGCCGGCCTTGCCGACTACACGGGCTTCGACGTCACCTTGATCCGGATCCTCCTGGTCCTGGGCATCTTCATGGGCGGCGGCGCGCTGATCCCCGTCTATTTCATCACCGGCTGGATCGCCCACGACAAGCCGCGCGAGATTCGCGATTCCGATCCGGAGGAAAAGAAGTTCTGGCAGGGCGTGCGCACCTCGCCGTCGCGTACCGCCCGCGACATCAAGTCTCGCTTCCGCGACATCGACCGCCGGCTCGCGCAGGTCGAGCATTATGTGACCATCGAGAATCGCTCGCTCGCGCGCGAAATCGAGCAGCTTCGCTAACGAAATAGGGAACTAATCATGAATTGGGGCGGACCGGAATTTGTAATCGCGATCGTGGCGATTTCCACCTTCGGTTGGCTGGCATCCACGTGGATTCGGGCGCGCCACGGCTATCCGATCGAGAACGAATGGAGCGGAATGGCGAGCAAGGACGAGCATCCTGACGCCAAGCAAAAGGTCGCGATGCTCACCCAGGAAAATGAGCGGCTGAACGGGCAGATCAGCCGGCTCGAAGAGCGTATCGCGACGCTCGAACGGATTGCGACCGACCCGGCCGAACGCACCGCCCGCGAAATCGAACAGCTCAGGGAAGAGGATATGCAATGAATCCGAATTTCGCCGCGGTGATCGAGGCGCTGCCGTACATCGCCGTCATCGTCGGCCTCAGCGTCGGCGGCTGGGTGTTCACCACCTGGCTCAAGATCAAGAACGGCTACCCGCTGGAAACCAGCTGGGGCACACCTCTCCATCCCAAGACCGACCGCGAATCGGCGGAGCGGATCAAGCTGCTGACCGGCGAGAATGCCCAGCTCCGCGCCGAGATCGGATCGTTGAAGGACCGGCTGGAAACTGTGGAGCGGATCATCACCGACGAACCGTCGCGCCTGGAGCGCGAGATCAGCGCGCTTTCCCATGACAAGGGGGGCCGCGCATGATGGGCCCCGGCGAAGTCTTCATCGCCCTTATCGTCATCGGCCTTCCGATCCTGCTTCTGATGCTGATCGCAAATCGCTATTTCAAGCTTCGCGAGAAGAGGCTTGAGGTGGAGGCGACGATGGCGGCCGAGAAAGCGGCGCAATATGCGTCGCGCAGCCATGAGCTTGAGCAGCGCGTGCGGATCTTGGAGCAGATCGTGACCGACGGCGGAGCGCAGACCGCGGCCCAGATCGAGGCGCTTCGCGAGCACGCCCGGATCGAAAGCGGAGAAAAGACCAGATGAACCCCTTCGAGATGGTCGTCCTTATCGTCGCGATCGTCATGATCGCCTCGGTCGTGCGCGCGAAATATGGCCGCCGCGGCGAGGCCGCCGAGATTTCTCCCGAAGATCGGGCGGAGACGCTGCGGTTGCGCGAGGAGGTCAAGGGGCTCAAGGAGCGAATCAAGGTGCTCGAACGGATCACCGTCGAGAAGGAAAACAGCCTGGCGAAGCAGATCGACGACCTTCGCGACCGCTAGCCTAGCGGTGACAGCAGGGGCGGCAGTGCCTATTTGCACTTCATGCCCCTCCCACCCGTCAGCGAGATCCTGGACGACTACCGGCTCCTCGACGGCGAGGACCGCTACCGGCTCCTGATCGACCTCGGGCGCGCGCTCGAGCCCATGCCGGACGCGCTCAAGACCGAGGCGACGAAGGTGCGGGGCTGCTCGGCCTCGGTCTGGGTCTATCCGACGACTACCCCGCAAGGCCGCCTTCACTTCCTCGCCGATAGCAACGCGGCGATCACCAAGGGCATCGTCGCGCTCGTCCTGTCGACCGTCCAGGACAAGCCTGCCGAGGAGGTCGCCCGAACCGACGTCGCCGCGGCGCTGGCACCCTTCGAGCTTCGCAAGCACCTCAGCGCCAACCGCACCCAGGGCGTCCCCAACATGATCAAGCTCATCCAGGAGACCGCGAGGCGGCTCGCGGCATGAAGGCACCGGCGGCAGGCTTCGACCCGCGCCGTTTCTTCGAGCTTGCCAAGCGCGTCGGCCATGGCCGGGCGCTCGGCCTCGAGTTCCGCCAGTCCGGGGAAAACTGGGCCGAGCTCGCCCTGCCCTGGCGCGAGGAGCTGGTCGGAATCCCGGAAACCGGCGTGCTTGCCTCGGGCGCGGTCGTCAGCCTGATCGACACGGCGAGCGGCACTTCGGTGTGGGTCAGCCTCAACAAGTTCCTGCCGATCGTCACCGTCGATTTGCGGCTCGATTATTTGCGCCCGGCGAACCGCGGCGAAACCATCGTCGCACGCTGCGAATGCGTGAAGCTGACGCGCCGGATCGCCTTCGTCCGGGGCATCGCGCATGGCGACGAGGGGCGCCCGATCGCGCTCAGCTCCGCCACTTTCATGCTCAACCGCTAGGAGCGGCCTTCCTCTCTTCGGCTTTCTTCAGAACGTCATAGGCGGCCTTCACTTCGCGGAACCGCTTCGCCGCTTCCTCGTCGCCGGGCTTGACGTCGGGATGGTTTTCCTTGGCGAGGCGGCGGTAAGCGGCCTTGACCGTCTTGAAATCGACGTCGGATTCCAGCTCCAGCGCATCGAGCGCGCGCATCTCGTCGCGGCTCCTGCTGTCGTCTCCGGGGCCGGCCCATTTCCAGTGGGCCGAGCTGCGAAACCCGCTCGCGCCATTGGCTTCCTCGGCTGCGCGCCGCGCGGCTTCCTCGGGGCTCAGCCCGGCGAAATAATTCCAATTCCTGTTGTACTCGGCCGCGTGGGCTTCGCAGAAATACCAGCGCTCGCGGCTGTTGGGCGCCTTGGGCGCGGGCCGGTCGCCCGGCAAATCGCAGCCTTCGCGGTCGCACAGGCGGACGCGCGCCGCGTCGCGGCCCGCCTTCCCGTAGGAGCGCCAGCGCGGAAAGCCCCAATCGTCCGATCTTTTCTGCTTCGCCATTGACTGCCTTCTAACCCGTCAATGCGAGGAGCGCAGCGATGACGCAATCCACATCCACACTGGATTGCTTCCCCCGGCTTTCGCCGGCGTCGCAATGACGGAATTCAGTGCCAGAGGGCCTGTAAGCCGGGTTCTGTCCACCCCGGGATTAACCGGGGATGGGCGGCCATTCGTCTAGCCCCGCACTTGCGCGAGGGGTCAAGCAACCAACCCGGGCGGCGGGCCGGAACAAGCCCATATGCCGCCCCTATTCGGTCTTGCACCCGGTGGGGTTTACCGTGCCGCCCTTGTTGCCAAGGACGCGGTGCGCTCTTGCCGCACCCTTTCGACCTTACCCGTCCGAAGGCGGGCGGTATGCTTTCTGTGGCACTGTCCCTCGCCCCCTAAGGAGCGGCCGGGCGTTACCCGGCACCGTTGTTCCGTGGAGCCCGGACTTTCCTCGCCGG
>DASTDZ010000032.1:0-13148 GCA_035710105.1 Sphingomicrobium sp. | reverse complement strand
TGGCGGTTCAGGGGCAGGCCGGGCGTCACGACCAGGCTGTCGAATTGGGCGAGGTCGGCCTCGTCGAGCTTCGCGATCTTTGCCCCCGCGGGAGCCTTCGCCCTCGCCTCCTCCTTTGCGTCCCACGCCGTCACCTTCGCGCCGCTGGCGAGCAGCGCTTTTACCGTCGCCAGCCCCGACCGGGCGAGGCCGTAGACCGCATAATGCTTGCCGGCGAAGGCCCGGGCCGTGATCACCGCAATTTGAGGGTCGACAGACCCGCCAGCGCAAGCACGAAGCTGATGATCCAGAAGCGGATGACGATGGTCGGCTCCGACCAGCCGATATGCTCGAAATGGTGGTGGATAGGAGCCATCAGGAAGACGCGCTTCCCGGTCCTCTTGTAGACGATGACCTGGATCACAACCGACAGGGCCTCGACCACGAACAGCCCGCCGATGATCGCCAGCACGAACTCGTGATGGGTGGCGACCGCGACGGCGCCGAGGGCGCCGCCCAGCGCCAGGCTGCCGGTGTCGCCCATGAACACCGCGGCCGGCGGCGCGTTGAACCACAGGAAGGCGAGCCCGGCGCCGACGATCGCCATCAGGATTACCGTCAGGTCGCCCGCGCCCAGGATGTGGGGGACGCCCAGATAGTCGGCATAGATCGCGTTGCCGACCATGTAGGCGATCAGCAGGAAGGCGAGGCTGGCGATGATCACCGGCATGGTCGCCAGCCCGTCGAGGCCGTCCGTCAGGTTCACGGCATTGCCGAAGGCGACAATGACGAACGCGCCGAACGGGATGTAGAGCCAGCCTAGATCGGCGATCGGCTCCTTGACGAACGGCACGTGCAGATAGGTGCCGCTGTGCCGGACCATCAGCCAGGTCGCAAAGCCCGCGATCAGGAACTCGAGCACCAGCCGGGTCCGGCCCTTGAGGCCGGCGTGGTGCGCCTTCTTGATCTTGTCGTAATCGTCGAGGAAGCCGATCAACCCGAAGCCCGCGGTCACCAGCAGCGCGGCCCAGACATAGACGCTCGTCACGTTCATCCACAGCAGCGCCGAAACGATGACCGCGATGAGGATCAGGAGGCCGCCCATCGTCGGCGTCCCGCGCTTGATGACATGGCCCTTGGGCCCATCCTCGCGAATCGGCTGGCCCTTGCCCTGTCGGACCCTGAGATAGGAGATCAGCCACGGTCCGAGCAGCAGGCCGATGACGAGCGCGGTCGCGCTCGCCGCGCCCGCGCGGAAGCTCAGGTAGCGGATGAGGTTGAGGATCCCCGGGAAGTCGAACTGCTCGGCTAGGAGGTAAAGCATGGCGCTTCCTCCTTGAGCCGTTCGACCACCCGCGCAAGCCCGATCGAGTTGGAGGCCTTGACCAGCACGGCGTCGCCCGGCCGAAGCAGCCGCAAAAGCGCCTCGGCCGCCTGGTCGGGGCCGCCGGCGCGTTTGATGCGAACCTGGCCGCCCAACGCTTCCTCAAGCGGCCGCATTTCCTCGCCGACCAGGATCAGCTCGTCGACCTTCGCCTCGATCACCGCCGGCGCCAGCGCCGCATGGAGTGCATCGCTTTGCTCGCCGAGCTCGCGCATCGGCCCGAGCACCGCGATACGGCGACCGGCCACACTTTCGGCGCCGAGGCTCTTCAAGGTCGCCGCCATTGACGCCGGATTGGCGTTGTAGCTTTCGTCGATCAGCAGCGCCTCGCCGTCGTCGATTCGGATGGCGTGCCGCTGGCCCCTGCCCTTGATCCCGCTCATGTCGGCGAGCGCGAGGCTGGCGAGCCCCACGTCAGCGCCCACTGCCTCCACAGCCGCGAGTACCGCGAGCGCGTTCGATACCCAATGCTCGCCGCGCTGCGAGACCGTGAAGGTGACGTCGCGGGCGAGCAGCGCTGCGGTGATCAGGCTGCCGCCACTCGCCGCTTTGACTGCGTGCAGCGCATAGACGTCGGCATCACCGCCGCCAAAGGTGACGATCCGGTCGGCATGGCGCCGGGCGACGCGGACGAGGCGGTCGCGGTGCGGCGTGTCGTTAGGGATGATCGCGACCCCCTCGGGCTCCAGCCCTTCGAAAATCTCGGCCTTGGCGTCGGCGATCGCCTCTTCCGAACCGAGGTTTTCGATATGCGCGGGCGCGATTGCGGTCACCAGCGCGACGTGGGGCCGGACCAGGCGGGTCAGGGCCGCGATCTCGCCCACATTGTTCATGCCCATTTCGAACACCGCATAGTCGCTTTCGCGCGGCATCCGCGCCAGGCTCAAGGGCACGCCCGTGTGATTGTTGTAGCTTTTGACCGAGCGGTGGACACGCCCGGGCCGGCAGCGGTCGAGCGCCGCGTAGAGCGCTTCCTTGGTGCTGGTCTTGCCGACCGAGCCCGTGACCCCCACGACGACCGCCCGGGTCCGCTCGCGGGCCGCCCGCCCGAGCTCCTCGAGCGCGCGCGCCGTGTCCTCGACCAGCACGTGCGGGTGATCGACCGGTTTGGAAACGAGCAGCGCGGCTGCGCCCGCGGCGATCGCCTGGGGCACGAACTCGTGCCCGTCGTGGACGCTTCCAGGCATTGCGACGAACAGGTCGCCGGGCCGCACCTCGCGGCTGTCGAAAGTCACGCCGGTCACTCCGAAGCTGCCGTTCGCGGTGCCGCCGGTCGCGGCGGCGATCTCGGCTGAGGTCCACAAGGCCGTCACGCTGCGCACTCCCGAGCCACCAGCGCGTCGTCGAACGGAAGCACCCTGTCGCCGATGATCTGGCCGGTCTCGTGTCCCTTGCCGGCCAGAAGGACGATATCGCCGGCCCCCGCCATTTCCAGCGCCCGGGCAATCGCTTCCCTGCGCCCGGCCACCTCGATCGCGCCCGAAGTCACGGCGCGCGCGCCGGCCAGCACCTCGGAGCGGATTTTCGCGGGGTCCTCGCTCCTGGGATTGTCGTCGGTGACGATGACCACGTCCGAAAGCCTTGCCGCGACTTCGCCCATTGGGCCCCGCTTGCCGGCGTCGCGATCGCCGCCAGCGCCGAAGACGGTGATCAACTGTCCCTCCACGTGGGGCTTGAGCGCCCGGATTGCCGCCTCGAGCGCGTCGGGCGTGTGCGCGTAATCGACATAGACGGGCGCTCCGGCGCGGCTGATCACCGCCCGTTCGAGCCGGCCGCGCACCGGCGCCACGCGCTGCATCGCGGAGAAAATGTCGCGCCATGCGCCGCCGGTCGCGAGCACCAAAGCCGCCGCCGTCAGCACGTTTGAAGCCTGGTAGGCCCCGATCAGCGGCAGGGCGAGCCGGTAGGGCTTGCCGCCATGCTCGAGCGCCAGCGTCTGCCCCAGCGGCGTGGGCACCTGCTCGACCAGCCGAATGGTCTCGCCCTTGCGGCCGACCGTGAGCACCTCCAGCCCGCGGCGCTTCGCGCGCTCGATCACCTCCTCGGACTTTGGGTCGTCGGTCCATATCACGGCCGTCCGGCCCGGCTCGATCACCTCGTCGAACAGCCGCATCTTGGCTTCGAAATAGGCGTCCATCGTCGGGTGATAGTCGAGATGGTCGCGGGAAAAGTTGGTGAAGGCCGCGGCCGCCAGCGGCACGCCCTCGGCGCGATACTGGTCGAGTCCATGGCTGGAGGCCTCATAGGCGACGTGGCTGATCCCCATCCGCTTGAGGCCGGCCATGTTGCTGAGGAAAGTGACGATGTCCGGGGTCGTCAGCCCGGTCTTCACCTGGTCGTCGGACGTCGTCACGCCCAAAGTCCCGATCGAAGCCGAACGCGCCCCCAGCATCCGCCAGATCTGCCGGGTCATCTCGACCGTCGACGTCTTGCCGTTGGTGCCCGTCACCGCGACCACCGTTTCCGGATAGGGCGCGAAATATCTGGATGCCATCTTGGCGAACAGCCGGCGCGGACGCGGGTCGGCCAGATGAACAGCTTTTTCGACCTTCGCTTCGGGGCTGGCGACGACGGCCAGGGCACCGCGGTCGACGGCCGCGGGGATGAAGTCCTCGCCGTTGAACATCGCGCCCTTGAAGGCGCCAAAGACATTGCCCTTCGTCACCTTGCGGTGATCGATTGCAAAGCCGGTTACTGGCGAATCATTCTCGACGTCCACGAGGTCGCTGAGCTTCACGGGGACTAATTCTCCGCGTCTTCGTGGAGATAGGGCAGCACTTCCGACAGATCGGGCTCGCGGCGCTTGTCCGGGATGACGCCAAGCATCGGCGCAATTCGGCTGACCGTCTGCGACATGATCGGCGCGGCGTTCCATCCGGCGGTGCGGAATCCGTAGGTCTCGGCCGTGGGCTGCGGTTCGTCGAGCATCACCACCATCGCATAGCGGGGTTCGTCCATCGGGAACACGCCCGCGAAGCTGGTGACGACGCGCGTGCTCGAATAGCCGCCCGCGACCGGCTTCTCGGCGGTCCCGGTCTTGCCTCCGACTCGATAGCCGGGCGCGTCGGCCTTCTTGCCGGTGCCCTGGGTGACGACGAGGCGCAGGAGAGCGCGCATCTTGTAGCTGGTATCGGCGGTGAACACGCGCCGCCCCTTGGCCGCCGGGCGCCTCGCGTCAACCTTGAGCAGCGTCGGCGGGCGGTAGATGCCGCCGTTGAACAGGGTCGCATAGCCGGTCGCCAGGTGCAGCGGGGTGACCGCGATCCCGTGGCCGTAGCCGACGGTCATGGTCGCGACCTCCCCCCAGTTGCTGCCCGGGCTGAGTGTGCGCCCGCGCTCTTTCAGCTCGACCGCCACCGGCGACAGGAAGCCCATTTTGCGAAGGAAGGCCTTCTGCCGTTCCGCGCCGACCTGGGCGGCGATCTGGGCGGTGCCGATATTGGAGCTTTCCTTCATGATCTCCGCGACCGAGCAGGGGCGGCCGAATGGGTGGGTGTCGCTGATCGAGCGGTTGCCGACCGTAAGCGAGCGCGGGCACGGATACATCTTGCCGAACGATTCGATGATGCCGCTGTCCATCGCCATCGCCACGGTGAAGGGCTTGAAGGTCGAACCCAGCTCGTAGACTCCGAGCGCGGCGCGGTTGAACCGCGCCTCGGGCGAGCCCTGGCCGGCGGCGTTGGGGTTGAGCTGCGGAAGCGAGGTCATGGCAAGGATTTCGCCAGTCTGAATGTCGAGGATCACCCCGGCCGCGCCGATCGCCGAGAAGCGCTCCATCGCGGCGAGCAGCTCGTGCTCGAGCGCCTGCTGGACGCGGCTTGAGATCGACAGCTGCAGCGGCTGGCCCCGGGTCGCCGGGTTGGACAGCCTGTCGTCGAACGCGCGCTCGATGCCCGCCACGCCGTGGCCGTCGACGTCGGTGTAGCCGATGACATGCGCCGCAAGGCTGGTCTGCGGGTAGAGCCGGTCGGGCTCGCGATCGAGTGCGAGGCCCGGCTCGCCGAGCGCGTTCACGGCCTCGACCAGCCTCGGCGAGGCACGGCGGCGAAGGTAGAAAAAGCTTTTGCCCGACCGCAGCATCTTCAGATAGGCGATCACGTCGCGCTCGGGCATCAGCGCCGCGAGTTTGCGCGCGAGCTCGAGCTTGTCTCCGATCACCTTATTGGGGTGCAGCCCGATCGTCCAGGCGTCGATCGTCTGGGCTAGCGGATGCCCGTCGCGGTCGACGATGTCGCCCCGCGGCGGCACGAGCGAGGCCATTCCCGCCTGCCGGCCGGCATGGTCGCCGAAGGCGGCGAGATAAAGGATTCGGAGCGCGACCAGCGCGATCACGCCCGCATAGACCAGCATTCCCAGCATCAGCCGTTGATGCATGACCGACAGGATCTGACGCCGCTGGCCAACGAGCCGGAGCCGCTCGGGGCGCGGGGCGACGAGGGCTGCGGTCGGGGCGTTCATGGGTCCGTGCGCGATGCCTTGTCGGTGGACGGGCCGGCCGGAATCGGCGCGAGCGGATCGACCTTGGCGGTGCGGACCGGCTTTGTCATCGCGCCCATCGCGGCCCTTGGCGGCTTTTCCCCAGCTTTTTTGTCCGCCGGCCGAGACTCGGCGGGCTTGGCGACCGTAGCGGCGATCGCGCGGGGCTCCGCTGCCCTGACCTGCGGCACTTTCGCGGGCGCGAGCGGCAAGGGTCTTGCCTTTTCCGACGGTGCCGGCCGCATCTCGGGGAGTTTGAGTCCCGCTTCGTGAAGCAACTGCGCCTGCGGCTGCGCGGGCGCCGCGGCCTGGCCTTCGCCGAGCGGCGCCTGCTTCGCGTCGGCCGGGGCGGAGGCGAGGATCACGGGCGCCTCGATCGCGGGCTTGCGCTCAGGGCTGATCAGGCGCGCGAGCTGGAACCTGTCGCCCAGGATCTGGTCGGCGCTCGGCGCCGACAGCGCCAGCACCCGCACGTTCCAACGCTCGAGCTGCGACAGGCGCGCGCGCGTGCCGATCTCGGTGCTCAGCAGTCTTACGTCGCGCTGCGCCATCAGGATCTGGGTCTCGACCTGCTCCAGCGCGGCACGCTCCGACGCGACCCGGAGCGAGACGAGATAGCAGCCGAGCGCGGCGCCGGCGACGACGCTCGCCATGAACACCGAATGGAAGCTGCGGACACTCATTTGCGCGATCCTCCTGGAAACTTGCGGGAAGGGGCCGGGGTGCGCACCGCACTCCTCAGCCTGGCCGAGCGGGCCCTGGGATTGGCCGCCAGCTCGCGCTCCGACGGGGAAACCGGCCTTGCCACCCGCTCGAACGTCGGTTCGTTCGGGTCGGCAAGTTCGGGTCGGTGGCGCGAGCCGGCGGGCGCCCCACCACTGCGCTCGCGAAAGAAGCGTTTGACGATCCGGTCCTCGAGGCTGTGGAAGGTGACGACCGCAAGCCGGCCGCCCGGCTTGAGCGACCGTTCGGCCGCCTCCAGCCCTTCCTCCAGTTCGTCGAGCTCGGAATTGAGATGGATCCGGATCGCCTGGAAGGTCCGGGTCGCCGGGTCGCTTTTCTGCCCCGTACGGAATCCCAAAGCTCGGCGGACAATCGCCGCCAGCTCCGACGTGCGCTCGATCGGCCGGGCGGCGACGATCGCCCGAGCGATGGTCCGCGCGCGGGGTTCCTCGCCATAGTCGCGGATCACGCGGGCAATTTCCGCTTCCTCGGCTTGATTGAGAAACTCCGCCGCGGTTGGCCCGCTTTGGTCCATTCGCATGTCGAGCGGCCCGTCGGCCTGGAACGAGAAACCGCGTTCGGGCTGGTCGAGCTGCATCGAGCTTACCCCGATATCGAGCGCGATCCCGTCGACGAGACCGATTCCACGCTCGCCGAGCACCCGGTCCATCTGGCTGAACCGTTCCTCGACAAGGGTCAGACGGGGATCCCGGACGAGTGACCGGCCTCGTGCGATCGCATCCGGATCGCGATCAAAGCCGATCACCCGTCCCGCCCCCACCGCAAGCATCGCGCGGGCGTAGCCGCCCGCCCCAAAGGTTCCGTCCACCAGCGTGTCGCCGGGCTGGATGGCGAGCGCCTCCATGACTTCGTCGAGAAGCACGGGGACATGCGGCCGGCGCTCGGTCATGCGCGCGCGCCCCGTTCCTCGAGCCGGAAGCGAACGATGTCCTTCATGTCTTCGGGAATTTTCGGCTCGGCGAGCAGCAGCTTCGGGTTCCAGACTTGGAAGGTCTCGCCGGCGCCGAGGAACAGCGCGAGGTCCTCGATCCCGCCCTTAATCCGCATCATCGGCGGAAGCACGATCCGGCCGGAGCTGTCGTAGGGCACTTCCTCGGTGGCGGCGAAAGCCATCAAATTGCGCTGCTGATATTCGAGCGCGGCCGCCGAATCGCCTTCCTGCTTCTCGAACAACCGCTCAAGCTTGGCGTGCATCAGCGCCGCGTAGGCGGGGTCGTAGGCGCTTAGGCAGGGAAAGGCTTCGTGCTTGGCAAGGACGATGGAGCGCGCGTCGCCGCGCCGCTCGATCACGGACCGCAGAAAGGCGGGCACGGAGACGCGGCCTTTCGCGTCCACCGCGTTGAGAGCGCTGCCCTGGAACAGATGCTCAAGCGCCACTTTCGAACTCCCCGCTCGCAGCGCACAGCTATCCCGTCCGCGGGCGCGCGGCGTCGCCGCCGGTCCCGCGCCGGACAATCGGAAGTGAGGGTTAGCCCCGCGCTACAGCCGATGTTGGTAACTCAGCTGTGTGCGGGATACAATGGATTTTGATGCCAATTCGCGGGATTTCATGCCGAAGCGCGGATTTCCGCGACTTTTTTATCGCAGTTTTTCGCGCTGTTCTATTCCTGTTCTATCCTCCGACTCTGTGGATAAGTCTGTGCATGCCGCGAATCGCGGCGACTCACGGCTCGAGCCGCTCGAGCTCGCGCAGCACCGCGGCAAGATTGGCCTGCCCGCCGCCGCTTCGGCCCGGATCGAGCAAGTCGGCGTCGGCGATTACCGTCGCCTCTCCCCTGCCAATTCGGCAACGCGCGACCAGGCCGCCGTCGTCAACGCGGCACTGCTTCCCAGTCGCGACCAGGATCCCGGGCGAGCGCGCCTGGACTTTGGCGCCGGCGACCTCGTACGCGGCCGTCCCGGGCGTTTCCGGCGAATCGAGCCGCAGGCCCCAATGGCCGAGCAGCCCGGTGTCGGCGAAAGCCAAGGGCGGGCGAAGCGCGTCGCCGAGCGGCCGCCTACTCGGCCACTCGAGCATCGGGTCGGCAAGGAGCAGCACGCGTCCTCCGGACCGGACCCAGGCGTCGATCTCGACCAGCACCTCGGCCGGCTGGGCACGGGGCTGCGCCATCATCAGCAGCCGGCTCCCGCCCAGCGAGGCCTTGTCGGCAAGGCTGATGGGCCGAACGCGATAGCGCCCCTGCAGCGCCTTCAGTGCCAGGGAGGTAGGAAAGTCGAGCGAGAAACCTTTATCGGGGAAGACGATCGGCAGGCTGGTGAGGAGCAGCAGCTCCGGCCGCTCGCTCGCTGGCCTCGGGCCGGCGGGCCGCGTGTCCTCGCGGATCGCGAAGCCGGTTGCCGCCGCCGCGGCGACCAAGAGCGCGCCGGCCGCGGCCGCGATCCATCGCCCGCGCAAGCCGCTCACTGCTCGTTGCCGCTCACATTCTCCTCTGGCTCGGAGCCCGGCGCCACGCCGAGCTCCGCTAGCGCCTCGGTCGGCGTGTTGGCTGCAGCGTTGGCGCTCGCCGACTGGTTCGACTCGCCTCCCGAACGGCTGATGATGCTTCCGAGCAGGACGAACAGGAAGACGACGGCAAGGCTCGTCAACCCGATGCGGATGCGCTGCGCGGTCGTGGCGGTCCGTTGCGCCATGTGCCGCTTCTACGAAGCTATGGGCGGGTTCGACAATATGCAAACTCCCGCACTTGACGAACCGGCGTCGCCGGGCGCAAGCGCGCCGCCATGACTCGCACCCCGCTTCTGCTCTCGCTGGTCGCGGCCGCCGCGCTTGCCGGCTGTAACCAGTCCGAACCCGTCGTCGTCGGAGGCCCCGACGACGATCCCGCCAACCAGGCGCCGGCCGCCAACGGCCCGGTCGAACTTCCGCCCGCGATTGCAGCCAGCAAGACCTATCGCTGCAAGGACAATTCGATCGTCAGCGTCGACTGGCTGGCGGACGGCAAGACCGCGAACCTCCGCGGCGGCGGCGGCGAGCCCGTCGTCCAGCTGAACGCGCCCGAACCTGGCCAGCCACTGACCGCAGACGGCGGCTATTCGCTGACCGGCGCGGCCGACGCGTCGAGCGTCACCCTCGCCCGCCCGGGCAAGGGCAGCCAGAGCTGCAAGGCCTAAGCACGATCGCCGGCGCGGAATCGCTCCGCGCCGGCCCCAGGCCTAGGCGGTCTCCGCCTGCTTCTCGCCTTTGCTGAACTGCGCCATCCGCCGCTGCATTTCGTCGGCGGACACTTCCTCGACATGGGTCGCGAGGCTCCAGACGTGGCCGAACGGGTCGGTCAACGTCCCCATCCGGTCGCCCCAGAACTGGTCCTCGACCGGCCGGGTCTCCCGCGCTCCGGCCTCGATCGCCCTGCGAAATGCGCTGTCGACGTCCTCGACATAGTGAAGACGGCTGACGGTCGTTCCGCCGCGGCTCCTGGGGCCGAGATGCTCCTGGTCGGGAAACTCGTCGGCCAGCATTACCACGCTGTCGCCGATCTCAATCTCGGCGTGGCCGATCTTGTCACCCATCGGCAGTCGGAACTTCTCGCGGGCGCCGAACGCACGCGTGTAGAAATCGATCGCCGCCTTCGCGTCGTCGACGATCAGATAGGTCGTAATGCTGTGATAGCCGTCGGGAATCGGCTTCGCCATGTCCGCTCTCCTTGTCCGAGCCCCGCCGCAGCTAACCGATACGCCTGTCGGGCGAGTCGCTCCAAGCCCGCTGGCCGCGCCCTAGCCCCGGCCGAGCGCGCCCGCTAAGGGGCCGCGCATGGACGTCCTCGAAGCCCCCGCAATCACCCCGGAAATTGTCGCCGAGCATGGGCTCAGCGAGGAAGAATATGCGCGCATACTCAAGGCGCTCGGCCGCGAACCGAACCTCGTCGAGCTCGGCATCTTCTCGGTCATGTGGTCGGAGCATTGCAGCTACAAGAGCTCGCGCGCGCACCTGAGGAAGCTGCCGACCTCGGCACCCTGGGTGATCCAGGGACCGGGCGAGAATGCGGGCGTGATCGACATCGGCGACGGCGACGCCGCCATCTTCAAGATGGAGAGCCATAACCACCCAAGCTACATCGAGCCCTACCAGGGCGCGGCCACGGGGGTCGGCGGGATCCTTCGCGACGTTTTCACCATGGGCGCGCGACCCGTCGCCAACATGAACGCGCTCCGCTTCGGCTCGCCCGACCATCCCAGGACCCGCCACCTGGTCGCAGGCGTCGTCCAGGGCATCGGCGGCTACGGCAATTGCGTCGGCGTTCCTACTGTCGGCGGCGAGGTCGATTTCGACGAAAGCTACAACGGCAACATCCTCGTCAACGCGATGACGGTGGGAGTCGCGAAGACCGACAAGATCTTCTATTCGGCCGCCGCCGGCATCGGCAATCCGGTGGTCTATGTCGGCTCGAAGACCGGCCGCGACGGGATCCACGGCGCGACCATGGCCAGCGCCGATTTCTCCGAAGACAGCGAGGAAAAGCGCCCGACCGTCCAGGTCGGCGACCCGTTCACCGAGAAGCTGCTGATCGAGGCCTGCCTCGAGCTGATGGAGAGTGACGCTATCGTTGCCATCCAGGACATGGGCGCGGCCGGCCTCACCTCCTCGTCGGTCGAAATGGCATCCAAGGGCGGCGTCGGAATCCGGCTCGACATGAACAAGGTGCCGTGCCGCGAAACCGGCATGACGCCATATGAGATGATGCTCTCGGAAAGCCAGGAGCGGATGCTGATGGTGCTGAAGCCAGGCCGAGAGGCCGAGGCGGAGGCGATCTTCACCAAATGGGAGCTGGATTTCGCGGTCATCGGCGAAGTGACCGACACCGGGCGCATGGAGCTGGTATGGAACGGCGAGACGGTCTGCGACATCCCGCTCGGCCCGCTGGCGGACGAAGCGCCCTGTTACGAGCGGCCCTATCTGAACCGCGAGGAGTACAAGGCCTGGGCGCAGGTCAAGCCGGTCGACGAGGTGCCGGAATCGACGGACATTGCCGCCGACCTGCTCAAGCTGATGGCCTCGCCCAATCTCGCATCGCGCCGCTGGGTGTGGGAGCAGTACGACCAGACGGTCGGCGCCGACACGGTGCAGCCGCCCGGCGGCGACGCCGCGGTGGTGCGAGTTCACGGCACGAAAAAAGCGCTGGCGATCACCACCGATTGCACGCCGCGCTATTGCTATGCCGATCCTTACGAAGGCGGCAAGCAGGCCGTCGCCGAGGCCTATCGCAACCTCTGCGCAGTCGGCGCGAAGCCCTTGGCGATCACCAACTGCCTCAACTTCGGCAACCCGCGGCGGCGCGAGATCATGGCCCAGTTCGTCGGCTGCGTCGAAGGCATGGCCGAGGCCTGCCGCGAGCTCGGCTTCCCGGTCGTCTCCGGCAACGTCTCGCTCTACAACGAGACCAGGAACGACGACGGCTCCTCGCTCGCGATCCTCCCCACCCCCGCGATCGGCGGCGTTGGGTTGCTGGACGATTATTCGAAGATGATGACGATCGGGTTCAAAGCCGAGGGTGACACGATTTGCCTCATCGGCGGACGCCGCAACGACGGCTCGGGGCACCTAGGCCAATCGATCTGGCTCCGGGAGATCGCTGGGAAACTGGCTGGCAGTCCGCCGCCAGTCGATCTTGATCATGAACTGGTAGTCGGCACCCTAATTCGTGACGTGATTGCTAGGGGAATGGTGACGGCGGTTCACGACGTATCCGACGGTGGCGTTGCCGTCGGGGTCACCGAAATGGCGCTCGCCGGCGGACTTGGAGCGGAAATACTGTTGTGGGAGCCGTTCGCCGCTGACGCGTTCGGCGAAGATCAAGGCCTGTACCTCGTGACCGTTAAGGCGGATGATGAGGACGAGCTGTCGTATCTCGGCGCATTGGAAGACGCGTGCGAAGACGCCGGGGTGCAGTGCGCCGTCGTCGGCGCAGTCGGGGGAGACACGCTCAAATTCCTGGATGTAAAGGAGTGGGAAGCTAATCGCTTTGAGGGTCTGGCTGAGATTAGCCTCGCCGACCTGCGCGCCGCGCACGAGGGCTTCTTTCCCAGGCTGATGGGCGCCGACGCCGCGCTGGCCTGATGAGCGGCTACTCCACCACCCCGCTCGCCAAGAAGCTGAGCCTCAAGGACGGCATGCGGGTGTGGTGGGATGGCGTGCCCGACAGCGTTCGAGCCGAGATCAGGTCGAGCGGGCTGGCGCTCAAGCACCGCTCGACCCCGATCGGCCCGCTCGATGCCGCGCACATTTTCGTGCGCCAGCGAGACGTGCTCGACTGCAAGCTGCGGCTGCTGCTGCCGCTGCTCGCGCCGTCGGGCTTCGTCTGGGTGAGCTGGCCCAAGAAATCGGCGAAGCAGGACACCGAGATCACCGAGGACGTGATCCGCGCGGTCGCGCTGCCGATGGGCCTGGTCGATATCAAGGTCTGCGCGGTCGACGAAATCTGGTCCGCGCTCAAATTGGTCATTCGCAAGGAGCTTCGGTGAAACAGGTCCCCTCAGTCCCCTACACCGCCCTCCCCGACCTCACCGACGCCGAACGGATCGACCGAGTGCGCGCCTTCCGCGAAGAGATGGCATCGCGACGATCCTGCCG
>DASTDZ010000031.1:0-30922 GCA_035710105.1 Sphingomicrobium sp. | reverse complement strand
TCGACGCGGCGATGCCGGGCATGCTCCCGGTCCCCAACCGCGAATGCATCCGGCAGGCGGTGCGGACCGGGCTTGCGCTGGACGCGAAGATCAACCGCTGGAGCCGCTTCGACCGCAAGAATTACTTCTACGCGGACCTGCCCCAAGGCTATCAGATCAGCCAGCTCTATCATCCTTTGGTCGGGGAAGGGGAGGTCGAGATCCTGCTCGACGAGCAGGACGAGGGATCGGCCAAGCAGATCGGGATCGAGCGTATTCACGTCGAGCAGGACGCGGGCAAGCTGATGCACGATCAGCACGCCACCATGTCCTATGTCGATCTCAACCGCGCCGGCGTCGCGCTGATGGAAATCGTCTCGAAGCCGGACATGCGTTCACCTTCTGAAGCAGGGGCTTACATCAGGAAATTGAGAGCAATCCTGCGCTACCTCGGCTCCTGCGACGGCAATATGGAGGAAGGCTCGATGCGCGCCGACGTCAACGTTAGCGTGCGCAAGCCTGGCGGCGATCTCGGCACCCGCTGCGAGATCAAGAACGTAAATTCGGTGCGCTTCGTCATGGCGGCGATCGAGCACGAGGCGAAGCGCCAGATCGCAATCATCGAGGAAGGCGGCAAGGTTATCCAGGAGACCCGCCTGTTCGATCCGGACAAGGGCGTCACCCGGGCGCTTCGCTCGAAGGAGGAAGCGCACGACTATCGCTACTTCCCCGACCCGGACCTGTTGCCGCTCGAGCTTGACGAGGGCTTCATCGAGGCATGCCGCGCCAGCCTGCCCGAGCTGCCTGACGCCAAGCGCAAGCGCTACGAAGGGCTCGGGATCACGCCCTATAACGCGAGCGTGCTGACCGCAGACGTCGAGATCGCCCGCTGGTTCGACTCGCTCCTCGACAGCGGCGCGGAGCCCAAGGCAGCGGCGAACTGGACGGCTTCCGAGTTGTTCGGCGCCCTGAACCGTCTCGGACTGGGGATCGATCGCAGCCCGGTCAGCCCGGCGCAGGCGGGCGAGCTTCTCGCACTCGTCGCCGACGGCACTCTGTCGAGCACGCTCGCCAAGCAGGTTTTCGAGATCATGCTCGAGACCGGCGAGGGCGCGAACGCGATCGTCGAGAAGCAGGGGCTCAGGCAGACCAGCGACACCGGAGCGATCGACTCGGCGGTGGACGCGGTGATCGCGGGGAACGCCGACAAGGTCGGCGAGTACAAGGCGGGCAAGCAGCAGCTGTTCGGCTTTTTCGTCGGCCAGGTGATGAAGGCGATGGCCGGCAAGGCCAATCCGAAGGTCGTCAATGAAAGGCTCCGCCAGAAGCTTGGCTGAACCCGGCCGGTTTCGCTAGCCTCTTCAAAAGCTTGCGTTTTTTCTTAATCTGGAGTTCATGGGAGCTGCCGCAGTAGAACGCGGTTTCGGCGCGTGCCGGCGCCGGCGGGGAGAGTTCGTCCATGCGTAATTCCGCAATCGCGATGGCCGTCGCGGCGAGCGTCACGCTGAGCGCCTGCGTGCAGACGCGCCAGTATGCGGACCTTCAGTTCAGCCCGCCGAGCGGAGATTACCGGCTGCTCGTGCTTCGCCCTGACGTCAGCGTCGGCTCGGTGACGACGGGCGGAATGGTCGAGCCGCGTGCCGATTGGACCGAGCAGGCCCGCGCCAACGTCACGGCGGCGCTCAAGGCGCAACAGGCCGGACGCGGCGGCCAGGTGCTGGTCGTCGAGAAGCGGTCCGACGTTCCGAACGTCGACCCCGACACGGTCGCCGAGATCGAGCGGCTCAACTTCATCGTCGCCCAGTCGATCGTCCTACACAAATATCTGGGCGTCTATCTGCCCACCAAGCGCGGCAAGGGGCTGGAATACACGCTCGGACGTGAAGCCGTGGAGTTCGGCCGGAAGACCGGATTCGATTACATGCTGTTCCTCCATGCGGAGGACAGCTTCGCCTCGACCGGGCGAGTCGTCCTGCAGGTGATCGGCATCGCCGGCTGCTTCGTCGGCTTTTGCGTCCCCAACATCGGCGGCGGCGGCCAGCTCGCCTATGCCTCGCTCGTCGACCTGAAGACCGGCGAGGTCGTCTGGTTCAACGTCCTCAAGGCCGGGACGCAGATCGCCGGTGTGAAGATGGGCGACATCCGCACCCCGGAGGGCGCCGCCCAGATGGTCGAGCGGCTGCTCGGCAGGATGAAGCCCGGGCTCGACATCCGCCGCGCCCAGAAAGCCCAGAAGGAGCAGCGCTGATGTGCATCCGCTGCGAAATCAGCCGCAGGGCGCTCCTCGCCGGCGGAGGCGCGCTCGCCGCCGCATCCGTGACAGGAATCGCCCAGGCGCGCGTTCGCCCGGCCGACATGGTGCCGCTGGTCGGTCCCGGCTACCGGCCGACCGACAAGGACGAGCAGGGGCTCTGGCAGCGGGTCGAGCGGGTCGAGGAGGAGATCGCCGGCTCCAACCTCTTGATCAAGGACGAAGGCATCACCTCCTACGTCCGCGATCTCATCGGGAAGGTCGGCGGCCCGGCGGCGCGCGACATGCGGATCTATGTTGCCCGGATCCCCGAATTCAACGCGATGATGTTCCCGACCGGCTTCTCGGTCATTTTCACTGGCCTGCTCTTGAGGATGCGCAACGAGGCCCAGCTCGCGGGCGTGATCGCGCACGAATCGGGCCATTTCCTGCGCAAGCACATGATCCGCCAGTGGCGCGACATGCGCCGCAAGACCGACATCCTGTCGATCGGCGCGATGATCGCCGGGGTCGGGGGCGCCGGGGCAGGGGTCTATACAGGCGATTTCGTCCGACTCGCCCAGCTGGGAACGATCCTTTCGCTCTTCCAGTACAGCCGGACGCTCGAGGCGGAGGCCGACGCGATGGGGGCGCGGCTGATTGCCGAGGCCGGCTATTCGCCGATCGAGATGTCGAATACCTGGGAACAGCTGATCGGCGAGATGGACGCGAGCGCGCGATATCGCCGCAAGTACCGCGATCGCCGCTACGGCCTGTTCGAGACCCATCCCGCGCCGGACAGCCGAAGAGCCGACCTTAGGGCCACGGCCGCCGAGCTCACAGTTCCCGGCCGTGCCTACGACACCGGCCGCGCCCGCTACCTCGAGGCAATTGCGCCGATCCGGCAGATGATGCTCGACGACCAGGTCAAGCTCAACGACCCGGGCGCCAGCCAATATGTGATCGAAACGCTGGCGCTCGACGGCTGGAACGGCCTGCTCCGGTTCTACGAGGGGGAGGTCTGGAGGCTTCGCAATCGCGACAGCCAGGGCGACGCCGCGCGCGCCGAGCAAAGTTATGCGATCGCCGTCGCCTATCCCGACGCGCCGCCCGAAGCCTGGCGCTGGCACGGCCTGTCGCTGATCAAGCGCGGGCGCCAAGGCGAAGGGCGCGCCGCGCTTTCGCGCTATCTTTCGATGAAGCCGGACGCACCCGACGCGCCCTTCATCCGGCAAATGATCGGCTAGGGGCGGGCAAGATGAAGCGAACGATCAAACTGGCCCTGGCCGCGGCAGCCCTTGCGGTGCCGCTGTCGGCCTGCACGGGCATCGGCGGCTATGGCGGCCTGGGCGACTATTACAGCCTGGTCCGCCCGCACAGCGTGCGCGTCGGCGATGGGTCGATGGCGGTGACTCCGCCGCGCGAGTGGAACCGCCAGCGCCGTTTCTTCTTCGACCACGTCCCCTGGGTCGAGGACTGGACTCTCAACGGGCCGCTTCTCGACAACATGTCGTTCATCAGCGGGCTTCCGCACGGCAAGTTCCTGATCCGCACGGACCGGCGCGACGCGCAGCAGGTGCCGCGCTTCCATTCGAACATGACCGCCCCGGAAATCCAGGCAATGCTGGAAAGCGCCTATCGCGTGCGTGGCGGCGCGGTCGATTTCCGGACGCTGTCGCTCCAGCCCAGGCAGTTCCTTGGCCATCCGGGCTTCCAATTCGATTTCGAGCATCTCGACACCGACGAGGTTTGGCGCAAGGGCAGGGCGGTCGGCGCGGTGATCGGCGGTCGGCTCTATTTGATCATGCTCGACGGCGTGCGCGCGCATTATTTCCCCGACGCGCTCGCCGATTTAGAGTCAATGATCGCCTCGGCACAGCTGCGCCGGAAGAGCTAGCCGCGGCTCAGCCGATCGGCTGCACAGGGCTTGGCCCCGGCGTGCCCGGCTGGGAGGGAGCGGGAACGTCGATGTCGGGCTGGACCGGCGGGGTTTCTGCCGGCGGCTCGGTGGGCTGGCCGGGCTGTGACGGCTCCGGGGTTTCCGGCGGCCTGGATGGCGGGTTTGGATCCTGGGTGATGCGTCGTCTCCTCTGTCAGCAAACGCCAGCGCCGCCAGCGGGTTGCAGCATGGTGTCGAAATTGAGCGGCGCTTGCCCCGAGGCCCAGCCTTGCTATAGGCCCGCCACCTTTCGAAGGCGCCCGCGCGCGTGGCGGAACTGGTAGACGCGCTGGATTTAGGTTCCAGTGTCGAAAGACGTGGGGGTTCGACTCCCTCCGCGCGCACCATTTCCGCCCGCAGGCTTGCCTAGGACGGAAATCGCCCTCAGGTGGGTAATCGCGCGAAGCGTGCCGGGAAGAATTGAGGATTTCTGATTGTGATCAAGACCGTCGAGACCAAGACCGAAGGCCTCAAGCGCGCCTTCATGCTGACCATCCCGGCAAAGGACATCGACGCGCGCGTCGAAAAGGAAGTGAAGAAGCTGGCGCCGACGGTGCGGATGCACGGCTTTCGGCCCGGCAAGGTGCCCCCCAACCTGATTCGCAAGATGCATGGCGAGGCGCTCCAGCGCGACGCGCTGAGCAGCGCGGTCCAGGACGGAGTGCAGAAGCTGCTGGAGGAAAAGAATCTCCGCCCGGCGATGCAGCCCGAAGTCGAGCTCAAGGAAGATTACCAGCCGGGCAAGGACGCCGAGGTCCACGTCCGGGTCGAGGCGCTTCCGGACGTGCCCGTTCCCGACCTCAGTGGTCTTAAGCTCGAGCGTCTGACGGTCGAACCAGACGAAAAGGCAATCGACGAGCAGGTCGCCCAGCTCGTCAAGACCAACAAGAGCTGGAAGGACGCGCCCAAGAGCCACAAGGCAGCGCAAGGCGATCTTGTCGTCATGGATTATGAAGGCAAGGTCGGCGGCGAGGTCTTCGAGGGCGGCAAGGGCGAGGACATGTCGATCGAGCTCGGCTCGGGCCGGCTCATCCCGGGCTTCGAGGACCAGCTGGTCGGCGCCAAGGCCGGAGAGACGCGCGAAGTCAAAGTAACCTTCCCCCGCGATTATCCAGTCGATTCCCTCAAGGGGAAGGACGCGGTGTTCGATGCCACCATCAAGGGGGTGAAGGTCGTCACCGAAGCCAAGGCGGACGACGATTTCGCCAAGTCGCTCGGCCTCGACAGCCTCGACAAGCTGCGCGAGGTTCTCCGCGACCAGCAGGCGCAGGAGCTCAACGCCCTGACCCGGACCCACATGAAGCGCCGGCTGCTCGACCAGCTGGCGGAGCGCTGCGAGTTCAGCGTTCCGGAATCGATGGTGGAGGCCGAGTTCCAGAATATCATGCACCAGCTTCGCCACGAGGCCAGCCACGAGGACGACCCCGACGCGGCGCTCGCCGAGATCGAGAAGGAAGCGGACGATTATCGCCGGATCGCCGAGCGCAGGGTCCGGCTCGGCCTTCTGCTGTCGGAGATTGGCGCGCAGAACGGGGTGCAGATCACCGATTCGGAGATGAGCCGGCTAATCGCCGAGACCGCGTCGCAATATCCGCCCAAGGACCGCGACCGCTTTATCGAATATATCCGCCAGGAGCCCGCGGCCGCCGCCCAGCTTCGCGCCCCGCTCTATGAGGACAAGGTCGTCGACCTGCTCTTCTCGAAGGCCGAGATCAGCGAGCGCACCGCAACCCGCGCGCAGCTAGAGGCCGACCTGGAATCCGAGGAGGGGCACGTGCACGGCCCGGGCTGCGGCCATGACCTCGGCGAGACCAAGGCTGAAGCGAAGCCCAAGGCCGCCAAGGGCGGGGCGGCGTCGAAGCCCGCCAAGGCAGCCAAGCCAGTCCCGGCCAAGGCCGAGCGGCCCAAGCCCGAGGCCCCGGCCAAGGGGCCGGTCGAGAAGGCTGCCGGCAAACCCAAGCCCGCCAAGCCTGTGAAGGATGCGCCGGGCGCGAAGGCCGCGACCGCGAAGCCGGCCGCGAAAGCGTCCGCAAAGGCGGCGGCGAAGCCCGCGGCCAAGGCCGAAAAGACGCTGGCCAAGGCCGCTGCCAAGAAGGCGCCGGCGAAGAAGCCGAAGAAATAGGGGCCTCCGCTCCGCACAGGGGGAAGAATGGCTGCGCAAGAGCAAGCCCGAATTGCCGTCCTCCTCCCCTGCTTCAACGAGGAGGCGACGATCGGCGCGACCGTTGAGGGGTTTTCCAAGGCACTCCCCGACGCGCAGGTCTATGTCTACGACAACAACAGCGCGGATCGCACTCGGGAGGTAGCCGCCCGGGCAGGGGCCGTCGTCCGCTCTGAACGCCAGCAGGGCAAGGGCCACGTCGTCCGGCGCATGTTCGCCGACATCGACGCCGACGTGTACGTGATGGCGGACGGCGATTTGACCTACGATCCCGCAGCGGCGCCGCAGATGGTGTCAATGCTGCTCGAAGAAGGGCTCGACATGGTGGTCGGGACCCGGAGGCACGAGGCGAAGGACGCCTATCGCGGCGGCCACGTAGTCGGGAACCGCCTCTTCACAGGCCTTCTTGCCCGCCTGTTCGGGCGCAGCTTCAACGATATTTTCTCCGGCTACCGCGTGTTTTCGCGGCGGTTCGTGAAGAGCTTTCCCGTGCTTTCGTCCGGCTTCGAGATCGAGACCGAGATCAGCGTCCACGCGCTCGAGCTCAGGATGCCGGTCGGGGAGGTGGAGACCCGCTACCTGGCCCGGCCGGAGGGTTCGGAATCGAAGCTTTCGACGTTCAGCGACGGCTGGCGGATCCTGCGCACCATCGCGACGCTTTACCGGGTCGAACGGCCAGTGCTGTTCTACGGGAGTATCGGGGCGCTGCTGCTCATCGCGGCACTGGCGCTGTCGGTCCCGCTAGTCCTCACCTATCTCGAAACCGGGCTCGTCCCGCGCCTTCCGACCGCGATCCTAGTCACCGGCATGACCATCGTCGCCGTGTTGTGCTTCTTCGCCGGGCTGATCCTCGATACGGTGACCCGCGGCCGCAGGGAGACCAGGCGGCTCGCCTATCTATCGCTCGAGGCCCCCGGCGGGGGTGCTTGAACCTTCCGTTTTTCCGCCCGATGTAGGGCACCGCAAAGCCAGTGAGGAACCGTCAACCATCATGGATCACCAGGACATCGTCTCGCAGCTCGTTCCGATCGTCATCGAGCAATCGAACCGGGGCGAGCGCAGCTTCGACATCTTCTCCCGGCTGCTTCGCGAGCGGATCATCTTCATCACCGGGGCGATCGAGGACCATATGGCGAGCCTGGTCACTGCCCAGCTGCTGTTCCTGGAATCGGAAAATCCGAAGAAGGACATCTTCATGTACATCAACTCGCCTGGCGGAGTGGTGACAGCCGGCCTCGCGATCCACGACACGATGCAATACATCCGCCCGAAGATCGGCACGGTGTGCATCGGCCAGGCGGCGTCGATGGGAAGTTTCCTGCTGGCGGCGGGTGAGCCGGGGATGCGGGTGGCGCTGTCCAACAGCCGGATCATGGTTCACCAGCCCTCGGGCGGCGCCCAGGGCATGGCTTCCGACATCGAGATCCAGGCGCGCGAGATCCTTCGCATGCGCAGCCGCCTGAACTCGCTCTACGCCAAGTACACCGGCCAATCGATCGAGGAGATCGAAAAAGCCATGGACCGGGACAAGTTCATGGAGGCCGACGAGGCCAAGGAGTTCGGGATCATCGACGAGGTGTTCGATCAACGGCCAGAGCAGGGCGAGGACGCGGGCACGCACGCGGGCGACGTGACTCCCCCCTGATCAAGGCCGGGCTTGCGCTCCGGCCAAACCCTGTCATGGAGCGGTAGCTATCGCGGCAACAGGGGGTCGCATCGATGTTCGGCTGGATTCAGCGCCTGCTGCCCAGGCAGGGCGACTTCTTCGCGTTGTTCGAAGCCCATTCGGCGACCCTCGTGTCGGCGGCGGACGCGCTTCAGCAGCTCGCCACCGATGGCGGCTCGACGAAGGATGCGTTGCGGCTGATCCAGGATCGCGAGCACGAGGCCGACGAAATCATCCGCCAGGTGCTTCGCGAGGTCCGCCGGACTTTCCTGACGCCGTTCGATCGCGGCGCGATCACGGGCCTCATCGCGGCCATGGACGACGCGATCGACGAGATGCTCGCCGCCGCCAGGGCGATTGACCTCTATGACCTGCGCACGCTCCGCCCGGAGATGAAGGAAATCATCGGCCTGATCGCCGAGGCAGCGGCCGTTACCTCGAAAGCCATACCGCTGCTTCGCAACGTCAGTCGCAACGGAGGCCAGCTGCATGAGCTGACCGCCCGGCTGGTCGAACTCGAGGGGGATGCCGACGACATCCATGCAGGGGGCCTCAAGCGGGCATTCCAGGAGTTCTCGAAGAGCGACCCGATGCAGTTCGCGGTCAACCGCGAAGTGTTCAAGAACCTCGAGCGGGTGACGGACGCCTTCGAGGATGTGGCCAACGAAATTGACGGCATCGTCATCGATCACGCCTGAGACAGTGAGGGCAGGGGGCGAATCCAATGCATGAGATCGCACTGCCGCTGCTGCTCGGCCTCATCTTCATCGCTTTGGCTTTCGACTTCATCAATGGGCTTCACGACGCCGCCAACGCGATTGCGACCGTCGTCGTCACCAAGGTCCTCTCGCCGGGCTTTGCGGTCGCCTGGGCCGCGTTCTTCAACACCATCGCCTTCCTGTTCATCGGGCTTCACGTCGCCGAGACCATCGGCAAGGGGATCATAGATCCGCTTGTTGTCGACCCAGCGGTGGTGTTCGGCGCGCTCCTCGGCGCGATCAGCTGGAACGTGCTGACCTGGAGAATGGGTCTGCCCTCGAGCAGCAGCCACGCCCTGGTAGGCGGGTTGGTCGGTGCTGGGGTCACCAAGGGCGGGTTCGGCGCGATCGTCGCTTCGGGTGTGATCAAGACCAGCATTTTCATCTTCGCCGCGCCGATGCTCGGAATGGTGATGGCGATCATCCTGGTCATCCTGACGTCATGGCTGTTCAAGCCGGTTGCCGCCCGGACCGCCGATACCGTGTTCCGCAGGCTGCAGCTGCTCTCTTCGGCCGCTTATTCGATCGGCCACGGCGCCAACGACGCCCAGAAGACGATGGGGATCATCGCTGTCCTGCTGTTCAGCACCGGCAATCTAGGGGGCGAATTCTACGTGCCTTTCTGGGTTGTCATCGCGGCCCAGATCGCAATGGGTCTGGGAACCTTGATGGGGGGCTGGCGAATCGTCGAGACGATGGGGTCGCGGATCACCCGGCTTACTCCACACCAGGGCTTTTGCGCCGAGACTGGCGGGGCGATCATGCTGTTCACGGCCACCGCCTTCGGAATCCCGGTGTCGACCACGCATACGATCACTGGCAGCGTCATCGGGGTGGGCGCGGCGCGGCGGGCCTCGGCGGTGCGCTGGCGGGTGGCCGGCAACGTCCTCGTCGCCTGGATCGTGACAATCCCGGCGGCGGCCGCAATCGCCGCGCTATTTTATTGGATCACGACGCTTTTTTGATCCTCGCGGGGCCTTGTTCCTCTTCGGAGGCACCGCCATATCCTGGAGCAAAGCGGGACAGCAGGCCGGGCCGTTAACCGAAGCCCAAGCTTGCGCGTTCTATAAATACGGGTAGCCTATCGTTCACGGACCACTGGTCCCGCGGGCAACGGCTGAAGGCGCAAGGACTTAGATGACCAAACTTTCGGGCAGCGACGGCAAGAGCACGCTTTACTGCTCATTCTGCGGCAAGTCGCAGCATGAGGTCAGGAAGCTGATCGCCGGGCCCACCGTGTTCATCTGCGACGAATGCGTCGAGCTGTGCAACGACATCATCCGCGAGGAATCGAAGTCCGCGCTCGTGAAGACTCGCGACGGGGTCCCGACTCCGGCAGAGATCTGCAAGGTCCTCGATGACTATGTGATCGGCCAGGACCGGGCGAAGCGGGTCCTCTCGGTCGCAGTGCACAACCATTACAAGCGCCTCAACCACGGCGCCAAGACCGGCACCGAGGTCGAGCTCGCCAAGTCGAACATCCTTCTGATCGGGCCGACCGGTTGCGGGAAAACGCTGCTTGCCCAGACGCTTGCGCGCATTCTTGATGTTCCCTTCACAATGGCTGACGCGACCACGCTGACCGAGGCGGGCTATGTCGGCGAGGACGTCGAGAACATCATCCTCAAGCTGCTTCAGGCCTCCGACTACAATGTCGAAAAGGCGCAGCGCGGGATCGTCTACATCGACGAGATCGACAAGATCAGCCGCAAGTCGGACAATCCGTCGATCACCCGCGACGTGTCGGGCGAAGGCGTGCAGCAGGCGCTCCTCAAGCTCATGGAGGGCACCACCGCCTCGGTCCCGCCGCAGGGCGGCCGCAAGCATCCGCAGCAGGAATTCCTGCAGGTCGACACGACCAACATCCTGTTCATCTGCGGCGGCGCTTTCGCTGGCCTGGAAAAGATCATTTCCGACCGGATGGAAGGCAAGTCGATGGGCTTTGGCGCCCATGTCGCCGCTCCGGACGAGCGCAAGACCGGAGAGATTCTCCAGCATTGCGAGCCGGAGGACCTTTTGAAGTTCGGCCTGATCCCCGAGTTCATCGGCCGCCTGCCGGTGATCGCGACCCTGCTCGATCTCGACGAGGACGCGCTGATCAAGATCCTGGTCGAGCCAAAGAACGCGCTGGTGAAGCAATATCACAAGCTGTTCGACATGGAGGACGTGGAGCTGGCGTTCAGCGACGATGCGCTTGCCGCCGTTGCGCGCAAGGCCATCGACCGCAAGACCGGTGCCCGCGGGCTCCGCTCGATCCTCGAGGGAATCCTGCTCGACACGATGTTCGACCTGCCGTCGATGGACGGCGTCGATGAGGTTCATATCGACAAGGACGTGGTGATGGGGACCAAGGAGCCGATCCGCGTCTATGCCAAGAAGGGCAAGGCGGGCGACGCCGCGTGAGCCGTGACCGGCCCGCCGCCGGCGAGGCGGTGGGCACCCGAAGCCCTCTGAGATTCCTTCCGCTCGCGATCCGCGTCCCGCAACGGCCGTTGCGGGCGATCACGGTTGGCTGGCTGACTGCTTTCCCGGTCAGCATGGCCCTCGCGCTCCTCGGTAGCCTGCTTTTGCCCGGGGCAGAGAGGCCCGAGTTCAAGGTCGATGGGCTGGCCGCGATCCTGACCCTAGTCGCATTCGCGCCCCTCGCGGAGACGCTGATTATGGGCTCAGTGCTGCTGGTGCTTCTGCTGTTCCTGCCGCCGGCCGCGGCCGTGATCGTCAGCGCGCTCGGCTGGGGGGTGGCCCATTCGCTCGTGGCGCCGATCTGGGGGCTGGTGATCTGGTGGCCGTTCCTCGTCTTTTCGACGCTGTTCGTCGCCTGGCGCAAGCGCTCTCTTGTTCTCGCCTTCCTGATCCCCGCGCTGGTGCACGCGCTCCAGAATCTCGTTCCGGCGCTGATCGTCGCCTATGGAGCGCCCGCCTGACTATCCGCCGTCGAGCGGGAGCGTGTCGGTTTCCGCCTGCGGCGCTCCAAGGGCCTCGGCGGCCTTCTCGACCTGTTCGTCCGTCGGGGGCTCGGGAAGCTCAGTCTCTCCAGGTGCCAGGCTGTCGTCGGGAATTCCCGGACCAGCGATGGTTTCATTGAGCGGTTCGGTGTTGAGACCGGTACTGATCTTTTCCCTGTCGTTGGTCATCGGCTTGCTCCTTGGTCGAAAAGCGCTTCCGCCGCGCCGAGGTTCCTGCGCGTTGCGGAACCGCGTTCCGCCGCCCATATACACCCTATGACTCGCTTTCTCCCGCTTCTTCCGCTGCGTGACATCGTCGTTTTTCCGCAGCGAATCGTTCCCTTGTTCGTCGGCCGCGAAAAGTCCGTGGCCGCGCTGGAAGCTGCGATGGCGGCTGACAAGGAGCTCTTCCTTGTCGCCCAGCTCGACCCGGCCGAAGACGATCCCGGCCGTGACGACCTTTATGACCTGGGGGTCGTTGCCAGCGCGATGCAGCTTCTCAAGCTTCCCGACGGGACCGTGCGGGTCCTGGTCGAGGGCGCAAAGCGAGCGAGGCTGGTCGATCTCGTCGAGCGCGACGGCTTCGTAGCGGCCGAAATCGAAGAAGTTTCCGAAGAAGAGTCGGTCGGCCCCGAGGCTCAAGCCCTGATGCGCTCGGTGATCGAGCAGTTCGACAATTATGCGAAGCTCAACAAGCGGCTCCCGCCCGAGACGGGCATCCAGCTGGCCGAGATCGAAGACCCGTCGGTGCTTGCCGATGCGGTCGCTTCGAACCTGTCGATCAAGGTCGCCGACAAGCAGGCGCTGCTTGGCGAGCTCAACCCGGCGCGGCGGCTGGAAATGGTGTTCGCCTTCATGGAGGGCGAACTCGGCGTGCTTCAGGTCGAGAAGAAAATCCGCAGCCGCGTCAAGCGCCAGATGGAGAAGACGCAGCGCGAATATTACCTCAACGAGCAACTGAAGGCGATCCAGCGCGAGCTTGGAAACGAAGACGGCGAGGGCGGTGACGAGCTTGCCGAGCTGGCCGCAAAGATTCGCAAGACCAAGCTTTCCAAGGAAGCGCGCGCACGGGCCAATTCGGAGCTCAAGAAGCTCAAGGCAATGGCGCCGATGTCGGCCGAGGCGACGGTCGCGCGCAACTATCTCGACGTCCTGCTGGGGCTGCCGTGGGGCAAGAAGTCGAAGGTCAAGAAGGACATCGCCGAGGCGCAGCAAATCCTCGACGAGGACCATTACGGCCTCGACAAGGTGAAGGAGCGGATCGTCGAGTATCTCGCCGTGCAGGCGCGGACCAACAAGCTCAAGGGCCCGATCCTGTGCCTGGTCGGCCCGCCCGGCGTCGGCAAGACCTCGCTCGGCCGCTCAATCGCCCGCGCGACCGGTCGCGAGTTCGTCCGCCAGTCCCTGGGCGGCGTTCGCGACGAGGCCGAGATCCGCGGCCACCGCCGGACCTACATCGGTTCGCTTCCCGGCAAGATCATCTCGAACATCAAGAAGGCCGGCACGTCGAACCCGCTGTTCCTGCTCGACGAGATCGACAAGCTCGGCCAGGATTTTCGCGGGGACCCGTCATCGGCGCTGCTCGAGGTCCTCGACCCGGAGCAGAACAGCCGTTTCCAGGACCATTATCTAGAGCTCGATTACGACCTCAGCGACGTGATGTTCGTAACCACCGCGAACTCGCTCGACATGCCCCAGCCGCTGATGGACCGAATGGAGATCATTCGGCTCGAGGGCTATACCGAGGACGAGAAGGTCGAGATCGCCAAGCGCCACCTGATCCCCAAGCAGATGGAGGCGCACGGCCTGAAGGAAGGGGAACTCAGCTTCGCCGACGACGGGCTTCGGGCGATCATCCGTCATTACACGCGTGAGGCGGGGGTCCGGACCCTCGAGCGCGAGCTCGCCAAGGTCGCGCGCAAATCGCTCCGCCAGATCCTCGAGGGCAAGACCGGGAAGGTCGAGCTTAACTCCGCCAATGTCTCCGACTTCCTTGGAGTGCGCCGTTACCGCTACGGAATGGGCGAGGAAGAGGACCAGATCGGCGCGGTCACGGGCCTAGCCTGGACCGAGGTTGGGGGCGAGCTTCTGACCATCGAGGCGGTCACCGTCCCGGGCAAGGGCCAGATCAAGACCACGGGCAAGCTCGGCGAGGTGATGCAGGAGTCCGTCCAGGCGGCGATGAGCTTCGTCAAGGCGCGCGCCCCTGCCTTCGGCGTCAAGCCGTCGATTTTCGCGCGCAAGGACATCCACGTCCATCTGCCCGAAGGCGCCGTTCCCAAGGACGGTCCCTCGGCGGGCGTTGGCATGGTCACGGCGATGATCTCGACCCTGACCGGAATTGCGGTCAAGCGCGACGTCGCGATGACCGGCGAGGTGACGCTGCGCGGTCGCGTGCTTCCGATCGGAGGGTTGAAGGAAAAGCTGCTCGCCGCGCTTCGCGGGGGGATCAGCACGGTCCTGATTCCGGCCGAGAATGAAAAGGATCTGGCCGAGATCCCGGAAGCCGTGAAAAAGCAGCTTGAGATCGTCCCGGTCGCCCATGTCGACGAGGTGCTTGCGCGAGCCTTGGCGGAGCCCGTTTGCCCGATCGAATGGACAGAGGCGGATGAGCATGCCGTGGAACCGCCGCCGGCAGCACCGGCGGGCGGCGAGTCGGCGGTTCGGCACTAGACTTCGACGCCGACTCTTGCCTTTATTCGCGGCGTACCTGCGCGAGTCTCGCGCGGGCGACCGGGAGCAGCGAGCCCATGAACAAGCAGGAGCTGATCGGCCATGTCGCCGACCGTGCCGGTTTGAGCCGTAATGACGCCGCGCGCGCGGTCGAAACCATGCTCGACGTGATCACCTCGACTCTCAAGCGCGGTGACGAGGTCAGGCTGGTTGGTTTCGGTAATTTTTCGGTGACTCGCAGGAAGGCGTCGACGGGGCGCAATCCGCGCACCGGCGAACCGATGCAGATCAAGGCGACGTCGCAGCCGAAGTTCCGTCCCGGCAAGGTCCTGAAGGACGCGGTTCAATAGCTGGACAGGTCGGGCAAGGCCCCTATATGCGGCCTTCCTTCGACGCGGCGGGCGCGTAGCTCAGTGGTAGAGCACACCCTTCACACGGGTGGGGTCGTAGGTTCAATCCCTACCGCGCCCACCATGCTCACGCGACGGCCGACCGCGGCCTGCGGACGGTGGCGGTCCGTTGCCCTTTATTCCAGATAGGCCGGCTGGAAGCTGGCGATTCGCCGCAGCTCGGCCCAGTCGGGGAAAGCGATCTCGCGGCCGCTGCGCTCGATCAGCCCCTGTCGCTCGAGATCGGCAAAGACGCGGTTGACATTGACCGATGTCTGGCCGGTGATGTCTGCGATCTGTTGCTGCGTGAACGGGTTCACCATTCGCTCGCGCTCGGCATCGACGCCTGCCCGCGTCGCCGTTTCGCACAGTAGGTGCGCGACGCGGGCGACCGAATCACGGCGGCCGCAATTGACCAGCCATTCGTAGCCGATCGCCTCGTTGCGCTGGATCAGCTTCCAGAAGAAGCGCTGCAGTTCCGGGAACCGCTCGACGATCGGGTCGAAATCCTCGGCCCGCCCGACCATCACCTCGCTCTTGACGATAGCCTGGATACCGTAGCTCGCATTGCCCTCGCGCGGCAGGATCCCCTCGCCGGGAAAACGAAGCGCAACGATCTGGCGCCGGCCGGACCCGTCGGTCTTGAACTTGGCGAGAATGCCGGAACGGACGAACATCACCTCGTTGCGCGGCGCGCCCGGATCGCGGAACGGTCGCTTGGGATCGACATGGACAACCCGGTGGGGCATGTCCTCGAGGAGTTGCGCGAGGTCAGGGTCGAGCCCCGCCGTAACCAGCGTCTCTTTCAACGACACTCGCGGGACGGCCGCGGCCCGGGGCCGGCGACTCGGTTGCATGGCGTTCTCCCCTACCAGACAATGACCCTGATCGGCGCGGTTATCAAGCCGAAACGACTGCCTCGCATTTATTACACAGAACAGAAAAGCGTCTTTAGTTTATCCCGCATCTCCACTAGCTGCGCCGGAGCAAGAACGACGCCCGGCTGAAGTTGAGGGGCGCCGGGCCAGCCCTGGTCAGCGAATGTCTCTCCCGACCATTCACGCGGCTGCGAATAACGCGGGACGACATGGAAATGCACGTTCGGATCGACCATCATCAGCATCAGATAATTGATCCGTTCGAAGCTGCAAAAATCGGCCAGCGCGGTCTCGATCGCCCGGACAGCGAGCGCCTGCTCGCGAAAGGCCGCATCGGGGAGCTGCGAATAGGCCGTCCACTCGCCCCTTGCGGCAAGCACGAGCGATCCCAATGTCACCTGGACGGGGCGGACCAGCACGGCCCAATTTTCCCATTCTTGAATGAGGCTTTCGGGATAGGCGAATTTAAGGAGCGTCGGGTTGGTCATCGGGAGGTCCGTTCGGGTTGCGTTCAGGGGTCTCCAACCGTAAGGAGCGCGCGCGGTTTGGGGAACGCCCTGGCCGTGCCGTGGCGATCGTAGCTCAGCTGGTTAGAGCACTGGTTTGTGGTACCAGGGGTCGGGGGTTCAAGTCCCCTCGGTCGCCCCACCATCTTTTGTAAGCGGACCGTTCCAACGAGATGAAAACGCCCTGGGGCTATCCCGACTTCGACGCGCACGAGATCCTTCACTTCGTCGAGCAGCCCGAGTCCGGGCTGCGGGCGATCATCGCCATCCATTCGACCCATCTCGGGCCCGCCGCCGGAGGCGCGCGCTTCTGGCATTATGAGGATCCGGCCGACGCCCTGACCGACGCGCTGAGGCTGTCGCGCGGAATGAGCTACAAGAACGCGATGGCGGGCCTGCCGCTTGGCGGCGGCAAATCGGTGATCCTCGCTCCTCCCGATCACGCCAAGTCGCCCGACCTGCTCGCCGCTTTCGGCAGGGCGGTTGACGCGCTGTGCGGTCGCTACGTCACCGCCGAGGACGTCGGCATGAACGTGCGCGACATGGTCGAGGTGAGCCGCCAGACGAAGTTCGTCGCCGGCCTACCGGCTGAGGGCAAGGAAGTCGGCGGCGACCCGGGCCCGCACACGTCGCTCGGAGTGTTCCTCGGGATCAAGGCAGCGGTCCGCCGCGCGCTTGGCAAGGAGAGCGTCGCCGGCCTCCACATCGCCATCCAGGGCGCGGGAAGCGTTGCCACCGGCGTTGCGATGCACGCCGCAAACGAAGGCGCGAAGCTGTCGATAGCCGACGTCGACCAGGACAAGGC
This sequence comes from Sphingomicrobium sp., assembly GCA_035710105.1. Classification (GTDB taxonomy): domain Bacteria; phylum Pseudomonadota; class Alphaproteobacteria; order Sphingomonadales; family Sphingomonadaceae; genus Sphingomicrobium. Next base: position 13,993 of record DASTDZ010000031.1, on the reverse strand, counting down.
GAAAAAGCTGGCGGAGGTCACGGAAGCAGCGGTCGTCAGCCCGGATGAGGTCCTGTTCCTGGACGCCGACGTCGTCAGCCCCAATGCGCTCGGCGCGATTCTCAACGAGGAAAGTATCGCCAGGCTCAAGACGTCGATCGTCGCCGGCGGCGCCAACAACCAGCTCGAGAGGCCCGTTGACGGCACCTTCCTCCACGAGCGCGGGATCCTCTATGCTCCCGATTATGTGATCAACGCCGGCGGGATCATCAACGTGTGCACCGAGTATCTCGGCGACGGCGACGCGAGCCTGGTGCGCGAGCGGATTGAGGCTATTCCCACGCGGCTCGAGCAGATCTGGGCGGAGAGCGCCGCGACCGGTCGCGACCCTGCCGCCGTGGCCGACGCCATGGCGCAGCGGCTGATCGGAAGGGCCTAGCGCAGGCCGGCCATGCACGCGCTCGCCAACCCGGCGCGTTTCCTGCGCATCGCGAGACCCGCGACCGGCTGGCTCTTGGCCATCGGGCTGGTCGTTTCTGCCGCGGCTGTGGTCGGGGGGCTGACCTTGTCCTCGCCCGATTATCTGCAGGGTGAGACGGTGCGCATCATGTACGTCCACGTTCCCGCCGCCTGGCTTGGAATGGCGGGCTGGGCGGGCCTCGCCGCGGCAGCGGTCAGCCAGATTGTCTGGCGCCATCCGCTGGCAGCCGTCGCGGGGCGGGCAATCGCTCCCGGCGGCGCCGTTTTCACCGCCATCTGCCTCGTCACCGGCTCGATCTGGGGCCGGCCGACCTGGGGAACCTGGTGGGAATGGGATGGGCGGCTCACCTCGATGCTGGTCCTGTTCTTCCTCTACCTCGGTTACATCGCGCTCGCCTCGGCGGAGCGGGAGCGGGGCGGCGAGGGTCGGATTACCGCCCTGTTCGGCCTCGTCGGGGCGATCAACCTACCGATCATCCATTATTCGGTCGTCTGGTGGCGGACTCTGCACCAAGGGCAGAGCATCGGCGTCTCGGGCTCGAGCATCGACCCGTCGATCCTGTGGCCGCTGCCGCTCGCTTTCGTCGGTTTCGCATGCCTGTATGCGGCCTCGGCGCTGATGCTGATGCGTTCGGGCCTTGCCCGGGCGAAGGTCGAGGCGCGGCTTAGAAGGAACGCTTCGCAATGAACCAGTGGGCGTTCGTCATCGCCGCCTATGCCGTGGCGCTGACCGCGGTCGCGGTGCTCGTCGCCTGGTCCTACGCGGCGATGCGCAAGGACGAGGCGGAGGCCGACAGGTCCGGCGGCCGCCGGGAGTGATGCGCCCCAAGCATCAGCGGCTGACGCTCGTTGCCGCGGCGCTCCTCGCCATCGCCGCGGCGGCGTTGCTGGCAATGTGGGGCCTCAAGGACCGCGCGGCCTATTTCTATACGCCCGCGGAGGTGGCTGCCGGGAAGGCAGCGGCGGGGCAGCCGATCCGGCTTGGCGGAATGGTCGAAATGGGGTCGATCGAACGCATGCGCGACGGCGTAACGGTCCGCTTTCGGATCGAGGACGGGCAGGCCCGCGTGCCAGTTGAGTTCCGCGGCATTCTGCCCGACCTGTTCAAGGAAGGGAGCGGCGCGGTCGCGGAAGGGCGGCTGCGCGCCGACGGCACCTTCGCCGCCGACAATATCCTCGCCAAGCATGACGAGCGCTACATGCCTCCCGAGCTTGGCAACCAAGCGGCGGGGCACAAGGCGTCGGAGACCCTCGACCAATGATTGCCGAAGCCGGCCTCGCCGCGCTGTGGCTGGCGGCGGCGCTGGCCCTGTTGCAGCTCGTCTTGGCCTTTGCGCCGGCGAAATTGCCGGGAGGGACGGCGCCGGTCCGCTCGGTCGCGATCATCCAGGGCGCGCTGACCCTGTTCGCGCTGGCGATGCTGATGCTGCTGTTCGTGCGCAGCGACATGTCGGTCTTGCTGGTCGCGGCGAACAGCCACAGCGCCAAGCCGTTAATCTACAAGCTTGCAGGCGCGTGGGGTAACCACGAGGGCTCGATGCTGCTGTGGGTGACGGTGCTGGGTGTCGCCGGCGCGATCCTCGCGGCCTTTTCGCGCCGGCTCGACGAGCGCACGTTCGCGGCAGCGCTCGGCGCGCAGGGCGCGCTCGCGCTCGGCTTCTTCGGCTTCCTGCTGTTCGCTTCCAATCCTTTCGCCAGGCTCGATCCGCCGGCAATGGAGGGCAGGGGGCTCAACCCGCTTCTGCAGGACCCCGGCCTCGTCTTTCACCCGCCGACTCTCTACCTCGGCTATGTCGGCCTGTCGGTCGCCTTCAGCCTGGCGGTCGGGGCACTGGTCACGGGCCGCGTCGATTCGGCGCTCGCCAAGGCGATGCGCCCGTGGGTGCTCGGGGCCTGGATATTGCTGACGCTCGGCATCACGGCCGGAAGCTACTGGGCCTATTACGAGCTCGGCTGGGGCGGCTGGTGGTTCTGGGACCCGGTCGAGAATGCGTCGCTGATGCCCTGGCTCGCGGCGACTGCGCTGCTGCATTCGGTCAACGTTCTCGCCGCGCGCGATTCGCTTCGCGCCTGGACGGTGATGCTGGCGATGGTCGCCTTTTCGATGTCGATGGTGGGGACGTTCCTGGTCCGGTCGGGAATCCTGACTTCGATCCACGCCTTCGCGGTCGACCCGCATCGCGGCACCTTTCTGCTCGCGCTCCTCGCCGTCTATGTCGGCGCGGCCTTCGCGCTGTTCGCGGCACGCTCGGGCAGGCTGTCTGAAGGGCCGCGCTTTGAGCTGGTGAGCCGTGAGGCAGCGCTGGTCGGCAACAACCTGTTGCTGACCGTGATCCTCGGGATCGTCTTCCTCGGAACGCTCTATCCCTTGTTCGTCGAGGCGGCGACCGGCGAGAAGCTGTCAGTGGGCGCGCCCTATTTCAACGCCGTGGCCGGTCCCATCGCGCTGGTCCTCGCGCTGCTGATCGGGGTCGGCCCGCTGCTCAACTGGAGGCGTGATGGCGGCGACCGGCTGAAGCGGCTGGCGGTGCCGGCGCTCGTCGGCGTGACGGTGCTCCTAATCGCGTTGTTTGTGATTCCCGGCGGTGGCCTGCTGCCGAAGCTTGGCCTCGGGGCAGCGGCGACGCTCGCCATTGCCAGTTTGCTTCCGCTGGCCGGGCGAAAACTGCGCCGGACGCCGCTGTCGACTTGGGGGATGGTTGTCGCTCATTTCGGCGTTGCGGTTGCGATCGTGGGAATGGCCGGAAGCGAATTGACGACGAAAGAGGTGCTGATCGCGGCCCGACCGGGCGAGCGGATCACTGTCGGCCCCTGGCTCGTCGAGTTCAATTCGGTGTCGCCTGCAGCGGGGCCCAATTGGACCGCGCTCGAGGCCGAGCTTCGCGCTTCGCGGGGCGGCGGGGTGGCGGTCCTCAAGCCGCAGAGCCGCTTTTATTCGGACCCGCCGACCGAAACCAATGAAGCGGCGATCGAGACCGTGCTTTCCGGCCAGCTCTACACGGTGCTCGGCAAACCCGCCGAGGACTGGCGCTGGCAGCTCAGGCTCTGGTGGAAGCCGCTGGTGACGTTGATCTGGCTCGGCGGCGCGCTGATCGCGCTCGGCGGCACGCTCGCGCTTGGCGGGCGGGCGTGGCGGGGCTGGCGGAGGAGGCGAATCTGATGGGCAGATGGCTCCGCTTCCTCCCAGTGCTGCTGTTGGCGCTGGTCGTCGGCGCGATGGTCTGGCGACTCGCCAACCCGCCCGACACGACGATCGAATCGAAGCTGATCGGACAGCCTGCGCCGCAGTTTGCGGGAGAGCCCGCGCTTGCGGGCAAGCCGGTCCTGTCGTCCGCCGACCTTGCCGACGGGCGGCCCAAGCTCGTCAATTTCTTCGCCAGCTGGTGCGTGCCGTGCATGGCCGAGGCGCCGGTGCTGATGGAATTGAAGCGGCGCGGGGTGCCGATCGTCGGCATCGCGGTGCGCGACCGACCCGCGGACGTCGCTGAATTCCTCGCCAGCAATGGCGAGCCGTTCGAGCGAATCGCGGCGGACCCGGAAAGCGAGCTGCAGCTCGCATTCGGGTCGGCGGGCGTGCCGGAAACCTTCCTGGTCGACGGTCGCGGAGTCGTGCGGATGGAACATGTCGGGCCGATTGAGCCGGGCGACATCCGTGAGATTGTCGAGGCGGTGGAGAGCGCGCGGTGAACAGGCTTCTGCTTTTCCTCGCGATGGCGCTGGCCACGCCGGCGCTTGCGGATTCCTCGCTTCCACCCGCCTATTGGGCCAACCGGCAGCTTCCGGACTCCCGGCAGGAGGCCCGCGCCCAGGCGCTGATGGAAGAAATTCGCTGCCTCGTTTGCCAGGGGCAGTCGATCGCCGATTCCGACGCTGAGCTTGCCTCCGACATGCGCGACATGATCCGCCGCCGGATCGCGTCCGGGGAGAAGCCCTCGGCGATTCGCGCCTGGCTGATCGAGCGCTATGGGCCTTGGATCAGCTACCGGCCGCCGGCGGAGCCGGTGACCTGGCCGCTGTGGATCGCGCCAATCCTGTTGCTCGTGGCTGGCGGCTGGATCGCGCGCGGGCGGCTGAAAGGCAGGGGCGAGAGATGAGCGGCTGGATCATCCTGGGCCTGCTGTTCGCGGCGGCGCTTCTTGGGCTTCGCCTGCTCGGCCTTCGCGGTCCCCTGCTGCAGCTCGGCGCGGCCGCACTTCTGCTCGGCAGCGCTGGCTATGCGCTGCAGGGAAGCCCGGGCACTGCCGGATCGCCACGGGTCGCGCAGGCCGCCGAGCCGCCAGTCCCGCTCACCCGACTACGGCATGCCTTCTTCGGCCAGTTCAGCGGGGCTGAACCCTGGCTCCGCATAGCGGAGGCGCTGGCAAGCCGGGGCAAGACGCAGGACGCTGTCGGGGCGCTGCGGTCTGCGGTTCGCGAGCATCCCGGCGACCCCGCATTGTGGATCGGGCTCGGCAATGCGCTGGTCGACCATTCGAAAGGGCTGACACCGGCAAGCGAGTTAGCTTTCCGGCGGGCAGCCGAGCTCGCTCCCGGCCACCCGGCTCCCCCCTTCTTCATGGGCCTTGCTTTGGCGCGCTCGGGCGATCGAGAGGGCGCGCTCAGGCTATGGCAAGCCGTGCTTGCCAATGCCCCGGCCGAAGCAAGCTGGAAGCCGCTGGTCGAAGAGGCAGTGGCGGTGCTCGAACCTCCGAAAAACGCTAGAGGCTGAACTCCTCGAACGACAGGTCGAGTGCTTCGGCGACCGCCTGATGCCGGATCTTGCCGCCTGACACGTTGAGCCCGTTGGCGAGGTGCGCGTCGCGCCGCATCGCTTCCTCCGCGCCGAGATTGGCGATCTTCAGGACAAATGGAAGCGTGACGTTGTTGAGCGCGAAGGCCGACGTGCGGGCAACGGCACCCGGCATGTTGGCCACGCAGTAATGGATGATCCCGTCCACCTCGTAGACCGGGTCGGCGTGAGTGGTGGGATGGCTGGTTTCGAAGCAGCCCCCCTGGTCGATGGCGATGTCGACGAGCACCGAGCCGCGCTTCATCGTCTTGAGCATGTCGCGGGTCACGAGCTTTGGCGCCGCTGCGCCCGGAACGAGCACCGCGCCGATGACCAGCTCCGCCTTCTCGACCGCCTTGGCGATGGCCGCGCGCGAAGCATAGGCCGTCTTGATCTGGCTCGAAAAGAACATGTCGAGCTCCGCCAGCCGTTCCATGTTGATGTCGTAGATGGTGACGTCGGCGCGCATGCCGACGGCCATTTGCGCGGCGTTGACGCCGGCGACACCGCCGCCAAGGATCGCCACCTTCGCCGGTGCGACTCCGGGCACCCCGCCTAGGAGGATTCCGCGCCCGCCTTGCTCCTTTTCGAGATAGTGCGCGCCGACCTGGACCGACATCCGACCGGCGACTTCGCTCATCGGTTTCAGCAAGGGGAGGGCGCCCGAATTGGACGTGACCGTTTCATAGGCGATGCAGGTTGCGCCGGACTTCATGAGACCGGTGGCCTGCGGCTTGTCGGCGGCGAGGTGCAGGTACGTGAAGAGGATGTGGCGTGGCTCGAGAAGCGCGATCTCCGCGGCCTGCGGCTCCTTGACCTTCACGATCATGTCGCTCGAGGAGAAGACGTCCTCGGCAGTGGGTAGGATTTCCGCGCCGGCCTTCTTGTAGGCGGAATCGGGGCAGTCGATGCCGCTGCCGGCGCGGGTCTCGACGAAGACCTCATGGCCGGCTGCGACAAGCTCCGCCACGGATGCGGGGGTCAGGCCCACTCGAAACTCGTTGTTCTTGATTTCCTTGGGCACCCCAATGCGCATCGTCTCGTCGCTCCAAACTGTTCAGCGCGGGCGCCTATAGACGGGGATTTCGCGCTTGTCCGCAATCATTGCGGCACCGGCACTCGGGTGCTAGTTGCGCGGCCGCCACTTTAGCGGGGGCTTGGGCAAAAAGTCATGCGTCTTGCAAAGCAGCTGAGTTGACCCTCCCCGCATGAGCGATACCACGACAGCGAACCCAAGCGCCGGGCCGGCACCGCTCGACCACGATCCGCGGACTCACGCGCACGGCCCGCTTCACAAGCTGGCGCTCGCGGCGATCGGGATCGTCTACGGCGACATCGGCACGAGCCCGATCTACGCGTTCCGCGAGACCTTTGCCGGCCACCACACGCTCGCACCGGACTCGCTGCACATCTGGGGCGTGCTGAGCCTCATCTTCTGGTCGATGATGATCATCGTCACGTTCAAATATCTGACGGTGATTATGCGCGCCGACAACAAGGGCGAAGGCGGGAGCCTGGCGCTGCTCGCGCTCATCAACCGCTCGCTCGAGGGGCGTGCGAAGTGGACCGGGGGAATTGTGCTCCTCGGGGTTTTCGCGACCGCGCTCTTCTACGGCGACTCGATGATCACGCCGGCGATCTCGGTTCTTTCTGCGGTCGAGGGCCTGACCACCGTCAACCCGCGCTTCGAGCCATGGGTCATCCCCCTGGCGATCCTGATTCTCGTCGGCCTGTTTTCGATCCAGGCACGTGGCACGGCGAAGGTCGGCTCGATGTTCGGGCCGGTGATGATCGTCTATTTCCTGACGCTCGCGATCCTTGGGCTCACCCACATCGTCGAGCAGCCGATGGTGATCGTCCACACGCTCAACCCGTGGAACGCGGTCAATTTCTACGTCCAGGAACCGCTCCGCGCCTTCGTCGCCATGGGCTCAGTGGTCCTGGCGGTCACGGGCGCGGAGGCGCTCTATGCCGACATGGGGCATTTCGGGCGCAGACCGATCCGGGTTTCCTGGATCTATTTCGTGATGCCGGCGCTGCTTCTCAATTACATGGGCCAGGGCGCGATGCTCCTCAACCAGGGCGCAGCCGAAGCGGTCGAGACGGTCAAGAACCCGTTCTTCTACATGGCGCCGGAGATGCTGCGACTGCCGCTCGTCCTGCTTGCGACGATGGCGACGATCATCGCCAGCCAGGCGGTGATCTCGGGGGCTTTCTCCGTCACCCAGCAGGCGATCCAGCTCGGCTTCATCCCGAGGCTGAGGATCACCCACACCAGCGAGGCCGCAGCCGGCCAGATCTACATCCCGGCGATCAACTGGGCGCTGCTGGTGATGGTCGTGTTGCTCGTCCTCACCTTCGGCAATTCGTCGAACCTGGCGGCCGCCTACGGGATCGCGGTGACAGGAGCGATGCTGATCGACGGGATCCTGATCAGCGTCGTCATGCTGTTCATCTGGAATTGGAACAGGTGGATCGTGTTCGCGCTGATGGCGCTCTTCTTCGGGATCGATCTCCTCTACTTCGGCGCCAATCTCCTCAAAGTGCCGGACGGCGGCTGGTTCCCGCTGCTGATCGGGGCCATCGCCTTCACGTTCCTGACGACATGGGCGCGGGGCCGGCAGCTGATGATCGCGCGGATGAGCGAGGCGACCCTGCCGATGGAGATTTTCATCAAGTCGGCCGCCCCGAGCGCGGCGCGCGTACCGGGGACGGCGGTCTTCATGACCAGCTCTCCGGACGGGGTCCCGCACGCGCTGCTCCACAACCTCAAGCACAACAAGGTGCTTCACGAGCGCATTTTCCTGCTGACGGTCCGGGTGGAAGATGTGCCCTATGTCGAAACCACTAGCCGCGCGACTCTGAAGGACTATGGCGCCGGCTTCTATCGGATCGTCCTTCGCTACGGCTTCATGGAGGAAATCGACGTCCCGGCCGCGCTCGCGCAGGTCGAGGGCTGCGGTCCGACCTGCAAGATGATGGACACCAGCTTCTTCCTCGCGAGACAGACCCTGCTCGCCTCGTCGCGCCCGGGCATGGCGATCTGGCGCGAGCGGCTGTTCGCCTGGATGCTCCGCAACGCGGAAAGCGCGATGGAGTTCTTCAAGCTGCCGACCAACCGCGTCGTCGAGCTTGGCAGCCAGCTGGAGATTTGAACCGGGCGCCGCTTCGGAGGTTGCCGCGCAATGGACCAGTCGCTTTCCTGGATCGCAACCGCGGCGACGATCATCGCCGCCTCCGTCACCGCTTCGAACCTCGGAGCCCGGATTACCGGCTACGGATTCGCCATCTTCATGATCGGCTCGATTGCCTGGCTCGCGGTTGGGCTCGGCACCGGCCAGCCGGCGCTGGTCTGGACCAATGCGGTGCTGACCTTTCTCAACCTGTTCGGCGTGTGGCGCTGGCTGGGCCGGCAGGCGCGGATCGAGGAGGGTGGAATCGCGGCCGCCCAGGACAGTCGCCGGGCGCCGAGCGAAACCCTGTTTCCAGTGTCGGTCCTGACCAAAGCTGAAGTCATTTCTCGCGAGGGCCAGCCGCTCGGCCACTGCGTCGACGCCATGGCCGGCTGCACGAGCGGCAGGGTCGCCTATGTCGTCGTCGCCGAAGGCGGGATGGCGGGGGTGGGGGAGGTGCTGCGACGCCTGCCCTGGGACGGGTGCCGAGTGGATGAGGCCCGGATCGAAGCGCCGCTCGGCCAGACGCAATTCTGCGCGCTCGAGCAACTCGAGCCCGACCATTGGCCGGCGCGCTGATCGTCTTGGCCGAGCTCGGCGAAGCGGACTTCGCCTGGCTGGACGCGCTTCGCCGGCAGCATTATCCCGCCGAGCGCAATCGGGTTCCCGCGCACCTGACTCTTTTCCGAGCGCTTCCGCCATCAGCCGAGGCTGAAATCCGCCGAAGCCTGGCGCGCGCCGCGGCACGGGCAGCGCCCGAGGCGTGGACCAGCGGCGTCATCGACCTGGGGCAGGGCGTGGCGCTGCGTGTTTCCTCGCCAGGGCTCGAACAGGTTCGCGACGAGCTCGCCGGCGAATTCCACGGCCTGCTCAGCGCGCAGGATCTAGGGCCGTGGACTGCGCACGTCACCGTTCAGAACAAGGTCGAAGTGAAGGCTGTCCGCGCCCTGCTTCGTCGAATGCGGGCGGAATTCGAGCCGAGGCCTCTGAAAATCCGCGGGCTGCAGCTTGTTCGTTATGCCGACGGCGGCTGGGCGCCGCTCGCGGCCTGGCGCTTCCGCGCCTAGGTGAGCTCGCCGATCCCGTCGCAGCTGAGGTCAAAGGCGGCCATGCCGGATTCCAGGACCGACGGGAGCATCGGCATGTCGAGGAGCTCGGCGATGATTCCCTCGCCGTCGTCATTGAGGTCCTGGGCTTCCTGCAGCGCTTCTTCCCAGTCGGAGGCGTCATAGGTGCCCGAGCCGACCCAGCAGAAAGCGAGCACTTCGGCGAGTTGGTCCTCGCCAAGGTCCTCGAGGATCGAGCGAAGCTCCTCCTCGACGCTGTCGTTGATCGAATCGTCGAGAACCGAGAGAGTTTCCTCGCCATCGTCGTCGACATTGTCGGCGGCTTCGCCTGCATCATAATCGCTCGGGGTCTGGGCTTCATACTCGCGCGCCCGGAGGATGATCCGGCAAAGCGTTTCGAGCGGGGTCGCTGGGTCCATCGGAAAGCCTCTTGTATCGAGGCTTAACGACAGCCGGGATAAGCGGTTCCTCGCGTTGACCGGGCGAGTCGCCCTTCCTATATCGCCGCCCGCGCCCGGCCCCGGGCGCAATTTTCCGGAACGGCCGCGGCAATCAGCGCGGCCTCAGGTTTGGGGCGGAGTAGCTCAGCTGGTTAGAGCAGCGGAATCATAATCCGCGTGTCGGGGGTTCAAGTCCCTCCTCCGCTACCACCTTACAGTCCCCGCTAGAGGACGGTCCCAGCCAGAGTCAGACTTAGGTGCGCCTGCGTCCCAGGAGACCAAGGAGCCCGAGCAGGCCGAGCAGGCCCCAGGGGAAGCGCGTCCGCTGACCCCTGACGGTTACGGTCGGCTCCTCGGCCAGCGGATCGGAGGCGGCGACGTCGTCCGGCGGCAGCAGGATGTCGTTGACGGCCACGGCATTGGAGTCGGGCGCCACGACGGCATTCTCGGCCGGGGCGGGAGCTGCCGCCACATTGTTGGTTTCCTGCGCCGCCGCCGGCGATGCAGCCAGCGCGGCAAGCGCGATTGCAAGAATGATCGGTCGCATTGGCTACCTGCCTCTCATTCCACCGGAGTCGGGTGATAGCTGTCCTCGGGATGTCCGCGCCGAAGGCCGAGAAGGCCGACGAGCCCGAACAGCCCGAACACATCCCAGGGGATCGTGTCCCCAGAACCCGACTCAAGCCTCTGCTGGGTTTCGGTGGGGATTCCGGTGTCGTTGGTCGCTTGCGCCTGTGCCGCCGAAGCTGCAGCGGCGAGCAACAGGCCGGGAAGTATCCATCGGCGTCTCATGTCCGCCTCCCTGCTGGTGCGCGCCCTTTACTAGAAACGCGGCGCATACGCCAATGCTGCGTTGAGGTCTTTCCAGTTCAGGAGACCGGCCGCGGTGCCCAAAAGCAAACGCCCGGGCCGTTGGGCCCGGGCGTCCTGCGTGACGATTGCTCGTCAGCCCCCTTCAACCATGATCTCCGCCGCCTTTCGAGCGGCCCCGAACATCGCCCGAGGGCGGAGCATTCGGCAACGAGGGAATGGCTAAACGCGATTGCTATTTATTGTCACGTCGCAAGTGGCTCTCCCGCGACGTTTATGTCGCGCCTGTGTCGAGCGGGTCACAGGCTCTGACCGTGCCCGGGCGATTGCGTTGGGCACAAGAGCGCCCTAGGGCTGCCGCCCTTCGAACCCTCTTCACAGGAACCCGATAGCTTTGCGCGTTTCCCGCTGTTTTCTGCCGGTCCTCAAGGAAAGCCCGTCCGACGCGCAGATTGTCAGCCACAAGCTGATGCTGCGCGCCGGACTGATCCGCCAGACGGCCGCGGGAATCTACTCCTGGCTCCCGATCGGCTTCCGCGTGCTCAAGAAGATCGAGCAGATCGTTCGCGAGGAACAGGACCGCGCCGGCGCGATCGAGATGTTGATGCCGACGATCCAGCCTGCCGAGCTGTGGCGGGAGAGCGGACGTTACGACGCCTATGGGCCCGAGATGCTGCGGATCCGCGACCGCCACGACCGCGAGATGCTCTACGGGCCGACGAACGAGGAGATGCTGACCGCGATCGTTCGCGACGAGATGAAGAGCTACCGCGATCTGCCCCGCACGCTCTATCACATCCAGTGGAAGTTCCGCGACGAGGTGCGGCCGCGCTTCGGGGTGATGCGCGGGCGCGAGTTCCTGATGAAGGACTCCTACAGCTTCGACCTCGACGAGGACGGTGCTCGGCAGAGCTATTACACACAGCTGCTCGCCTATCTTCGCACCTTCCAGCGCATGGGCATCCAGGCGGTGCCGATGAAGGCTGCGTCCGGACCGATCGGCGGCGATCTCTCCCACGAGTTCATCGTCCTTGCTCCGACCGGCGAGAGCGAGGTTTTCTACGATGCCGCGTTCGAGCAGGTGGACTGGAACCGCTCGGACCTGCGCTACGACGACCCGGCCGGGCTTCAAAAGCTGTTCGACGACGTCAGCTCGACCTACGCGGCGACCGACGAGACTCACGACGAGAGCCGCTGGGCCGGAATTTCCGAGGAGCGCCAGCGCACCGGCCGCGGCATCGAGGTCGGCCACATCTTCTACTTCGGCGACAAATATTCGGCCGCCATGGGGCTCAAGGTGTCCGGCGCGGATGGGCAGATGATCACGCCGATGATGGGAAGCTATGGCATCGGCGTGTCGCGGCTGGTCGGCGCGATCATCGAGGCGAGCCATGACGAGGCCGGGATCGTCTGGCCGGAGTCGGTCGCGCCGTGGGTGGTTGGGCTGGTGACGATGCGCGCGGACGACGGGCCGACCAAGGCTGCCGCCGAGCAAATCTACGGCCAGCTTCGGGCGACCGGGGTCGAAGTGCTTTACGACGACCGCGACGAGCGTGGCGGAGTCAAACTGTCGACCATGGACCTGATCGGGCTGCCCTGGCAGCTGGTCGTCGGCCCGCGCGGCATCGCCAGCGGCACGGTCGAGCTCAAGCGCCGTTCGACCGGCGAGCGCGAGGAGCTGAGCATCGAGAGCGCGCTGGCAAGGCTGACGGCATGATCCTCAACCGCTACGAGCGGATGGTCGCGCGCCGGTACCTGCTGCCCGGCAAGGGCGAGGGGTTCATCTTCCTGGTCGCCACGATCAGCCTGATCGCCGTCGCGCTCGGAGTTGCGGCGCTGATCATCGTCATGAGCGTGATGAACGGCTTCCGCGCCGAGCTATTCGACAAGATCACCGGCCTCAACGGGCATGCCATCGTCCAGGGCTATGAAGGCCGACTTGAAGGCTGGCAGCAGGTCGCCGACCGCGCTCGGCAGCTTCCCGGAGTCACCTCCGCAACGCCGCTGATCGAGCAGCCTTTGATGGCCTCGGCCAACGGCCGCGTGGAAGGCGTGCTGGTGCGCGGCATGCGGCTCGAGGACATTCGCAATAACCCGGTGATCACGAGCAACGTAAAGTCGGGCGACCTTCGCCAGATTGAACCGGGCAGCGGCCGGGTCGCGATTGGCTCCAGGCTTGCCGAAATGCTCGGCGCCTATCCCGGCAGCCAGATCAGCCTGATCAGCCCCGAGGGGCGCTCGACCGTGGTCGGGACCGTGCCGAGGATCGTCTCCTATACGGTCGGCGCAGTCTTCGAAGTCGGGGTTTATGATTACGACAGCGCCTTCGTCGTCATGCCGATCGAGGATGCGCAGACACTGTTGCTGCTTGGCGACGAGGTCAGCACCGTCGAGATCCAGACCGACAATCCCGACCGCGTCGAGCAGATTGTCGCGCCGCTCCGGCCGCTCGTCCAGGGCAAGGGCGTGCTGATCGACTGGAGGCAGATGAACTCGGCCCTGTTCGAGGCGCTGGCGGTAGAGCGTGTCGCGATGTTCGTCGTACTGTCGCTGATCGTCCTCGTTGCCGTGTTCAACATCCTCTCCTCTTTGATCATGCTGGTTCGGGCCAAGACCCGCGACATCGCGATCCTCAGGACAATGGGCGCCAGCCAGAAGGGGATGATGAAGGTGTTCGTCACCGTCGGGGTGACGATCGGCTCGCTTGGGATCGTCCTCGGCCTGATCCTCGGCGCGGTGTTCCTTTTCTTCCGGCAGGGTGTCGTCAACGCCATCCAGTTCCTGACCGGGCAGAACCTGTGGGACCCGTCGGTGCGCTTCCTGTCCGAGCTTCCGTCCAAGACCGACCCGTTCGAGGTCGCGGCGATCGTCCTCACCGCGCTCGTCCTGTCGTTCCTCGCGACGCTCTACCCGGCCTGGAAGGCGGCGAGCACCGACCCGGTCCAGGTACTGCGCTATGAGTGAACCGGTGCTTCAGACTCGCGGGCTGAAGCGCAGCTTCGTCCAGGGCGACGTCACGATCCACGTGCTTCGCGGGGTCGACCTCGAGGTCGCGCCGGGCGAGATCGTCGCGCTGCTAGGCCCGTCCGGGTCCGGCAAGTCGACCTTGCTGCAGGCGGTCGGGCTGCTGGAAGGGGGCTTCAAGGGCTCGATCCGCCTTGATGGCCGCGAAGCTTCCGAACTCGACGACGAGGGCCGCACCGCTCTCCGCCGCGACTTGCTCGGCTTCGTTTACCAGTTCCACCACCTACTTCCCGAGTTCAACGCGCTCGAGAA
>DASTDZ010000030.1:0-20479 GCA_035710105.1 Sphingomicrobium sp. | reverse complement strand
CCGCCTGTTTCCGGCTTGATTTCGCCGTGGCCGGTAGCGCTGTCGAATGACTTGACGGTTCCAAAATACTTCATGTGAGTTCCTTCCGTTTTCGATGCGATCTCAATTGACCGCTTCGCGGCTAAGAGGCGTTAAAGAGGGAAGGAAGCGATGCTGAGCGCTTAAAACCGTCGATGGCGACTGGTTAGCTCGATCTTTGTACGAGCAAAGTGAATGCAACGCAATGGGTAGGCAAAATAAACTACATGAGCTATCGATTCCTGCAGGGAGGAAAATCGAATATCATCTGCACAGGCATAAATATTACTTTTTGAAGCCGGGATTATTTGTATTAAAACCTAAAAGGCTTCTTCCGGAAGCGCCATGATCGGCTCGGCGCCGGACTCGATCTTGCGGCGGTGGGCCGAGGATTCGGGAAGCTCGCGCGCCGCGTAGAAGCGGGCGGTGGCGAGCTTGGCTTCGTGGAAGGCGCGGTCGTCGGCGCCGTCCTCCAGCGCTTTCGCCGAGACTCGGGCCATCTTCATCCACATCCAGCCGAGGCTGACGAGCCCCATCAGGTCCATATAGGAATAGGCGCCTGCGCCGGCATTGTCGGGGTCGGCCATGCCGTTCTGGGCCAGCCACATGGTCGCGGCCTGGAGGTCAGCGAGTGCGGGCTCGAGCGCCGAGGCGACTCCCGCGGGGTCGCCCGCCGCCTTCGCTTCGCGAATCTCGTTCCCGAGCAGCTCGAGGAAGGCGCGGATGGCGCGGCCGCCGTCCTTGGGCAGCTTGCGGCCAACGAGGTCCATTGCCTGGATCCCGTTCGTGCCCTCGTAGATCATCGCGATGCGGGCATCGCGGACGAACTGCTCGATGCCGTGTTCGCGGATGTAGCCATGGCCGCCGAACACCTGCTGGGCGAGAACCGCGGCCTCGAAGCCCTTGTCGGTGATGTAGCCCTTGATGACGGGGGTCAGGAGCGAGACCAGGTCCTCGGCCGTTTGCCTTTCCTCCTCGCTTTGCGAGCGGCGCATCAGGTCGACCTGGAGCGAGCCCCAAAGGAGGAGCGCCCGGGCGCCTTCGTTCCAGGCGCGCATCTGCATCAGCATCCGGCGCACGTCGGGATGGACGAACAAGGGGTCGGCCTTGGCGTCGGGGTCGCGCGCGCCTTCCTTGAGCGCCCTGCCCTGGCGGCGATCGCGCGCGTACTGGACCGCGTTCTGATAGGCGACTTCGCCTTGGGCCAGGCCCTGGAGGCCGACCCCGAGGCGCGCCGCGTTCATCATGATGAACATCGCCTGGAGGCCCTTTTCTGGTTCTCCGACCAGCCAGCCCTTGGCTCCGTCATAGTTCATCACGCAGGTGGCGTTGCCGTGGATCCCCATCTTCTTCTCGATGGCGCCGCAGCTCACCCGGTTGCGGTCGCCGAGGCTGCCGTCCTCGTTCACCAGGAACTTCGGGACGACGAACAGGGAGATGCCCTTGACGTTGTCGGGCGCCCCGGCGCGCTTGGCGAGGACCATGTGGATGATGTTCTCGGCAAGGTCGTGTTCGCCCGAAGAGATGAAGATCTTGGTGCCGGTGATCGCATAGCTGCCGTCGGGCATCGGGTCGGCGCGCGTCTTGAGCAGCCCGAGGTCGGTCCCGCAATGCGGCTCGGTGAGGTTCATCGTGCCCGTCCAGCGGCCCGTGACCATGTTGGGCAGATAGGTGCGTTTCTGCTCGTCGCTGCCCTTGATGACGAGGGTCGCGATCGCGCCCGAGGTCAGGCCCTGGTACATCTCGAAGCTGTGGTTGGCGGACAGCACATATTCGCCAATCGCGGTGCCGATCACCTGCGGCAAGCCCTGGCCGCCATATTCCTCGGGAGCGGTCAGGGTCGGCCAGCCCGCCTCGCAGAATTGCTGATAGGCTTCCTTGAAGCCCGGCGGAGTCGTCACCGAGCCGTCGTCGTTGCGCCTGCAGCCGACCTCGTCGCCGACCTTGTTGAGCGGCTGCAGCACCTCGGCAGCGAACTTGCCGCCTTCCTCGAGGATCGCCTGGACCAGGTCCGGCGAGGCGTTGGCGAAGCCGGGAAGGTTCGAATAGCGCTGGATGCCCAGGACGTCGTCGAGCACGTAGAGCGTGTCTTTGACCGGCGCGGCATAGATCGGCATGTCCGTTTCCTTCTGAAACCGGCGCCCACGGTGCAGCAGCAGCGGCAAAGCTTCAAGCCCGGTTCATCCGGGGGCGACAAAGGCCGCCGCCAACCCTATATGGGGCTGCCAGCTCTGGATCCGGGGACGATGCTGACCACCAATCCCTTCGACGACGACAAGCTCCGCGAGGAGTGCGGAATCTTTGGCATCTGGGGCGCCGACCAGGCGGCCAGCTTCGTCGCGCTCGGCCTGCACGCGCTCCAGCACCGCGGCCAGGAAGCCGCGGGCATCACCAGCTTCGACGGAGAACATTTCCATTCGCACCGGGCGATGGGAATGGTTGCGGGCAATTTCGACCGTGACGAAGTCATCTCCAAGCTTCCGGGCCGGACCGCGATCGGGCATGTGCGCTATTCGACCACGGGCGCATCGGCGCTCCGCAACGTCCAGCCCTTGTTCGCGGAGCTCGACGATTGCGGCTTCGGGATTGCCCATAACGGCAACATTTCCAACGCGATGAAGCTGAGGCGGACGCTCAGTCGCCGCGGCTCGATCTTCCAGTCGACCAGCGACACCGAGGTCATCATCCACCTGGTCGCGACGTCCGAGAAATCGTCTGCGCTCGACCGGCTGGTCGATGCCCTGAAACAAGTCGAGGGCGCCTATTCGCTGCTGGTGCTGACCGAGGAGGGGCTCATCGCGTGCCGTGACCCGCTCGGTATCCGGCCCCTGGTCATGGGCAAGCTCGGCGAGGCGACCATCTTCGCGTCGGAATCGGTGGCGCTGGATGTGATCGGCGCCAGCTTCGTCCGCGACGTCGAGCCCGGCGAGCTCATCCTGGTCAACGATTCGGGCCTCCGTTCCTTCCGGCCGCTCGAGAAAGCGGCGCCGCGCCCCTGCATCTTCGAACACGTCTATTTCTCGCGGCCCGATTCGATCGTCGACGGCACTTCGGTCTACGAGGTGCGCAAGCGGATCGGCGCCGAGCTCGCGCGCGAAGCCCCGGTCGAAGCGGACATCGTCGTTCCGGTCCCCGACAGCGGAGTCCCAGCGGCCATCGGCTTCAGCCAGGAATCGGGGATACCCTTCGAGCTTGGGATCATCCGTTCGCACTATGTCGGCCGGACCTTCATCCAGCCGACGCAGGAGGTCCGGCACCTGGGCGTCAAGCTCAAGCACAATGCCAATTCGGCGCTGATCGACGGCAAGCGAATCGTGCTCATCGACGATTCGATCGTGCGCGGGACGACGAGCCTGAAGATCGTGCAGATGATGCGCGATGCGGGCGCGCGCGAAGTGCATATGCGGATCGCCTCGCCGCCAACGCGGCACAGCTGCTTCTACGGGGTCGATACGCCCGAGCGAGCGAAGCTTCTCGCCGCGCAGATGAGCGTCGAGCAGATGCGCGACTACATCAATGCCGACAGCCTCGCCTTCATCTCGATCGAAGGGCTGTATCGGGCGCTTGGCCAGACACGCGACTCCGCCCAGCCGCAGCGCTGCGACGCCTGCTTCACCGGCGATTATCCGACGCGGCTGACCGATGCCGAAGAAGGCAACGCGGCGCGCGGCCTGTCACTGGTGGCAAGCCGATAATCTCCGTCGTTTGACGATTGAGGCTGCTGCTCTAGAGCGGCCCGCCATGACCGACAGTTCCAAACCCCTCGCCGGAAAACTCGCGCTCGTCACCGGCGCGAGCCGGGGCATCGGCGCGGCGACCGCCGAGGCGCTCGCCGGAGCCGGCGCGCACGTGATCCTGGTCGCCCGCACTGCAAAAGCGCTCGAGGAGGTCGAGGACCGCATTCACGAAGCTGGCGGGAGCGCGACGATCGCGCCGCTCGACCTCACCGAGGGCGAAGCGATCGGCAAGCTGGCAGCCGCGGCCGCCGAGCGCTGGCCGGCCCTCGATGTGCTCGTCCTCAACGCGGCGATGCTCGGCTCGCTGACGCCCGTAGAGCATATCGACGCCAAGGAATATGCGCGGATCCTGACCCTCAACGTCGCCGCCAACCAGGCGCTGATCGCCGCTTTCGACCCGATGCTGCGCAAGGCGGAGCGAGCGGACCTCGTCGCAATCACATCGACGGTGGGCCAGGAGCCGCGAGCCTTCTGGGGCGCCTACGGCTCGTCCAAAGCGGCGCTTGAGAACCTCGCTTTGTCCTACGCAGACGAGACTGCCCATTCAGGCAGGATCCGGGTGCATGTGATCAACCCCGGGCCGACCCGCACGCGCATGCGCCAGCTCGCCTTCCCCGGCGAGGAGCCCGAAAGCGTCAAGCCGCCCGAAGCGGTCGCGGAGTTCATCCTCCAGCGCCTGCTTTCAGACGCTCCCACCGGCGAGCGGGTGCGGGTCGAGGGCTAGCAGGTCTGCAAAACCGCTTCGCGGCCGAGGCGTGAATTGGCCCCGCGGCCATAGCGGGCGTC
Source organism: Sphingomicrobium sp. (assembly GCA_035710105.1). Classification (GTDB taxonomy): domain Bacteria; phylum Pseudomonadota; class Alphaproteobacteria; order Sphingomonadales; family Sphingomonadaceae; genus Sphingomicrobium. The sequence goes on along the minus strand of DASTDZ010000030.1, from coordinate 15,938 downwards.
ACCGATCGTCACCTTCACCGAGCAGCGCGACCATTCCACTTCCGCCTGCGGAAGGATCGACCATTTGAGGAACTTGCGAAGCGCCGGGCTTTGCGCGATCGCGGCCCTCACGAACGGATCGTCCATGTTGGTCGGCTCGCAGGCTGAGACGGGCGCCATCCCGATGAATGGCACATAGCCGCTTCGCCGGTAGCAATCGCCTTCCCGCCAGACGAGCTCGCGCCGCCACGAATAGAAGGGCGGCGGCGAAGCGAAGACGGATTCCGCGCGTCGGTTGCCCGCCCAATGATGGACCGCGGCATGCGCCCGCCAGCTGATGAAAAGGTTGGCGGCGATATAGGCGAGGGCGATGCCGACCGCGGCCTGGGCAGGCCGGCGCCAGTTCCCGCCCGTCCTCTCTAACCGCTTCGACCAGACGATCGCCCCGCCCAGCAGAAGCCAAAGCCAGAGATCGATGATGAACAGCCCGTCGGCATGGAACCAGTCGTTGGAGAAGGGCGACAGCAGCTGCACCGAATAGGTGGTCAGGACGTCGAGCGACGGGTGCGAGACGGCGCCGATATAGGCGAGGGCTACGAGCCAGCCGAACCGCATCTCCAGACCGCTTTTGAACGTCTTGCCGCGGCTGACCTGCCAGCGATCGAGCAGCCACAGCAGCCCGGCGAGGACCGGCGGCATCACCACCGCGCCGCCGATGAAGCTGTGGGTGAAGCCGCGATGGATCGCCAGCGGGTCCCACGGGAACCTGCCGAAGAAGACATCGATGTCGGGCATGTTGGCGCCGAGGATCAGCGCCGCGAGGCCCTTGCGCGATTTCGTCTTGAGGCCGGTCTGCCCAAGCGCCCAGCCGGCCAGCGAGTGGGTGAGGTTGTCCAATCAGATGCCGTGGGTCAGAGCTCGCGCGGTTCCTTCTCGACCATCCAGGTCTGGCCCTTGGAAACCAGCGCCTGGAGATCGGGCGTCTTGCCCTCGGCCACCTTTCGGTTCTGTTCGATGACCGCTTCCTCGAAGGTCGGCCGCGCGTCCTCGTAAATAACTCCCAGGGCGACCGGGAAGCCCTCCTCCTGCGGCATTTCGATCAGCATCGCCGCGATCCCGCGGTTCTTCGGGTTGTGAACGATGACGTTGGGGTCGTCGCCGTCGACGACCTTGAGCGCCAGCGCAGCGACGTCGAGCGCGAGGCCCTTGGCGCCGCCGTCGAACAGCATCCTCTCGCCAGGCTGAAGCCACAGCTGCTTGGCTTGTGCCGCCTGCTTTTCGGTGAAGGAAGCGAAGACCTCGTCATTGTAGACGATGCAGTTCTGGTAGATCTCGACGAAGCTCGCTCCCTTGTGCGCGTGCGCGGCCTTGAGGACGTCGGGCAGGTTCTTGTGAACGTCGATGCCCCTGGCGATGAAGCGCGCGCCGCTTCCAAGCGCGAACATGCAGGGCGTCACCGGCCGGTCGACCGAGCCGAACGGAGTCGAAGGGGAGCGGGTGCCAAGCCGGCTGGTCGGCGAGTATTGCCCCTTGGTCAGCCCATAGATCTCATTGTTGAACAGAAGGATCTGGCAGTCGAGGTTGCGGCGGATGACATGCATCGTGTGGTTGCCGCCGATCGACAGCGCATCGCCGTCGCCGGTGATGATCCACACGTCGAGCTCCGGATTGGCGAGCTTGACGCCCGTCGCGACGGCGGGGGCGCGGCCGTGGATCGTGTGGAAGCCGTAGCTCGCCATGTAATAGGGAAAGCGGCTCGAGCAGCCGATGCCGGAAATGAAGACCGTCTTTTCGCGCGCGACACCCAGGTCCGGCATGGTGCGCTGAACGGCTTTGAGGACCGCGTAGTCGCCGCAGCCCGGGCACCAGCGCACTTCCTGGTCGGACGCCCAGTCCTTGGCGGTGGTGGCGGGGATCGGTGAAATCTCATTCATCGCGCTACATCAGCCAATAGATGATCAGGACGACGACGATCAGCATCGCGATCAGCGGGATGGGATTGAGCTGGCTCACCTGAGAACCCCTCTTACGTTCGCTAAAGTCACGCGATGAACCGCCGTTTTCATGACTTTAAGGCCTCCTCGATCGCGGCCTCGATCTCGGCGATCCGGAACGGCTGGCCGGCGACCTTCGAGAGCGGCTTGGCGTCGACCAGAAACTGGTCGCGAAGCAGGGTCTTGAGCTGCCCCATGTTCATTTCGGGCACGAGGATACGCTCGAAGGACTTGAGTAGGACAGACATATTTCCGGGCATCGGCCAGATATGGCGGATGTGGATGTGGCTGACGTCGAGACCGCGGGCGCGGGCGCGGCGCACGGCCTGGTGGATCGGGCCGAAGGTCGAGCCCCAGCCGACGACCGCGAGTTCGCCGCCAGGCTCGCCGAGGCAGACGTCCTGGTCGGGTATCGACCCGGCGACGTTGAGCACCTTCTCGGATCGCAGGCGGGTCATCTCCGCATGGGCGGCCGGGCTGTAGTCGATATTGCCGGTGCCCGGCTGCTTCTCGATCCCGCCGATGCGATGCTCGAGGCCCGGAGTCCCGGGCTTGATCCACGGCCGCGCGAGGTCGGCGTTACGGGCATAGGGCATGACGCCCTCGCCTTCCGCGGGCGCGCTGTCGAAGAAGGCCGCCGGGAAAGGCTGATAGCCGTTCATGTCCGGCACCCGCCATGGCTCCGCGGCATTGGCGATATAGCCGTCGGTCAGGAGCATGACAGGAGTCATGTAGCGGGTCGCGATCCGCACCGCCTCGATCGCGCAATCGAAGGCGTCGGCGGGCGAGCGCGCGGCAAGCACCGGCAGCGGCGAATCGGCGTTGCGGCCATAGACGGCCTGATAGAGGTCCGACTGCTCGGTCTTGGTCGGAAGGCCGGTGGAAGGGCCGCCGCGCTGCGAATTGACGACGACCAGCGGCAGCTCGGTCATCACCGCCAGCCCCAGCGCCTCGGTCTTCAGCGCGATTCCGGGGCCAGAGGAGGAGGTGATGCCAAGCTGGCCCGCGTAGGAGGCGCCGATCGCCGCGCAGATGGCGGCGATCTCGTCCTCCGCCTGGAAGGTGGTGATCCCGAACTCCTTCAGGCGCGCGAGATGGTGGAGCAGCGGGCTTGCCGGGGTGATCGGGTAAGAGCCGAAGAACATGTCGAGCCCGGCGAGGCGGCAACCGGCGACGAGGCCGAGCGCAAGCGCCTCGGCCCCGGTAACCGTCCGGTAGAGGCCGGGCTCCGCCGGCGCCGGGGCGATGTGGTGCGGGTGAATCGACGGAGCGCCGAGCTCGACCGTCTCGCCATAGGCGTGGCCAGCGTTCAGCGCCGCAATGTTCGCCTCGGCCAGCTCGGGCGCCTTGGCGAACTTGGTCTTGAGCCAGTCGACGATCGGCTGGCGGTCGCGGTCGAACATCCACAGCGCCAGGCCGAGCGTCCACATGTTCTTGCAGCGCAGCGCTTCCTTGTTGCCCAAGCCGAAGGGCCTCACCGCGTCGAGCGTCAGCTGCGAGATGTTGAAATGGATGACCTGCCACTTCGCGAGGCTGCCGTCCTCGAGCGGATTGGACTCGTAGCCCGCCTTGGCGAGATTTCGCGGCGTGAACTCGCCCTCGTCGGCGATGATCAGGCCGCCCTCGCGAAGCTCGCCGGCGTTCACCTTCAATGCCGCCGGGTTCATCGCGATCAGCACATCCGGCTGGTCGCCCGCCGTATCGATCGAGCAACTGCCGAAATTGATCTGGAAGGCGCTGACTCCGAAGGTCGTGCCCTGCGGGGCGCGGATTTCCGCCGGGAAGTCGGGAAAGGTGGCAAGATCGTTGCCGGCCAGCGCGGTTGAAAGCGTGAACTGCCCGCCGGTCAGCTGCATTCCGTCGCCGCTGTCACCGGCGAAGCGGACGACGACTGCCTCAGGCTCGACGCGGGCGATGGCTTCCTTTTTGGTGACGAGATGTTCGGCGGTGGCCATACCCCCTCTTAATCCGCTGCTTTCGTCATTGCGAGCGTAGCGACGCAATCCATTGGCCTTTTCCTGGATTGCTTCGCAGCCTCGCCGCACGCAATGACGGCCGAATGAACGACGACCATCTCTATCGCTCAGGGGTCGGGATCATGCTGCTCAACCGCGACGGCAAGGTATTCGTCGCCGCGCGAGTCGATAATCCCGACGACGCCTGGCAGATGCCGCAGGGCGGCATGGACGAGGGCGAGGAGCCGTGGGCGACCGCTCTCCGCGAGCTGGAGGAAGAAACCGGAATCCCGCCGCGCCTGGTCGAGAAGATCGCCGAGCATGACGAAAGGCTTCGCTACGACCTCCCGGAAGAATGGCGGGGCAAGGTGTGGGACGGCAAGTGGCGCGGCCAGTTGCAGCACTGGTTCCTCGCGCGCTTCCTGGGAAGCGACGAGGACGTCGACCTCGATGCTCACGGAAAGCCCGAATTCCGGGCGTGGAAATGGGTTGAGCCGGTCGAGGTCCCGAAGCTGATCGTCGAATTCAAGCGGCCGCTGTACGAGCGGCTGGTCGAGGATTTCGGCGAATTTTTCTAGGCGCGGCTCAGCGCTGCGCGGTCTGGGTCGCGAAAGCGCGGGCCTCTTTCACTTCCATGCGCGAGCCGTCGCTGCCACTCGTCTGTTCCGCAAGCTGACTGTAATAGAGCCCGGCCTTGTCGGCGTTGCCGGCCAGCTTCGCTGACCGTGCCGCCCCATATAGCGAGGCGAGGCGCTTCGGAGCCCGCTGCAACGAGGCCTCGAACGCAACGAGCGCATCCGCCGGGCGTCCGAGCTCTAGCAGCAGCTCCCCGAGCTGCTCGCGCGCCGGAAGCAGCGAACCCGGCGTTACGGGATGCTTTTCGGTGGCGTCGTCAAGTTCGGCAGCCGCACGCATCAATTGCAGCGATTCGTCCTTTCGGCCCTCCACGAACGCCAGCCAGGCTTCCGCGACCCGGCGCTGGATCGCGACCTGCGTCCGCCAGTCGTACGTGCCCGGCGGAACCACGATCGCTTCCTCGATTGTCTTGAGCTTCGCAACTTCGTCGCGGGCAAGCGGCACGTTGCCACTGCGCGCCGCGCCAATCGCGCGCGCGAAATGAATGTGGGCCTGTGCCCAGCTGAACGTGTCGAGCGGCGCCAGCCGACGCACATTGTCATTGAGCTCGAGCGACGCGGCCTGCGCCCACTGCCGGCGTTCCAGAACCAGCCGCGCCGGGATCGCAGTCGCGGCGTAGGCGACCGAAAACGCCGGCGGGTCGACTTGCTGGATCTTGTTCAGATCCGCCAGCACCTGCTCAGCCTTCGAATCCTGCCCTAGCTGGAGATAGGCGTAGGCGAGATAATCCATCGCGTGCAGGCGCTCTTTGTCGGAATCGGCCAGGCCGGCGGCCTTTGCGTAGGCGCGCGCCGATCTCTCGGAAGCGATGTTCGAGGCGATCGCCTCATCCCACAGGCCGAGGCGAACGAAAATGTGCGATGGCATGTGCTGCGCGTGCGGCGAGGCCGGCGCAATTCCAGCGTAGCGGCGCGCGGCCGGGAGAGCGAGGTCGGCAAGCGCGGGATAATCGAAATTGTGGATCAGGTAATGCGCCACCCCGGGGTGATCGGGCTCCTGCGCAAGAACCTGGTTGAGAATGACGCCCGCGCTTTTCTCCTTCGAAAAGGAGGGATCGTCGTCCATCGTCCCCGCAGCGATCAGCGAGAGCGCGTAAAACACGGCCGCCTCGCGGTCTTGCGGATATTCCCGGTGCAGCCGCTCCATCGCCATTGAATAAGCGAGGGCCCGCTCCTTGTGGCTCACCGTGCGCGCATCGCGATAGAAGGTTTCGATCGCGGCCAGATAGGCGCGTTCGCGCTCGCTGCGCGCCCCGGCAGTCCTGGCAGCCGCGAGCGCGGCCTCGGCCTTATCCAGCTCCGCCGGTGTCGGAGGCACCCAGAGCGGATGGTAATAGCTCATCGCCACGCCCCAGTATGCGATTCCGCAGGCGGGGTCCGCTTCCGCGGCCTTGGAGAAGGCGCGCGCCGCCTCTGGGTATTCGAACGAGTGGAGCCAGCGCAGCCCCCTTTCGACGAGCGCGTCGGATGGTTCGCTGCAGCTCGTCTCAAAGGACAGTGTGCCGAGTTGCGGGTCGTGGTTGTGGACGGGCCCTTCGTCCGGTCCGCTGAGGGCGAGAGCCGTGGCCGCAACGAGCAGGATCATAGACGTCACCTCCTGGGCACGCTTATCACAAAATACCCAGCCTCAGCGCCGAAGTTTGCGTTTTGCCTGACGCTCAGCCCTGAACCGAGCGCTCCGAGTCGGTCAGTGTACGGATCGAGAACACCTTCTCGCCGCGGAACTTTTGCTGCTCTCGAACCCAAGGGAACACGATCACCCACTGCAGGTGAAGGGGCTCGGGCGAAGCTTTCATCCCGGCAAAGTCCCTGACCAATGTTCCGGTCATGTTGACGACATCGAGGACTCCCTGCGGGCCGATCACCAGAGCCTGCGGCACCCACGCCATGTTTTGAAACGACGGAATGAAATGGCGATAGAATGTGTCAGCGCCCTCGCGGCCGGTCCAAGTCTCGCCGGTGAAGCCGAGCGCCATTTCGCAATCGTCGGTGAAGACGCTTAGCATGATTGCCATCTGCGCTTCCCATTCGGCCTCGGTATAGGGGTGAAACAGCCTTTCCTCTGCCGAGACATGGGTGAGCCAGGCATGGCGGATCCGGTCATATTCGGCCGGGTCCGCCTCCCAGGTGATCGGGGCGTCCTTGAAGCGCGGGTCCTGCAAGATTGCCTGAACCGGGTCGATGGCCATGCCGCAGCGTTGCAGCCACGGACACGCGAATCAAGACGGGCAAGCGGTGTGGCGTTCCCCAAATGGCGCGGCTAGGGAAGCGGCCATGGGGGCTCTCTCCACAATCGAACAAGACGCCGTCGAACGCGCCGCCTCGGAGCCGATGCTCGAGCAGGTGCTCGAATGGAGCGCGGTCAACAGCGGCTCGCGCAACCTCGAGGGCCTGGAGAGGATGGCGTCGATCCTGGCGGACGCTTTCGCGAGCCTGCCCGGCGAGGTTCAACTGCTGGCTCCGGAGCCAGTCGAAAGCGTCGATTCGGCAGGCAACAGGCGGGCGGTCGAGCATGGCCGCAACCTGCATTGCGCTGTCCGGCCTGAGGCGCCCGTGCAGCTGCTCTTTACCGGCCACATGGACACGGTGTTCGGTGCCGACCACGCTTTCCAGCAGACCCGCTGGCTCGAGGATGGAGTCCTCAACGGCCCGGGAGTCGCCGACATGAAGGGCGGGATCGCGGTCATGCTCGCGGCCTTGAAGGCCGTCGAGGCGAGCGAGGCCGCGGCCGGCATCGGCTACGAAGTCGTCATCAACGCCGACGAGGAGGTCGGCTCGCTCGGCTCGGCGCCGCTCATCGCCAGCGCTGCGAGGGGCAAGCAGGCAGCGCTGACCTACGAGCCTTCCGCGCGTCCCGACGGGACCCTGGCCGGGGCTCGGCCGGGCAGCGGCAACTTTTCGATCGTCGTCCACGGGCGCTCCGCCCATGCCGGCCGCAACCCGGAGGACGGGCGCAACGCCGTGCTCGCCGCGGCCGACCTCGCGCTTCGGCTGGAAAAGCTCGTTCGCGATGGGCTCACGGTCAACCCAGGGCGTATCGAGGGCGGCGGCCCGACCAACGTCGTTCCCGACCGCGCGGTGCTCAGGGTCAACCTTCGCCCGCGCACCCGCGAGATCGAAGACGAGGCGAAGCAGCGGATCGCCGACGCGGTCTCGGCGGTCGCCGCCGAGCGCGACGTGAAGATCGACCTCCACGGCGGCTTCGACCGCCCGCCCAAGCCGATGACCCAGGACATGGAACGGCTGTTCGAGCTGGTCAGGAAGGCGGGCGCCGACCTTGGCCAGGAAATCGGGTGGCAGCCTTCGGGCGGGGTCTGCGACGGCAACAATATCGCCGCCTGCGGCGTGCCCGTCGTCGACACGATGGGCGTGCGCGGCGGCAAGATACACAGCATGGAGGAATATCTGATCAGCGACAGCCTTGGCGAGCGCGCCGCACTGTCCGCGCTTGCGATCCTCAGGCTCGCGGAGGGCCGGCGGTGAGCTTCCGGGTGAGACCTGCGCGGGCTGAAGACTATCCGGCCATCTACAAGATGGCGAAGCTGACGGGAGGCGGCTTCACCAACCTTCCGCCCGACAAGACCACCTTGGTCGCAAAGCTCGCTCGCTCGGCCGATTCCTTTGCTCGCGACAAGGACGAGCAGCGCGGTGACCTTTACGTGTTCGTTCTCGAGGATCCGAAGACAAGGAAGATCCGCGGGACCTGCCAGGTGTTCGGCCAGGTGGGCGTTGTGCAGCCCTTCTATTCCTATCATCTGAGCACGCTCACCCAGACCAGCGCGGAGCTTGGCAAGACCTTTCGTAACCAGACGCTGACGCTGACGACCGACCTCGAGGGATCGTCGGAAGTGGGCGGCCTGTTCCTCCATCCCGAAGCGCGCGCCGGCGGGCTCGGGGCGCTCCTGGCGCGGAGCCGCTATATGTTCATGAAGCTCCATCGCGGCCGCTTCGGCGACCGCACGCTGGCCGAGCTTCGCGGCGTCATGGACGAAGCGGGGAACGCGCCCTTCTGGGATGCGCTCGCGGGCAAGTTCTTCGGCATGACCTTTCCGGAAGCGGACGAGTTCAACGCGATCCACGGCACGAAATTCATCGCCGACCTGATGCCGAGGACACCGATCTACGTCGCCCTCCTGCCGGACAGCGCCCGGGCGGTAATGGGCCAGCCGCACCCGAGTGGACGGGCCGCATTGAAGATGCTCGAGGCGGAAGGCTTCGTCTATGACCGCTACATCGACATCTTCGACGGCGGCCCGACGGTGACGGCCGCAACCGACCAAATACGGACCATTCGCGAATCGAGCCTGGAGGCGGTCGCGGATATCGGCGAGGCAGGGCCACAAAACATGATCCTCGCTGCTGGGCGGCTCAACGATTTCCGCGCCTGCTCTGCCTCGGTCCGAAGGGTTCCGCGCAAGGGGCTGTGCCTCGACGCGGAGACCGCCGACCTGCTGGAAGTCGGCAAGGGCGACAAAGTCCTCGCGGTTCCCCGATGATCGAAATCAACTTCGACGGGATCGTGGGGCCGAGCCACAATTATGCGGGGCTGAGCCTCGGCAACCTCGCTTCCACCCGCAACGCATATCAGCTGTCGCACCCGCGCGCCGCGGCGCTCGAAGGCGTTGCCAAGATGCGCGCCAATCTCGCGCTCGGCCTCGCGCAGGGGATCTTCCTGCCCCACCCGCGCCCCGACCGTGCCTGGCTTGCCGAGCTCGGGACGACGATCGAAGAAGCGGATTCGGCGCTCGCCGCCAATGCCATGTCAGCGTCGGCGATGTGGGCAGCCAATGCGGCAACCGTCTCCCCCGCCCCCGACACGGCCGACGGCAAGTGCCACCTGACTGTCGCCAACCTGCGGACGATGCCGCACCGGAGCCACGAATGGCCCGCGACCCTGGCGCAGCTTCGGCTCGCCTTTGCCGACGCCGGCGCCTTTTCGGTGCATGCGCCGGTGCCGCCCGCGTTCGGCGACGAGGGCGCCGCCAACCACATGCGGCTTGCCCCGTCCCATGGCGAGCCGGGCCTCGAGGTTTTCGTCTATGGGCGCAGCGGCGGCGCTTTTCCGGCGCGCCAGCATGTCGAGGCCTGCAAGGCGATCGCCCGGTTCCACAGGCTCGACCCGGAGCGCACGCTGTTCGTAGAGCAGTCCGAAGAGGCGATCGCTGCCGGCGCGTTCCACAACGACGTCGTGGCGGTCGCCAACGCAAACGTCCTGTTCGCGCACGACAAGGCCTTTGCCGACCGCGACCGCCTGGTCGAGGAATGCGCCCGCCTGGTTCCGGGTTTCGAGCTGGTCGAGGTCAGCGAGAAGGAGGTACCGCTGAGCGACGCCATCGCCTCCTATCTGTTCAATGCCCAGCTGGTCAGCCCACCGAGCGGCGAAATGACCCTGATCGTGCCCAGCGAAGCGCGCGAGACTCCCAGCGTCTGGTCATGGATCGAGCGGCACCTCGCCGGCAACGGACCGATCCGGCAGGTCGAAGTGGTCGACGTCCGCCAGTCGATGGCCAACGGCGGCGGCCCGGCCTGCCTTCGCCTGCGCGTGGTCGCCGACCCGGGCTGGGTCGATCCGCGTTTCCTCGTCGACGAGAACAAACTCGACCGCATTGCCGAACTGGTCGAGCGCCATTGGCCCGAGGCGATCCACAGCGAGGAATTGCAGCAGCCCGCGCTCATCCGCGACGTCGAGTCGGCGCGCGCGGCATTGCTCGAAGCCTTGGATCTCGCCTAACTGGGTTAAGCAATTCCCGAAACGGGACAAATGCCGAAAGTTACCCGAACTTTAACCTTGTCGAGTAGGAAATAAACCGCTCAAATCCGCCATCGGCACGTGAGACGTTAACGAATGGCGCTGCGACAGAAGATCGGCCGGCTTTTCCGGATTGAGACGCGCTTCGAGGCGTGGGCGATCACCTATGCCATCGCTCTCGGCGCGGTCGAGCGCGGCCAGCATTATCTCGCGCAATATCCGGGCTTTGCCGGCTGGTTGCTCGCGGCGGCCTGCACGGGCGTCGTCTTCCTCGCCGGCGCCAAGCTTCTCGATTCGGTGGCTCCGGCGCCGGCGGCGGCGGGCGCGCGAGGGTCGGCCTCGCGAAAGCCCGGCAGTGCGGCCGTCAGTCGTAATCGACCCAGAGGGAACCGTCCGCGCCCCGGTTCAGGGTCACGACTTTGGCCTCGCACAGGTTCACGCGCGGCCACACCACGACTCGCCCGTCGGGAAGCGTTGCCTGCAGATCGAACGCACAGTCCGGATCGCTGAACCTCACGGCGCCGCGCCCGCCCGAGCTTGCGAGCGGAGCCGGTGAAACCACGAGCGGCTGCCACGGCTGGCTTCCAACCCGCCGTGCCATCAGCCCGGTGAAAGCGATGTCCGTATTATTGACGAGCGTGAAACTGCCCGCCTGGGCGAGACCGGGCGTGGGAATGGCGGCCAAAGCGGCTGCAAACACGAGAATCGGCAGGTTCCTCATGGCCCCACTATACAACGGCTTGCCGCAATCCGGGTAGGCGTGCGCCAATGCCACCAAAACCTTCGCGATGGTCGTTGCTTTGCCGAAATCTCCGTAGCATAAGCTTCGGCTTCGCGGCGCCGGGGGGGCCTGTGGATATTAACCATCTCTTAGCTTCTCCCGCGCATCGTCGGCTCGACCAGGGGGGTTGAGGCATGGAGTCGAACGAGCGCTATTATCGCCGCCGAGCGGTCGAGGAGAGGATAGCCGCCCAGCGCGCAGTCACCGAAACGGCGCGGGCATGGCACGCCAAGCTGGCCGAGGATTTCGCGGCCCGGGCGGCTGCAGCGACGACGACGGCCGGCGCCGCCGCCTGAACCGACTCCGTCTTTCGTTTGACCGTTCTAGCGCGGTTGATTCCGCCGTCCCCCGACCCGCAGGGTTGCCTAGCCGAAAGCCTGTCCCTATGTGCCCCGCTGCCGCGCAGGTCCGCGGCGCGCGCGCCCGTAGCTCAGCTGGATAGAGCACCAGACTACGAATCTGGGGGTCAGAGGTTCGAATCCTTTCGGGCGCGCCACTTCTCCCTCGGCCCTGCCAATTGCGCCGCGCGCGTGCGGTTCCTAGACATTCTGCGATGCGCTGTCTCGCCTGTCTGTCGCTGTTGTCCGTCGCGGGCTGCGCTGCGCCCGCCACCGCGCCGTCGCTCGCGCCCCGGGCGGCCGAGGCGATCGACCCGCGTGTTCCAGTCCCCGAGAAAGCGGTCCCGACGGACGTCAGCGCGGCCCTTGCGGGCCGGCTCGAAGTGCTCGTGGCACAGGCCGTTACCGGGCACGAGGCGTTCTGGCCTGTCGCCGAACGAGCCGAGCAACTGGCGCGCTCGGCAGGCCCGGTACAGAGCGAAAGCTGGATCGTCGCCCAGCAGGCGCTGTCGGCCGCGGTCGCCGCGCGCGAGCCGTTGACGCGAGCGCTTGGGGACATCGATTCGCTCGGGGCGGAGAGCGTCCAGCAACACGGCGGGATCGGCGCTGCCGATCTCGAGGCGATCAAGGCGGCAGCGGCTCGGGTTGGCGAAATCGACCGAAGCGAGGCTGCGGTGATCGACAGAATCCAGGGGCTGCTCGCCCGCTAGGCCGACAGCGCCGCTTCCCGTGCGTCCGGCCATTCGTTGGCGTCGATACGATAGACGATGACTCGGTCCGCCGCCCACGGATCACTGCAGTCGAAGTCGAGATCAGGTCGGCGAGTCATTCCAAGGCGGTTCATTAGTCCCTGGCTGGTCTCATTGCCGGCGACTGTTAGCGCCACGACGTGGGGCGCCGCGAATTTGCCGAACGCCAGATCGAGCGAAGCGATGGCCGCCTCCTTTGCATACCCTCGGCCCCAGGCATCCTCGCGAAGGCGCCAGCCGATCTCGAAGTCGCCGATGTTTGGCGCGCCTGCGCTATTGACCCGCTTGAGGCCGCAGAAGCCGAGCAGCGCACCGTCCTCTTTGCGCTCGAGAGCCCAAAAGGTGTGGCCATGCTCACGCTGATAAGCCTCGATACGATCGAACCCCGCCTCATAGGCGGCTTGGTCCTGCACTCCGCCCAGCCAGCGCATTACCGCCGGCGTATTGAGTCGCCGGACAAACTCGGCCTTCATTTCCCGGCTCCAGGTTGTGAGCCGGAGCCGGTCGGTTTCCGCGATGACGTCAACCATTGATCATGCGGGCAGCGTCAAGCGCGTGGTAACTCAGGACTCCCGTCGCGCCGGCGCGCTTGAAAGCGAGCAAGGTCTCCAGGATCAGCGAGTCTCGGTCGCCCCCGCCGGCCGCCGCGGCATGCTCGATCATCGCATATTCGCCCGACACCTGGTAGGCGAAGGTCGGCACGCCGAACCGCTGCTTCACCCGGGCAATGACGTCGAGATAGGGCAGGCCCGGCTTCACCATCACCATGTCGGCGCCCTCGGCGAGGTCGAGCGCGACCTCGCGCAGAGCCTCGTCGGAATTCGCCGGGTCCATCTGGTAGGATTTCTTGTCGCCCTGGAGCCGGCCGCCGCTGCCGACCGCCTCGCGGAACGGCCCGTAGAAGGCCGACGCATATTTGGCCGCATAGGCCATGATCGCGACGTCGCGGAAACCCTCCGCCTCGAGACCGGTGCGGATGGCGCCCACCCGTCCGTCCATCATGTCCGACGGGGCGATGATGTCGGCGCCGGCGCGGGCCTGAACCAGCGACTGCTCCACGAGGACCGCGACCGTCTCGTCATTGACGACATAGCCGCGCGCGTCGACCAGCCCATCGTGCCCGTGGGCCGTATAGGGGTCGAGCGCGACGTCGGTGAGGATTCCGATTTCCGGCGCCGCGTGCTTGATCGCTCGGATCGCCCGGCAAATGAGGTTGTCGGGATTGAGCGCTTCCTTCGCGTCGTCAGTCCGAAGCCCTGCCGGCGTGTTCGGGAACAGGGCGAGACAGGGAATACCGAGCGCGGCGGCTTCGCGCGCCTTGCCGGGCAGCAGGTCGACCGACCAGCGGCTGACTCCGGGAAGCGAGGCGACCGGCTCCTCGCAGCTTTCGCCGTCGCAGACGAACAGCGGCCAGATGAGATCGCTCGGGTGCAGCCGGTGCTCGGCGAGCATGGCGCGCATCCAGGCGCTCGAGCGGCCCCGGCGCATGCGAAGGGCGGGAAAGGCGGCGTTCGTCATCGTGAGCGCCTATAGCGTCATTGCGACCCCGGGCCAGTCCCGCGGAAAGCAATCCAAGTCGACGCAAACTGGATTGCTTCGTCGCCGCGCTCCTCGCAATGACGGTTCGTGCAACTGTCCCGGCCCCTCCCCAGCCAGGCGATCCTGGTCGTCAACGCCGCCAGCCGAAACGGCGCTGCGGCGTTCGAGGAAGCGCGCGAGCGGCTGATCACCGCCGGGGTCGAGCTGATCGACGCCCGCGCAGTCAAAGACCCCGAGGCAATGGACCGCGAAGTCGCCTCAGCCGTCAAGAGCGCGCCGATGGTGATCGTGGGCGGCGGCGACGGCTCGCTGTCGGAAGCGGTCGACCAGTTCCTCGGCAAGGACACCGTCTTCGCCATCCTGCCGCTCGGGACCGCCAACAGCTTCGCCCGCTCGCTAGGCATCCCGCTCGACCTCGAAGGGGCGGTCAACGTGATCGCCAGCGGCGAGCGCCGACGGATCGACCTCGGCGCGGTCGATGGCGATTATTTCGTCAACACCGCCTCGATCGGCCTGTCGCCGATGATCGCGGAGAGCGTGCCGCCGAGGCTCAAGCGCTATCTCGGCCGGTTCGGCTATCTCGTTTGGGCGCTGCGCTGCGCGTTCGAGTTCCAGCCCTTCCGCTTGCGCATCGAGGAAGGCGGCACGCGCCACGCCTTGTGGTCGACCGAGGTCAGGATCGCCAACGGCGGCCATTTCGGCGGGGTCGAGCTGGTCGAGGCGGCCGAGCTCGACAGCGGCGAGATCGTCATCGAGGCGGTCGCCGGGCGGAGCCTGTTCCGGCTCGCCTGGAGCTGGCTTGCGGCAGTGCTCCGGTTGTCGCGCAGCAAGTCCGAAACGGTCGAGTTCCGCGGCCGCGAGTTTCGAATCAGCACCCGCCCGAGGCAATGGGTGTCGATCGACGGCGAGCTGTCGAAGCGGACTCCGGTCATCGTCCGAGTCGCGCGCGGGGCGGTCGAGGTGGCGGCGCCGAAGAGCTCCTAACCCAACCGCTCCAGCGCCGCCCGGTAGCGCTCGGCCTCGGCGGCCTTGTCCGCATAGTCGGCGCGGGCCTTGTCGACAGCCTCGGGCTTGGCGCGCTCGACGAAAGCGGGGTTGGCGAGCCGCGCGGCTAGCTGATCGCGTTCCTTCTCGGCGGCGGTCGCGGCTTTGGCGAGGCGGGCCTTTTCCGCTTCGAGGTCGACTACCCCTTCGAGCGGAAGCGCATAGCTCGTCTCCTCGACCACCAGCTGCGCGGCGCCGGCGCCCGGGAAGGCCGAAAGCTGGATCGATTCCAGCCGGGCGAGGCGCGAAAGCATCGCATGGTGCCTGTCGAGCCGCTCGGCCGTGCGCTCGGGCGCATCCGCCGCAAACAGGTTGAGCTTGGCCGCGGGGGGCACGTTGAGCTCGGTCCGGGCAGAGCGGATTTCGCTGACCAGCCGGATCAACCACTCCATCTCGGCCTTCGCCTTTGCATCGACCTCTGATTCGGGCTCCGGCCATTTGGCGACGATCAGCTCGTAAGGCCTTGTCCCCATCGCATGCCACAGCTCCTCGGTGATGAAGGGCATCAGCGGGTGGAGCATGACGAGGATCTGGTCGAACGCCCAGGCGGCGACGCGGCGGGTCTCTTCGTCGAACTGACCCTTCACCAGCTCCACATACCAGTCGCAGAAGGTGCCCCAGGTGAAGTGGTAGATGGCGTCGGCCATCTCATCATAGCGAAGCTCATCGAACGCGCGGTCGAGTCTTGCGAGCGTCTCGACCACCTCGCCGATGATCCAGCGGTTGACTGGAAGCTCGGCGGCGGGTGCGGCGATGCTCTGCGACGCGCCGACGCCATTCATCTGCAGGAATCGCGCCGCGTTCCACAGCTTGGTCGCGAAATTGCGGTAGCCTTCGACTCTTTTCTCATCGAGCTTGATGTCGCGGCCCTGGCTTTCCATCGCCGCCAGGGTGAAGCGCAAGGCGTCGGCGCCGTATTTGTCTATGAGCCCGAGCGGGTCGACCGTGTTGCCCTTCGACTTGGACATCTTCTGCCCGTGCGCGTCGCGGACCAGGCCGTGGAGATAGAGCGTGCGCCACGGCACCTCGCCCATGAATTCCATCCCCTGCATCGCCATGCGCGCGTCCCAGAAGAAGAGGATGTCGAAGCCCGAGATGAGCACGTCGTTGGGGTAGTGGCGCTTCAAATCCTCGGTCTCGTCGGGCCAGCCAAGCGTGGCGAACGGCCACAGCGC
>DASTDZ010000029.1:0-9487 GCA_035710105.1 Sphingomicrobium sp. | reverse complement strand
CCTTGGCCAGTCCGCTTTGTCGCAGCATCTCGCCCGGCTTCGCGAGGAGGGGCTGGTGCGCACTCGCAAGCAGGCCCAGACGGTCTATTACAGCCTGTGCGACCCGAAGGCCGAGCGGGTGCTGGCGCTGCTGCACGACCTGTTCTGCCCCGAGCTTGGCAGTCACGAAGCCAGCGGCCGTCAAGGAAAACAATCGCCATGACCGACGAACCGCTCCAGCGCGCAACCGACCAGGTCAAGGCGGTCCTTCGCGGCGAGATCCGGGCGCCGCATGTTCAGGGCTTCTTCGACGAGGAGACCTTCACCGCCAGCTATGTCGTCCACGATCCGGCGACGAAGGACGCGGCGATCATCGACAGCGTGCTCGACTTCGACCAGCCGTCGGGGCGCACTGCGTTCGGATCAGCCGAGAGGATCGTCGCCTTCGTCCGCGAGCAGGGGCTCACCGTCCGCTACGTGATGGAAACGCATGCCCACGCCGACCATCTGTCGGCCGCGCCCTGGCTCCAGGAACAGCTCGGCGGGGAGCTCGCGATCGGCGCCGAGATCGTCACCGTCCAGGACGTGTTCGGCAAGATCTTCAACGAGGGCACCGAGTTTCAGCGCGACGGGTCGCAGTTCGACCGGCTGCTCAAGGACGGCGACACGCTGAGGGTTGGCGAGATTCCGCTGATCGCCTTGCACGTGCCCGGCCACACGCCGGCCGACATGGCCTATGTGATTGGCGATGCCGCGTTCGTCGGCGACACGATGTTCATGCCCGACTATGGCACCGCGCGGGCCGACTTCCCGGGTGGTGACGCGCGCGACCTCTACCGCTCGATCCGGCGGCTGATGCGCCTGCCCGACGAGACCCGGGTGTTCCTGTGCCACGACTACAAGGCGCCCAACCGCACCGAGTTCGTCTGGGAGACGACGATGCTCGCCGAGCGCACCGCCAACGTCCACGTCCATGAAGGCGTCACCGAGGAGGCGTTCGTCGAGATGCGCACGCAGCGCGATTCGACGCTCGAAATGCCGCGGCTGATCCTGCCGTCGATCCAGGTGAACATGCGCGGCGGCCGCCTGCCCGAGCCGGAGGACAATGGGGTGCGCTACCTCAAGCTTCCGCTGAATACGCTGTAGGGTCAGCCATGGAGCCAATGTCACCGATAATAGCGGCCGCAGGAGGAGCGTTGATCGGCTCTGCCGCGGCGCTGCTGTTGCTGCTGTCCGGACGGATCGCGGGCGTGAGCGGAATGCTGGCCGAAGCCAGCCGGATGGCGCCCGGCGGCACCCCGTGGCCGCTGGCCGCGGCCTTCATCGCCGGGCTCCCGCTCGGCGCGGCGCTGATCGCCCTGGCCGTTCGGCAGCCCGACATCCGGATCAGCGCGTCGGTGCCGCTGCTGATTGCCGCGGGGCTCCTGGTCGGTTTCGGGACCCGGCTCGGCAATGGCTGCACCAGCGGGCATGGCGTGTGCGGGATGGCGCGATTGTCGCCGCGCTCGATCGTGGCCACCCTGACCTTCATGGCCGCAGGCTTCGCCACCGTCTTTCTCGTCCGGCACGTGCTGGGGGCATGAGCATGCGCGCGCTTCTCCCGGCGCTGGTCGCCGGCCTGCTGTTCGGGGCCGGCCTTGCGCTGTCGGACATGGTCAACCCGGCGCGGGTGCTCGGTTTCCTCGACCTCGCCGGCGACTGGGACCCGACGCTGGCGTTCGTGATGGGCGGCGCTCTGATCCCCTCGGCGGCGGGCTATGCGCTCGCGCGGCGGATGCGGCGCCCTCTGCTGGCGGGCGAATTCCGGATCCCGAAATCGCGGAAGCTCGAGCCGCGCCTGCTTGCCGGCGCGGCGCTATTTGGAGTCGGCTGGGGCCTCATCGGCCTGTGCCCGGGCCCGGCGATCGCCGGCCTCGCCTTTGGCTTGTGGCAGGTGGCGCTGTTCGTGGCGGCTATGCTCGCCGGGATGGGCGCATACCGTCTCGTCACGCCGCTGTTGCGTTGACCCGACGGGATGCTTGAGCCCATCCAGTATCTGCTCGGCGCCATGTCCGGCGCCCTGGTCGGATTTTCCCTCGCCTTGGTCGGAGGCGGGGGCTCGATCCTCGCAGTCCCGCTGATCGTCTATCTGGTCGGAGTGAGGGAGCCCCACGTCGCGATCGGAACCAGCGCGCTGGCGGTCGCGGTCAACGCCGCGACCGGCCTTGCCAACCACGCCCGGGCGCGAGCCGTCAAATGGCCCTGCGCGTTGACCTTCGCGGCGGCCGGAGTTGGGGGCGCCTTCGCCGGGTCGACGCTCGGCAAGGCGTTCGACGGGGAGCGCTTGCTGTTCCTGTTCGCGCTGGTGATGGTCGCGGTCGGAGTTCTGATGCTCCGCCGGCGGGCGAAGGGCGGCAATGCCGAGGTGAGACTCGACCGGCACAATGCGCCGAAGATCCTGGCGATCGGTGCCGGCGCCGGCGCCTTTTCCGGGTTCTTCGGGATCGGCGGCGGCTTCCTCATCGTCCCCGGGCTGATTGCCGCGACCGGCATGCCGATGATCAATGCAGTCGGCTCGTCGCTGGTCGGGGTAACCGCCTTCGGGCTGACCACCGCCTTCAATTACGCCTTGTCGGGGCTGGTCGACTGGCCGCTCGCGTTGGCGTTCATCGGCGGCGGCATCGTTGGCGGACTGGCGGGCGCGCGGCTGGCGAGGCGGCTTTCCGGCGGCGGCCATCTGACGGGCATCTTCGCGGGCCTGATCTTCATCGTCGCCGCCTACATGCTGTGGATGAGCGGGCGGGCGCTCTTCTAGGCCATTGCCCGCGGGCCGTCCCGGTGGAAAAGGGCGGTGATGCCGAAGCACCTACTGCCGACCCCGGTCCTTGGCCTCAAGGCCAACCTTCCGCAATTCTCGCTGCTCGTCCTCGTCAACGCCTTCGTCGGCGGCATGGTCGGGATCGAGCGCAGCATCCTGCCGGCGCTTGCCGAAACCGAGTTCGCGGTCGCCGAGCGCACCGCGATCCTTTCGTTCATCGCCGTCTTCGGCGTGACCAAGGCGCTGTCCAATTATGCCGCCGGGCGGCTCGGCGACCGCTGGGGGCGAAAGCCGCTGCTGGTCGGCGGCTGGGCGCTGGCGGTGCCGGTGCCGTTCATCCTGATGTGGGCGCCATCCTGGGCCTGGGTGATCGTCGCCAATCTGTTCCTCGGAGTTAGCCAGGGGCTCACCTGGTCGACCGCGGTGATCATGAAGATCGACCTCGCCGGGCCGAAGAGCCGCGGGCTGGCAATGGGCCTCAACGAGTTCGCCGGCTATTTCGCGGTCGCAATCGCGGCCTGGGCGACCGGCTATCTGGCTTCGATCTATGGACTGAGGCCCGAGCCTTTCTACCTCGGCGTCGTTTTCGCGCTTTGCGGCCTGCTTCTGTCGGCGGCGCTGGTGCGCGAAACGCACGGCCACGCGCACCACGAGGCGAGATCGCACGCCGGGGCGCATGCCGCCGCTTTGTCCCAGCGCCAAGTCTTCTCGCTGACCAGCTGGAAGGACCGCAACCTGTCGGCGGCAACCCAGGCGGGGCTGGTCAACAATTTGAACGACGGGCTTGCCTGGGGGCTGTTCCCGCTGGTGTTCGCGGCGGCCGGAATGAACATTGCCCAGATCGGCGTTCTCGCCTCGATCTATCCGGCGGTCTGGGGAGTCACCCAGCTCGGTACCGGAATGCTGTCGGACCGGGTCGGCCGGAAGTGGCTGATTGCCGGCGGCATGTGGCTGCAGGCGGGCGGGATCGCGATGACCGCTTTTTCCTCGACCATGGCCTCGTTCGGCGCGGCCGCGGCGCTTCTCGGGCTCGGCACGGCGATGGTCTATCCGACTCTGCTCGCCGCGGTCGCCGACGTCGCCCACCCGACGTGGCGAAGCTCGGCAGTCGGCGTGTACCGGCTGTGGCGCGACATGGGTTACGCGGTCGGCGCGCTGCTCGCGGGGGCCATCGCCGATTTGTGGGGAATGCGGCCCGCGGTGCTGGTGGTAGCCGCCTTGACGCTGGCGTCGGGTATCATCGTGGCCGTGCGGATGGCGGAGACGATCCGGCGGAGGTGAGGTCGATTTCCTGATTTCTCGCCCGGGCCGAGCCGCTTGATGTCCGATCGACTTTTGGCCAAACGCCGCGCTCATCGGGCGTCGAAGTCAGTCAATGCTCGGCATAGGGATTGGGACCGCCTTTGAATCACCCGGACGAAAACAAGCTGAAAATTGCGATTATCGGTCTCGGCTACGTGGGTTTGCCGCTCGCGGTGGCAATGGCGCGCAAACACCAGGTCGTGGGTTTCGATATCAGCCGGGCCCGTGTAGAGAGTCTCCGGAATGGCGTGGATTCCACGAACGAAGTCTCGCCAGAGGAATTGTCCGGAGACAATCTGCTGATCACCGGCGATCCGTCGGATCTTGTCGGCTGCGGAATCTTCATCGCCACTGTTCCGACCCCGATCGACAAGGCAAACCGGCCCGACTTCGGTGCGGTCCTTGCAGCGTGCGAAATCATTGGCCCGGCGCTGTCACCCGGGGCGATCGTCGTGTTCGAAAGCACGGTCTATCCTGGTGCCACCGAGGAAATTTGCGCCCCAGCGCTGGAGAAAGCCTCGGGCCTCGTTTGCGGCCGCGACTTCACGCTTGGCTATAGCCCCGAGCGGATCAACCCGGGCGACAAGGAGCGCCCCATCGAGAAGATCGTGAAGATCGTCGCCGGGCAGGACCGCCAGACCCTCGACCGGCTTTCCGACCTCTACGGGTCGATCATCACCGCCGGGGTCCACCGCGCCAGCTCGATCAAGGTGGCCGAGGCTGCAAAGGTGATCGAGAATACGCAGCGGGATCTGAACATCGCGCTGATGAACGAAATTTCGAAGATCTGCGACCTTCTGGGAATCCGCTCGAGCGAAGTGCTCGCGGCCGCGGGCACCAAATGGAACTTCCTGAGGTTTCACCCGGGCCTGGTCGGCGGCCACTGTATCGGAGTGGATCCTTATTATCTGACGGCCAAGGCCGAGCAGCTCGGATACCACCCCGAGATCATCCTGGCGGGCCGGCGGGTGAATGACGGGATGGGCGCCTATATCGGGCAACGAATCGTCAAGCTACTCGCCGCGAACGACCTTCCGGTGCGCGGCGCTCGAGTCGGAATTCTGGGATTAACTTTCAAGGAGAATGTCCCCGACATTCGCAACTCCAAAGTCGTAGATATCTGCAATGAGCTAAGCGAGTTCGGGATCGCCCCGCTGGTCCACGACCCTCTGGCGGATGCGCAGGCCGTACGCGAAGCGCATGGCCTCGAACTGGTCGAATTCGAAATGCTCACGGACCTCGACGCGCTGATCTATGCGGTGCCGCATGAATATTATGGCGACCTGGCTCCGTCCGCGTTGGGCGCCAGCATCGTCAGGAACGGTATCTTCGTGGATGTTAAGTCCAGAGTGGATTCGAAGGAGCTCAGGCCGGACATCACCTACTGGAGCTTGTGATAGGCTTGGATCCCCCGAACCAAGGGCAGTCAGTTGAGTAGCTTTCGCATCCACCGCCCGGCTCCTCCGCCGCCGCCGGCGCCGCCGGCGCCAGAGCGCGGCTAGGCTGGTCTAGTTGGGGTGGGCTTCGGCCCACCCCATTTTCTCTGAAGGGCCTGAGCATCTGGGTCGCCCGCTCGATAACGCGACGTAACGAAACTGGCGTGCCGACGCCGCGTTGACAGGCCTGACATGTACCGGTCCGACCTCAATCCACGCGACAGGGGCGGCGCGATCCTCGCGGTCTTCGCCATCCACGTGGCGCTGCTGTTCGCGCTGATGCACGCGTCGGGCCGGATCGACCTCACCGATCCGCAAAGCGCGCTGCGCGTGTTCGACGTCACCGAGGTGCCGCCGCCCCCGCCCCCCGAGTCGCCCGTCGAGCAAAAACGGGAGGAGCGGGAGAAGCCGAAGGAAGCCGAAGGCGCGGCAAGCCCGGAGAATATCCGCAGCCAGGCGACCCCGATCGCCGACCCGAAGCCAAGGATCGCGCTTCCGCTGCCGGTGCCGGTGGCAGTGTCCGAGACACCGAAGGAGGGAACCCAGGCGACCCAGGGCGCGGCCGAGGTCCGCGGGCCCGGAACCGGTGCCGGCGGCACCGGCACGGGAACCGGCAGCGGCGGCTCGGGAAGCGGCACCGGCGGTGGCGGTTCGGGAGGAGTCGCAATCCCGGTCCAGCTCGTCCGCGGGATCACCAACCGTGACTATCCGCCGGAAATCCAGCGCCGCTGGCCGGCGGGCGGGCGGATCTATTTGCGGCTGAGGATCGAGCCCAACGGGCGCCCCAGCCGCTGCGACGTGATGCGCAGCTTCGGCGACGCGATCGCCGACCAGTGGACCTGCCGGCTGGTGATGGACCGCGGGCTGTTCCGTCCGGCCCGCGACCGTCAGGGACAGCCGGTTTCCGCCTGGTTCGGCTATGTCCAGAGCGACAGAGGCCCCGGGGGCCGCTAAGTGCCGGCGACTCGCAGGCGATAGGGAAAGACGCATGATCGAAGCCGAATGGTGGGACTATGATTCGCCCGGCGAAATGGCCGAGGCTGTGGCCGGCGACGTCGGCTTCATCGTCGAAAGCGCGCTGGACGCGCGCGGCGCCTGCCTGCTGGCGCTTCCCGGCGGCAAGACCCCGCAGCCAATCTTCGCCAGGCTCGCCGAGGCCAAGCTTGCGTGGAAAAAGGTGACGATCATCCCGACCGACGAGCGGCTGGTGCCGATGCAGGACGAGCGAAGCAACGTCCGCGCCATCGCCAAGGCGTTCCTTCCGACGGGCGCTCGGGTGATCCCGATCGCCGCCGACATCGCGGACCACAAGCTCGCCGGCAACAGCGCCGACGCGGTCCTCCAGGACCTGCCCTGGCCGCCCGACCTGTGCTGGCTGGGCATGGGCGAGGACGGGCACACCGCCTCGATCTTCGCCGGGCCCGATTTGCAGGATGCGCTCGACGCGCCGAAAGCCCGCCGCGCCGTCGGGGTCATGCCCGATCCGCTTCCAGCCGAGGCGCCGGTGCCGCGGGTGACCCTGACCCGCTCGGCGATCCTGTCGGCTCGGACCATCCTCATCACCATCACCGGCGACAAGAAGCGCGCGCTGCTCGAGCAGGCGATCGCCGACGGCCAGTCGAGCAGGCTGCCGATCGGCCGCGTGCTGGCCGAGGCCGAGCAGCCGATCGACATCCACTGGTGTGCCTCAATGGATGCCGACTGAATCGTCATTGCGAGGAGCGGAGCGACGAAGCAATCCAGCTAAACGATCTGATCGAAGAGATCGGCCCAATCCGGATTCTGCGTTTCGATAAGCGCGATCTTCTTCGCCCTCGAACCACCCTTGATCTGTTTTTCGCGAGCGATTGCCGCGCGCATCGTTTCGGCCAATTCCAACCACACGAGCAGCTTGCATTCGTATCGCTTCGTGAAGCCGTCGGCGACGCCTTCCCGATGTTGCCAAACACGCTGTACCAGATTCGAAGTCACGCCCGTGTAAAGCGTGCCATTGCGTCGACTGGCCATGATGTAGACCGCAGGCTGTTTCACTGGATTGCTTCGCTGCGCTCGCAATGACGGAAAAGCAGGCTAGACCTCCTCGAGCGGCTTGCCGCGGGTTTCCTTGAGGAACAGCAGCGAGACGAGGATCGGGATGGCAGTGAAGACGACCGGGTACCAGAGGCTCGCATAGACATCGCCGGTGATGGCGACGAGCGCGAAGCTGGTGACCGGAAGGAAGCCGCCGATCCACCCCGTCCCGACATGATAGGGCAGGCTCATCGCCGTGTAGCGCACGCGCGTCGGGAACATCTCGACCAGGGCCGCGGCCTGCGGCCCGTAAAGCGCGGTCGCGGCGACGGCGAACACCATCATCCAGAAGAAGACCAAAGGCAGGTTCATCGCCCTGGGATCGGCCCGCTCGGGATAGCCCTCCGCGGCGAGCGCGGCCTTGAGCCTGGCTGCAGTCTCGTCCTTGAGCGCCTTCAGCCCGGGCGCGGACAGCGCGCTCCCGTCCGGAACGCCGAGCCGCTCGGCGCCGACCGCGATCACGGTCCGCCCGTCGGGCGAGGGCCGGCTGGAATAGGAGATGCCGGTCGAGGCGAGCAGGCTTCTGGCGATGTCGCAGGCGCTGCTGAAGTGGCGGGTGCCGACCGGGTCGAACTGGACGGAGCAGGTCGCCGGGTCGGTGAGGACGACGACCGGCTCGCGGCGCTGCGCCTCGACCAGCGCCGGGTTGGCGGCCGCGGCGATTCCGTGGAAGCCCGGATAATATGCGGCGAGCGCGAGCAGCATCCCGCCCAGCATCACCGGCTTGCGTCCAATGCGGTCGGACAGCCAGCCGAAGACCACGTAGAGCGGCGCGCTGACCAATGTGACGGCGAGCACCAGGGCGTCCTTGGTCGGCTCCGGCACCCCGAGCGAGCGGGTCAGGAACACCTGGACGTAGAAGAAGGTCAGGTACCAGACCGCGCCTTGCGCGCACATGATTCCGAAGAAGGCGAGCAGCACGCGCTTGAGGTTGTCCCAGCGCGCGAAGGCTTCGCGCAGCGGCTTGGTGCTGACCTCGCCCTCCTCCTTCAGCTTGGCGAAGGCCGGGCTCTCGGACAGCTTGAAGCGGAGCCAGATGGAGACGGCGAGCAGCACCACTGAAATCAAGAACGGGATCCGCCAGCCCCAGGCGAGGAAGGCCGCCTCGCCGGTCGCGGTGCGGGTGGCGAGGATGACGAGAAGGCCGGCGATGAGGCCGATCGAGGCGGTGATCTGGATCCAGCCGGTCATCTCGCCGCGTTTTGAATTGGGTGCGTGCTCGGCGACGTAGATAGCCGCGCCGCCATATTCGCCGCCGAGCGCGATTCCCTGCAGGATGCGCAGCAGGATGAGCAGGATAGGCGAGAGGATCCCCGCCGTTTCGTAGGTCGGGAGAAGCCCGATCAGGAAGGTCGCGCCGCCCATCAGGCTGACCGTCGCCAGGAACGCGCCCTTGCGGCCCAGGCGGTCACCGACGACCCCGAAGATCAGCGCGCCGAGCGGGCGGAAGGCGAAACCGGCGGCGAACAGGCCAAGCGCGGCGATCAGCCCGGCGGTCGGGTTCAGGCCGGCGAAGAAGACTTTCTGGATGGTGACCGCGAGGCTGCCGAAGATGAAGAAATCGTACCATTCGAACGCGGTGCCGGCCGAGGAGGCGGCGATCACCCGCTTCATCGGCCAGGGCCTGTGGTGCGGTTGCGCTGCGCTGGTCACGCCTCTTTCCCCTTCGAGCTTGCGACGGGATAGCAACGCGCGAGCACGGCGCAAGGCTGGCCGAACGCCGCGAAGGTCACGCGTTGGCCGTCAGTCTGCGGGGTCGAATCGGGGGGTCGCAAACTTCACCAACTTCGTGACCCTTCGACAGGCTCAGGACGGGCCTTCGGGCGGGAGGCTGCGGGCGCGGAATGGTCATTGACCCTCGTCGCGTCGGGATGCCGCATCATCGGGCAGCATCAACCACAAA
>DASTDZ010000028.1:0-6075 GCA_035710105.1 Sphingomicrobium sp. | reverse complement strand
GGCCGGGATGGACCCGATCGAAGTCGTCTCGACCTTCGGCAAGGCGTTCAACGACAACCGGATCATCGCCATCGTCTGGATCGTCCTTCCGGTGATCGGGCTGCTCGAGCGTTTCGGGCTGCAGCAGCGGGCGGCGACTCTCATCCGCGGTTTCCGCAAGGCGACGACCGGGCGCCTGCTTCTGCTCTACCTCGCCTATCGCCAGGTCACTGCAGCGATCGGCCTGCACTCGACCGCCGGCCACCCCCAGACGGTCCGCCCCTTGGTGGCGCCGATGGCGCTCGCCGCCGCCGAGAAGCAGCATGGCGAGCTCGACGAGGAGACCGCGGACAAAGTGAAATCCTATGCCGCCGCGACCGACAATGTCGGCTTGTTCTTCGGGGAGGACATCTTCTTCGCGATTGGCTCGATCGTCCTCATCCAGCAGACCCTGGTCACTTACGGCTACGACCTCGCGCCACTGGAGCTCGCGGTGTGGGCGATCCCGACCGCGATCGTCGCCTTCTTCGTCCACGGCTCGCGGCTGCTTTGGTTCGATCGCGGCCTTGCGCGCGCGCGACGTCCCCTCCCGTCCATCGCGGATACCGCGCAGGTCGACGAATGATCACTCTGGCCTGGCTCTATACCCTCGCAGGGCTGATGTTCGCCGCCTTCGCTCTGCTGAGCGCGACTGACCGCGCCAATCCCAAGCGGCTCGGCAACGCCGCCTTCTGGGGGCTGATGGCGCTGAGCCTGTTGGGCGGGAATTACATCGGCGACTTCGGCAATGGTCTGCTGGTGCTCGGGCTTGCGGGCCTTGCCGGCTTCGGTTTCATCGGCCGCAGCCATCCGCCGACGACCAGCGCGGAGGAGCGCGAGACCTGGTCGGAGAAGCTCGGCAACAGGCTGTTCCTGCCTGCGCTGGTCATTCCCGCGACCGCGCTTTTCGGCACGCTGCTCTACAACTACACGGAGGTCGGGACCTGGGGATGGTTCGAGCAGAAGCGCGAGACCTATGCCCTGCTCGGAATCGGCGTACTTCTGGCGCTTGCCGTTATCTTCGCCTGGCTGAGGCCGCCGCCGCTGGCGCCGCTGCAGGAGGGACGCCGGCTGATCGACGCGATCGGCTGGGCCGCGGTGCTTCCGCAGATGCTCGCCGCGCTCGGGGCGCTGTTCGCCACCGCCGGAGTCGGGACGATCATCGGCGACCTGACCGCGGCGGTCATCCCCAAAGGCAGCATCTTCCTCACCGTCGCCGTGTTCGGCGTCGGCATGGCGTTGTTCACGATGATCATGGGTAATGCCTTCGCGGCCTTCCCGGTGATGGCCGCGGCCATCGGAGTCCCGCTTCTGATCGTCGGCTATGGCGGCAATCCGGCGGTGGTCGGCGCCGTGGGGATGCTCGCCGGCTTTTGCGGCACGCTGATGACCCCCATGGCCGCCAACTTCAACATCGTCCCGGCCGCGCTGCTCGAGCTCAAGGATCAATATGGCGTGATCAAGGCGCAGGTCGCGACGGCGATTCCGTTGCTCGTCGCCAACATCCTCATCATCTATCTGGCGGCGTTCCGATGAGGCTCGATGCGGGCATGGCCTCCCGCATGGCCGGGATCGCGCTCGGCCATGTCACGCGCGAATATCCGCACAAGCTCGACCAGGTGCTGCTCAGCGATCAGGACCTCGCTCCGCCGCGCGTGCTTCACCCCGTCTTTTTCGGAAGCTTCGACTGGCACAGCGGCGCCCACGGCTGGTGGAGCCGGCTGACACTGCGCCGGCTGTTCCCGGACATCGCGGAGGCGCCGGCAATCGAGGCGCTTGCCGACTCCAGCTTCACTGTCGGGAAGGTCGGTGCGGAACTTGCCTACCTCGACCGGCCGTTGTCCGCCGGCTTCGAACGCCCCTACGGATGGGCCTGGCTGCTGCATTTGCACCTCGAAGCCTCGCGTCACGAAGGCAGGCCGTGGGCTACCGACCTCGAGCTGCTCGCCCGCGCATTTGCCGGGAGGTTTAAGGCCTACCTGCCGAAGCTCACCTATCCGATCCGGGTCGGCACCCATTTCAACACGGCCTTCGCTTTGGTGCTGGCGCAGGAGTGGGCGGAGGAATTCGACCGCGACTTGACCGGGCTAATCGCCGCACGGGCCCGTACCTGGTTTCAAGGCGACCGCGGCTGCCAGGCCTGTGAGCCTGGGGGCGACGACTTCCTGTCCTCCGCGCTTACCGAGGCGCTGTTGATGCGGCGGGTGCTCGATGAAGCCGAGTTCCGCAGCTGGTTCGCCGCCTTCCTGCCCCGCCTCGAAGAGGGCGAACCGGCGACGCTGTTCACTCCGGCCATCGTCAGCGACCGCAGCGACGGCAAGATCGCCCATCTCGACGGGCTCAACCTGAGCCGCGCCTGGTGCTGGCGCGCGCTCGGCTATCCTGAGCCGGCCGAGACGCATCTCGAAGCCGCCCTGCCCCACCTCAGCGGCGACTATATGGGCGAGCACTGGCTGCAGAGCTTCGCGCTTCTTGCCCTCATGACGGGAGAGACCAGATGAACCCGATTCTCGCGCTCGCACTTGCGGTGGCTACACCTTCCGCCGAAGCCCAGCGTCTCGGCCGCGAGCTTGCCGAGGCGGGCACGCTCGCCGCGCTGCTGCCGCTGATCCAGGAGAAGGAAACCGAGGAAATAGTCTCCGCGCACCCGGAGCTTTCGGATTCGGACAAGGCGGCGCTGAGAGCGACGGCGAAACGCGTTTATGACCTGGGTCGCGAGCGGCTGCTGTCAGCGACCGGCCGCGCCTATGCCGAGCGGTTGAGTATCGCCGACCTAAAGCGCTTGGTCGCCTTCAACAGGACCGGGGCGGCGCGGCGCTATCGTCAGGCCACGCCCGCGGTGATCGCCGCAACCATGCAGTCCGTCGGAACGATGGATTTCAAGAAAGATGTCCGCGCCGCATTCTGCACGGAAACGGGCAAGCTGTGCGGCACTGATTGATCAGTGGCACTTGAAGCGGTCGAACGGCTCCAGGCACGAATCGCAGCGCCACTGCGCCTTGCACGGGGTCGATCCGAACCGGCTGACCTCGTGCGTCTCCATTGACCCGCAGCGCGGACAGGGCGTCTTGGCATTGGGGTCCGGCGGCGCGATCCCGTATGCCTTTAGGCGTTCGCGGCCGCGCTCGCTGATCCATTCGGTCGTCCACGGCGGGAACAGCACCCGCTGCACATAGACATGGTCGAAGCCCGCCTTGTCGAGCGCCTCGCGGATCATCTGCTCGATGGCCAGAGTCGCCGGGCAGCCGGTGTAGGTCGGGCTGATCAACACCCGCGGCGGATCATCGGCGATGCCGCGCACGATACCGAGATCGGTGATCGACACGACCGGGATCTCCGGGTCCGGGACGCGGTCGAGGATCGCCATGATCGCGGCCTTGTCGATATCCTTAACCGCGGTTGCCATGGCGGCAACCTACACCCGTTCGAGCGCCAGCGCGATTCCCTGGCCGACACCGATGCACATGGTGGCGAGCGCGAGCCTGCCGCCGGTTCGCTGAAGCTCCTCGGTGGCGGTCAGCGCAAGGCGCGCGCCCGACATTCCGAGCGGGTGGCCGAGCGCGATCGCGCCCCCATTGGGATTCACGCGCGGATCGTCGTCGGCGATTCCGAGCTGACGGAGGACCGCAAGCCCCTGCGCCGCGAACG
The DNA here is from genome assembly GCA_035710105.1 of Sphingomicrobium sp. Lineage (GTDB taxonomy): Bacteria > Pseudomonadota > Alphaproteobacteria > Sphingomonadales > Sphingomonadaceae > Sphingomicrobium. The sequence continues at coordinate 2,409 of DASTDZ010000028.1, read as the reverse complement.
CCTCGTTGAGCTCGATCACGTCGAAGTCGCCGATCTTGAGGCCGAGTCGCTTCATCAGCTTGTCGGAGGCCGGCGCCGGGCCGATGCCCATGATCCGCGGCGGGACCCCGGCGACCGCGGCCCCCAGGACGCGGGCGCGCGGGACGAGGCCGTTGCGCTTCGCCGCCTCTTCGCTGGCGAGGATCAGCGCGGCGGCGCCGTCGTTCACGCCCGACGCATTGCCGGCCGTGACCGTCCCGTCCTTGCGAACGACGGGCTTAAGCGCCGCAAGCTTGTCGAGGCTGGTCGCGCGCGGATGCTCGTCCCTGTCGACGGTGAGCGGTTCGCCCTTGCGCTGCGGGATCTCGACCGCAACGATTTCGGCAGCAAGACGCCCATTGGCCTGCGCCGTGGCGGTCCGCTCCTGGCTCCGCAGCGCGAAGGCGTCCTGGTCCTCGCGGGAAATCTGGAACTCCTGTGCGACATTCTCGGCCGTGCTCGGCATGGTGTCGTCGCCGTACTGGTCGCGCATCTTCGGGTTGACGAAACGCCAGCCGATGGTCGTGTCGTAGATTTCCGCCTTGCGATCGAACGCTTGCTCCGCCTTGGGCATGACGAACGGAGCGCGGCTCATGCTCTCGCTACCGCCGGCGATGACCAGGTCGGATTCGCCGCCGCGGATGGCGCGCGCGGCCATCGCCACCGCGTCCAGGCCCGATCCGCACAGGCGGTTCAAGGTCACTCCGCCCGAGCTGTCGGGAAGACCGGCGAGAAGCCCGGCCATTCGCGCGAGGTTGCGGTTGTCCTCGCCAGCCTGGTTGGCGCAGCCGAGGATGACGTCGTCGAGCTCGCCCCAGTCGACCTCGGGGTTGCGCTCAATCAGCGCCTTGATCGGGATAGCAGCCAGGTCGTCGGCGCGAACGCCCGAGAGCGCGCCGCCGTAGCGGCCGATCGGTGTTCGGACATAGTCGCAGATAAAGGCTTCGGTCATCCGCTCAGATAACGCCGCGCCGCATCTGGTCGAGCTCGATCGATTCGAACAGCGCCTTGAAATTGCCCTCGCCGAAGCCCTCGTTGCCCTTGCGCTGGATGATCTCGAAGAAAATGGGGCCGATCACGTTCTGGGTGAAGATCTGCAGCAGCAGGCCCTGTCCCTCGGTCGGCGCGCCGTCCATCAGGATCCGGCGCTTCTCAAGCTCGGCGATGTCCTCGCCATGGCCTTTGATCCGCTGAGGCAGCATTTCGTAATAGGTGTCTGGCGTGTCCTGGAAGGGGATGCCGCGCCCCTTGAGGATGTCGACGGCGGTGTAGATGTCGCTGGTGCCGAGCGCGATGTGCTGGATTCCCTCGCCCTTATACTCGCGCAGGAACTCCTCGATCTGGCTCTTGTCGTCCTGGCTTTCGTTGAGCGGGATTCGGATCTTGCCGCACGGCGAGGTCATCGCCTTGGAGAACAGGCCGGTCACCTTCCCTTCGATGTCGAAATAGCGAATCTCGCGGAAGTTGAAGAGGCGCTCGTAGAATTCGGCCCACGTCGCCATGTTGCCGCGGTTCACGTTGTGGGTGAGGTGGTCGATGTAGGTGAGCTTCGAATCCGCCGCGGCCATCCGCTCCTTCCACTCGGGATGGAAGTCGAAGTCGACCTCATAGATCGAGCCCGCGACGCCCGGTCCCTCGCCGTAGCGGTCGACGAAAAACAGGCGCGAGCCACCGATGCCCTCGATCGCCGGGATATCGAGCTCGCCGTCGCCGCGTTTCACCTCGACCGGCGTGGCTCCGAGTTTCACCGCCCGCTCGAAGGCCGCCTTCGCGTCCTTGACCCGGAAGGCCATGGCGCAGGCGCTGGGGCCGTGGGCGTTCGCATAGTCCTCGGCGTAGCTCCCTGGTTCGGCGTTGATGATGAAGTTGCAGTCGCCCTGCTTGTGCAGTGTGACGTTCTTGCTCTTGTGCCGGGCGATTTCCGGAAAGCCCATCTTCGTGAACAGGGAGCGCAGCAGCTCGATGTCCGGAGCGGTATATTCGACGAACTCGAAGCCGTCGGTGCCCATCGGGTTTTCGAGGCCCAGCGGCCCCTTCTCGAGCGTCGCGGTTGCCATGTCTGTCTCCTTTGCGGCCCAACTGCGCCCGACGCGGCTGCATTTCAAGAGCGGTGGGCTGGACTCGGCAACACCTCGTAAGGCACTTGTCGCGAATGGATGTTCCGGACGGATGGGCGCTTGAAGACGGCGGCAAGGCGCTGGTCCGCTCGTTCAAGTTCAAGGATTTTTCCGAGGCCTTCGCCTTCCTGACGCGGGTCGCGCTTTACGCCGAGAAAATCGACCACCACCCCGAGTTCACCAATGTCTGGAATCGAGTCGATTTCCGCCTGACGAGCCATGACTCAGATGCGGTCACCGACCGAGACCTGAAGCTGGCGAGGGCGATCGACCG
>DASTDZ010000027.1:0-9499 GCA_035710105.1 Sphingomicrobium sp. | reverse complement strand
CGCCGCGCTGGCGGCGGTCGACGAGAATACGGCTGGGTTTCTGCTCGAACCGGTGCAGGGCGAAGGCGGGATCCGCCCGGCGAGCGTGGAATTCATGCAGGGCCTGCGCAAGGCGGCCGACGAGAACGACCTGATGCTGGTGCTCGACGAGGTCCAGTGCGGGGTGGCGCGGAGCGGCACGCTCTATGCCTATGAGCAATATGGCATCAAGCCGGACATCATGGCGAGCGCCAAGGGCATCGGCGGCGGCTTTCCGCTCGGGGCGTGCCTGGCGACCGAGAATGCGGCGCGCGGGATGGTGATCGGCACCCACGGGTCGACCTATGGCGGGAACCCGCTGGCGATGGCCGCCGGCCAGGCCGTGTTCGACATCGTCGCTAACGACGCCTTCCTGGCGAACGTCCGGGCGATGGGCGACAGGCTGCGCTCCGCGCTCGAGCAGATGATCCCCAACCACGACCACCTGTTCGAAGGCGTGCGCGGCAAGGGGCTGATGCTCGGGATCAAGATGAAGACCGACAGCCGGGCGTTCGTGAACTGGCTGCGCGGGCGCGGGCTGCTGACGGCCGCGGCCGGCGACAATGTCATGCGGGTGCTTCCGCCGCTCAATATCGAGGAGCATCACATCCGCGAGTTCGTCGACACTTTGTCGGCGGCGGCCGCGGACTATGAGGTGCCGGCGGAAGCGGCTTGATTCCGTCATCCCGGCCTTGAGCCGGGACCCGCCCGGGCTTCGGCCATGGCAGAAGAGGCAGACCCCGGATCTAGTCCTGGGTGACGGGTCGGTTGAGCATCCGCTCTCCCAACCCTATCTTCGCGAGATGCCGACACCGGAGCTGAGCACCGACGTCGCCCTTGGCGTCACCATCCCGGCGCGCAACGCGCGCGGCCGGCTGGCGCGGATCGGGCCGGTGCTCGATTCGATCCTCGCCAACCACGGCTATCCGCCGGTGATCGAGCGGTTGCTCGCCGAGGCGCTGGTGTTGACCGCGCTGCTCGGCGCGATGCTCAAGGAGCCGGGCGGCCAGGTCACCGTCCAGGCGCAGACCGAGGGCGGGGCCGTCGAGCTGCTCGTCTGCGACTATCTGGGCGGCGAGCTTCGCGGCTATGTCCGCCACGACCCCGACCGGCTTGCCGAGGCGGGGCCCAGCCCGAGCCTCTTCGCCCTGTTCGGCCGGGGCTATCTCGCGATCACCTTCGACCATCCGGTGACCGACGAGCGCTACCAGGGGATCGTGCCGCTCGAAGGCGAAAGCCTGGCGCGCGCCGCGGAAAGCTTTTTCGCCCAGTCCGAGCAGATCCCGAGCATCGTCCGGCTCGCGGCCGAGCGGCGCGAAGCGGGCTGGAGCGCGGGCGGATTGCTGTTCCAGCATTTGCCGGAAGGGGAGGAGGGACGCGACCGGCTCCACACCCGGCTCGACCACCCGGACTGGCCGCACGTTGCCATCCTCGCCGGCTCCGTGAAGCCCGAGGAGCTCACCGATCCCCACCTGCAGCTCGACGCAATCGCCTGGCGATTGTTTCACGAAGAGGCCGAGGTGCGCACGCTCGAGCCGCTGCCGCTGGCGAAGGGCTGCCGCTGCGACCCCGATTACGTGCGCTCGGTGATCGCCCGCTTCCCGCCCGAAGAGCGCGAGGCGATGGTCGGGCTCGACGGGATGATCCGGGTCGACTGCGCCTTCTGCTCGCAAAGCTTCCCGATCGCTCTGGAGGACGTCTCCTGACCGTCATTCCAGCCGAGCGAATTCGTGTTAGGATGCGGAAACATGAACGCGATTCCCCGATTCTCGCTGGCGGTAATCGGCCTCATCGGAATTGGCGGCGCGCTCGGCGCGGCCGCGTCGCCCTCGATCCTTGCCGGGGTGGAGCCCGGGCTGTGGGAAATCAGCCGGGCGGGCGCGGCGACCCAGAAGATCTGTATCGCCGACCCCGCGCAACTCGCGCAGTTCGAGCATCGCGGAGCAAGGTGCAAGCGCGAGGTGGTGCGCGAGTCGGGATCGACGGCGGTCGTCAACTACACCTGCCCGGACGGCGGGTTCGGCCACACGACGATGACGGTGATCACGCCGCGCTCGCTGCGGATCGAAACGCAGGGGATCGCCGACAGCGCGCCCTTCAAATACAAGATTCAGGCGCGGCTGGCCGGGAATTGCCCGGCCCATTAAGCGGGCGTTTAACCAAATTCGGTTATGAGGGGCGGGTGCCGGATTTGGCACGCTTTCCTCCCAAATCGGGCCTGTCCCGATTAACTGGGCCGCCCCTCCACCGGACGGGCGGCCCTTCTTTTGCGGCTGCAACGCTCCTAGATCGCCCGCGCAATGAATGAAGGCCGCAAAGCTGTCGTGCTCCTCTCCGGCGGGCTCGATTCGATGGTGACCGCCGCGATCGCGCGCGAGCAGCGCTTCGAAGTGCTGGCGCTGACCGTGGACTACGGCCAGCGCCATGCGGTCGAACTGGAGGCGGCGCAGCGGATCGCGGAGAAGCTGGCCGTCGAGCACCGGCTCATCGAGCTGGACCTGACACGCTTCGGCGGCTCGGCGCTGACCGCGGACATCGCGGTGCCCAAAACCGGGATCGGCGAGACCATCCCGGTCACCTACGTGCCGGCCCGCAACACGGTTCTGCTCAGCCTGGCGCTTGCCTGGGCCGAAGCCGCGAGCGCCCGCGACCTGTTCATCGGTGTCAACGCGCTCGATTATTCAGGCTATCCGGACTGCCGCCCCGAGTTCATTCGCGCGTTTGAAACATTGGCGAACCTAGCGACCAAGGCCGGGGTCGAGGGCGAGCGGTTCACCATCCACGCGCCGCTCCAGCAGATGAGCAAGGCTGATATCGCGCGCGAGGCAGCGCGGCTCGGCCTCGACGCGGGGCTGAGCCACAGTTGCTACGACCCCGCGCCCGACGGCAGGCACTGCGGCCTGTGCGACGCGTGCCGGCTGCGGGCCAAGGGCTTCGCCGAGGCCGGGCTCGCCGACCCCACTCGCTACGCCGAGGCGCCAAGCCCATGAGCTATGCGGTCAAGGAACTGTTCCTGACGCTCCAGGGGGAAGGCGTGCAGGCGGGAAGCCGCGCCGTCTTCCTGCGCTTCGCCGGGTGCAATTTGTGGTCGGGGCGCGAACAGGACAGGGCAGGCGCCGATTGCACTTTCTGCGACACCGACTTCGTCGGCACGGACGGGCCGGGCGGCGGGCGATTCGCCAGCGCCGACGAACTTGCCGAAGCGGTCGAGCGCTCCTGGGGAGAGGGCAGGGACGGCCGTCTGGCGGTGATCACGGGCGGCGAGCCGATGCTCCAGCTCGACGAGGCGCTCGTCGATTCGCTGCATGGGCGCGGATTTCGGGTCGCGATCGAGACCAACGGGACGCTTCCGGTGCTGGGGGGCCTCGACTGGGTGTGCGTCAGCCCCAAGGCGGGCACGAAGGTCGTCCAGCGCAGCGGCGACGAGCTCAAGCTGGTCTGGCCGCAGGCAGGGATCGACCCGGCCGAGCTCGAGAGCTGGGACTTCAAGCATTTCCTGGTGCAGCCGATGGACTGTGCGGACCGCGAGGGGGCGATGGACGCCGCGGTGGCGCTGGCGATGGAGCGGCCGCGCTGGCGGCTCAGCCTGCAGGCGCACAAGGTGGTCGGGCTTCGCTGAGCCCTTATTGCGCGTTGCGGGCTGCCGCCGAGTTCGCCGATTCGTTGGACGCGACGGCGTTCAGCTCGTCCTCGTTGAACGTATAGTCGACGTCGGCGGCCATGTTCGCCGCCTCGCCGGTCGCGGCGTCGATCGCGGTCGCATCGTTGGCGGCCCGGATTTCGTTGGCGCTGCCCTCTTCGGCGACCGATTCGTTGTCGAGCGCCGCGTTCGAGCCGCAGGCCGTCAGGACAAGAGCGGTAAGCAGGATCAATTTGCGCATCGGTCCTTTCCACACCAGCGGCGGGCCTATGTCAAAAAAGAGGCTGCCGGGCGAACCCGGCAGCCTCGAGATCGATCGGCTCCTCGAGGGAGCCGCCGATTACATGTTGGTGGTGGTGTTGTCCGTCGTGGCGTTCGTGTCGACCGCGTTGACGTCATTGACCATCATGTTGTCGGTCATCATGTTGGCGTCCATCGCGTTGAGATCATTCTCAACGACCAGGTTTTCCGCCGTCAGATTCTCGACGACCATGTTTTCGTCGGCTTCCTTGCTGCCGCAAGCAGAAACCGCCAGGGCCGCACCAGCGACCAGGATAAGAGCACGCATTCAAAACTCCCTAATTATTTAGATCTGGAGCGGAACGCCCGCCTCCCAAATCTCCTTCAGCATAGTCTGAACGGCTCGCCACCATCAAGAGACTTGATTTTGTACATCCAAGTCATTGAGAAACCGGTGAAACGAGCGTTTCAGGGCCTCATCAACGCGCGACAAGGGCATTTCTTTCCCTAGGCGTTCGAGGCTCGTCACCCCGAATTCGCGGATCCCGCACGGCACGATCCCGGCGTAATGCGCAAGGTCCGGCGCGACGTTGATCGAAAAGCCGTGAAGCGTGACCCAGCGGCGAACCCGGATGCCAAGCGCGGCGATCTTCGCCTCGGCCTGACCCTCGCCGACCCAGATGCCGATGCGGCCCGGCGCGCGGTGCGCCTCGACCCCCAGATCGTCGAGCGCGGCGATGATCCAGCCCTCCAGCGCGTGGACGAGCCGGCGGATGTCGCGCCCGCGCCTTTCGAGGTCGAGCATCACGTAGCCGATTCGCTGGCCAGGCCCATGATAGGTGTAGCGGCCGCCGCGCCCCGCCTCATAGACGGGGAACCCGCTGGGGTTGGACAGCTCGGCCGGGTCGGCGCTGGTTCCGGCGGTGAACAGCGGCGGATGCTCGAGCAGCCACACGCGTTCGCCCGCCTCGCCCGAGCGGATGGCGGAAGCGCGCTCCTGCATGAACGCGAGCGCGTCCGCATAGGGCACGAGCCCCTCGCTGACCCGCCATTCAACGCCGTCAATATTTTCCATCGTCCGCGCAAATGGCCCCGCCCATGGCTGCCGGCAAGATTGCAAGGGCGGGCCAAGCCCCGCATAACGGTCCAACGGCAGAGGGGGATTTTCGGATGGCTGGACTTTCGATTTCGAAGGCGTGGGACGAGACCAAGGCCAGGCTCGGCTCCGACGGGCGGTTGATGGCGATCGTCGGCGCGGCGCTGCTGCTGCTTCCGCAGGCGCTGGTTTCCACCCTCACTCCGCCAGAGCAGCTGTCGGGAGTCGCCCCGTCGGGAGCGCTGATGCTGCTGGCGCTCGTCGCGGCGCTCGTTGGGATGGTCGGGCAGATCGCGATCATCCGCCTGGCGCTCGTCGAATCGACCAGCGTCGGCGAAGCCATCGCGCACGGGGCGAGGCGGTTCCTTCCCGCGTTTCTCGCTGCCGTCCTGCTGATTATTGCAGCTTGCATCGTGCTCATCCCGATCCTGCTTCTGTTCGGAGCAACGGCGGCGCTGACCGAAGGCGACCCGAGCCGGATGTCCGGCACGGTGCTGATCGCCGCGGTCCTCATCATCGCCCTTGCGGTGCTGGTCGCTCCCCGCTTCCTGATGATGATGCCGGTGGCGACCGCCGAGCAGGGCGGGCCGGTGCACATCCTCAAGCGCAGCTGGTCGCTTGGCGCGGGCCATTACTTCCGGTTGCTGGGTTTCATGCTGCTCGTGCTGGTGGCTGCGATGGTGATCGTCTTCGCCACCGAGTTCGTGATCGGGGCCGCGCTCAAGCTCCTGTTCGGGGACCTCGAGCCGATGTCGCTGGGCGCCTTGCTCTACGGCCTGCTGTTCGGGGCTATCCAGGCCGCTTTCGGGGTCGTCATGTCGGTGATGCTGGCCCGGATCTACGTCCAGGTTTCGGGTCAGGGCGCGCTCGACGTCTCGGTTCCCAAGAGTGGGACCTGAGGCGCGCAGCCGCGCGGCAGGATTCCGAGCAGGCGCGGGTCGGGGAAGCGCTCGATCGCCCGCCTGAAGGGAACGAAGCCCGCGCGCCGGTAGGCGCGAAGCGCGGCCGGATGGTCGAGCGTGCAGGTGTGGACGTGGACCCGTTCGATGCCGTTGCGCCAGGCGAGCCTGAGCGCTTCGGCCAGCAGCCAGCGGCCGTGGCCCTTGCCGGCAAGGTCCGGGACCAGACCGATGAAGGCGAGCTCGCACCCGCCGGCCTCGCGGAAGTCCAGCTCCAGCATCCCGACCGCTTCCGGCCCGCCATCCTCGACGACGTAAAGCTCGACGCCGGGGTCGTGGATGATCGCGGCGAGCTTGGAATCGTCCATCGCGAGTCGAGAGAACCAAAGCCACGGGGCGCCGACGAGACGGAAGAGGGCGCGATAGTCGTCCAGGCCCGGCCGCTCGACCCGCCTGAGCGATAGCGGCGACGGGGGGATCGACCCGCTCGGCCTATCGAGCATTTCCAGGAAAGTGACGACGGCCGCCAGCTCGCCGTCTGGGAGCGGGGTATAGGTCATTTCCACTTCGCGAGCGGCGGCAGGCTCATCAGGATCGCGTCGATGTTGCCGCCCGTCTTGAGACCGAACAAAGTCCCGCGGTCGTAGAGCAGGTTGAACTCGACGTAGCGGCCGCGAAATTCGAGCAGGCGTTCCATCTCCTCCTCGCCGAACGGCGTCTCCATCCGCGCCCGAACGATCTTCGGAAAGATGTCGAGGAAGGCTTCGCCGACGTCGCGCGTGAAGGCGAAATTTTGCTCGAAGGTCGGCCCTTGGCCCGGCTCGTGGCATTCGAGATGGTCGTAGAAGATGCCGCCGACGCCGCGCGCCACGCCGCGGTGCGGCAGGAAGAAATAGTCCTCCGCCCATTTGGAAAAGCGCGGGTAGAAGGTCGGATCATGCGCCGCGCAGGCGGCGCGCAGCCGCGCGTGGAAGGCGTCGGTATCCTCCTGGTAGGGGATGGCCGGATTGAGGTCGGCGCCGCCACCGAACCAGCGCCTGGTCGTCGTCAAGAAGCGCGTGTTCATGTGGACTGCGGGCACGTGCGGGTTGGCCATGTGCGCGACCAGGCTGATGCCTGTGGCGAAAAAGCCTGGGTTGTCCTCACCCGCGCCGAAGATCGAGGAAGCGAACTCCTCGCTGAAGCGGCCGCCGACCGTCGATACGTTGACCCCGACCTTCTCGAACACCTTGCCGTTCATCTGCCCCCGCACCCCGCCGCCGCCTGGCCCGCCGGAAGTGTCTTCCCGTTCCCACGGGTTGAAAGCGAAGGCGGCATCGGAGCCGGCGTCGCGCTCGATCGATTCGAACTCGGCGCAAATCCGGTCGCGAAGGCTTTCGAACCAGTCGCGCGCAGCCTGCTGCTGATCGTCGAGTGGAAGCATGGGACGGCCCCATAGCCGGGGCCGGTTCGATCATCTAGGAGGAGTGATTGCCGCCGGCTTGAAAGGGGATGGCCGTGTTGATCGCGCTTCTAATCCCGCTTTCGCTGGCGATCCTGCTCTTCGCCTTCGTCCTTTTGCGAGCGGCCATTGCCAAGCGAGCAACGCCGAGTGCGGAAGCCATCGGACTGGGAGCGGTGGTCAACTTCTTCGACACGCTTGGTATCGGCTCGTTCGCTCCGACCATGGCCTGGTTCAAGTTTCGTCACCTCGTGCAGGACAGGCTGATCCCGCCGACCATGCTGGTGGGGCTGACTCCGCCATCGATGATGCAGGCGGCCATCTTCCTGATCCTGCTCGGCGTGCTGGTCGACCCGGTGCTTCTGGTCGGCTGCGTGATCGCTCTGTTGATGGGCGGTCTGATGGGGGCGCCGCTGGTGGCCAGGGCGCGGGTGTGGGTCGTCCAGCTCGTGGTCGCCATCGCCCTCCTGATCGCAGCGCTGATGTACACGCTCACCAACCTTGACCTCATGCCCGGCGGAGGAACGGCTGCGAGCCTGCCGCCGATGCTGACGATCGTCGCGATTGCCGCCAATTTCCTGTTCGGAATCCTGCTGAACTTCGGGGTCGGATCCTATGCCCCGACCCTGGTCATGTTCAGCCTGATGGGAATGGACCCGAGGCTCAGCTTCCCGATCATGGCGGGCGGGGCCGCGCTGACCGGGGCGGGAGCGAGCATCCGGCACATCAACATCGGCCAGATCGACCTCCGGGTCGTTCTCGGGCTGGCGATAGGCGGAATTCCGGCCGTTCTGCTGGCTGCGTTCATCGTCAAGGAAATGCCTCTGGAAATGTTGCGCTGGCTGGTCAGCGTCGTCGTCGTTTACGCCGCAGCGGTGATGTTCCGGGCATCTTGGCTGGCGTGGCGCGACGGGAAGCGGGCGCGCGCGCCGGTGGCTCCGGCGATCTGACGATTCCGCCCCTTGGCAGCCCCGACTCCCGCCGCTATCAGGCCCGCCAATCGCCTTACGGGGGCCTCGTTGGCGGGCCGCCACTAGTCATAGGGTAAGCATGGCTGACGTTCCGGTTACGGCTGGCGATGGCGTTCGCCGCCGCGATTTTCTCAATGTTGCCGCGGTCAGCTTCGCGGGCGTCGGCACGGTCGTGGCCATTGCTCCGCTGATCGTGCAGATGTCGCCGCCGGCCGACGTGCTCGCCATGTCGACGACCGAGGTCGACATTTCCAAGATCCAGCCCGGGCAGGGCATCAAGACGGTCTGGCGCAAGCAGCCGGTGTTCGTCCGCAACCTCACGCCCAAGGAGATCGAGGAAGCGAACGCCACTCCGCTGTCCGACCTTCGCGACCCGGAAACGCTTGCCCAGCGCACCAAGCCCGGCAAGCCGAACTGGCTGATCACCTTGGGCGTGTGTACGCATTTGGGATGCGTCCCGCTCGGCATCGGCGAGGGCGAGAACAGGGGGCCCTACGGCGGCTATTTCTGCCCGTGCCACGGCTCGGCCTACGACACGGCGGCCCGGATCCGCACCGGCCCGGCGCCGAAGAACCTGTTCGTTCCGGATTATGAATTCACGTCGCCGACCACGGTCGTGATCGGCGCAGGGGAGAGCGGAAGCAAATGAGCTTTTCCTGGGCAAAACCTTACGAACCCAAAAGACCGTTCATGCGCTGGCTCGACGAGCGCCTGCCGCTCCCACGGCTCGTGTACGGCGCGATTGGCGGCGGCTACCCGGTCCCGCGCAACCTTAATTACTGGTGGAATTTCGGGGTCCTGGCCGGGATCTTCCTGGTGATCCAGATCCTGACCGGGATCGTCCTGGCGATGTGGTTCTATGCAACGGCCGAAGGCGCGTTCAACTCGGTCGAGCACATCATGCGCGACGTCAACGCCGGCTGGCTGCTTCGCTACGCCCATGCCAACGGCGCCAGCTTCTTCTTCATCGTCACCTACATCCACATTTTCCGCGGCCTCTATTACGGAAGCTACAAGGCGCCCCGCGAAATGGTGTGGATGCTGGGGCTCGTCATCTACCTGCTGATGATGGCGACCGCCTTCATGGGCTATGTCCTGCCGTGGGGACAGATGAGCTATTGGGGTGCGCAGGTCATCACCGGCTTCTTCTCGGCCTTCCCCCTGATCGGCGAGCCGCTGCGCATCTGGCTCCTG
>DASTDZ010000026.1:0-42757 GCA_035710105.1 Sphingomicrobium sp. | reverse complement strand
GGGCTGTTGAAAGGCGTGCACGCGGTGGTCGACCTCGGCATCGCGCCTGGCGGCTGGAGCCAGGTTGTGCGCCGCCGCTGCCCGTCGGCGCGGGTGATCGGCATCGACCTTCTCCCAACCGACCCGATCGAGGGCGTCGAGATCCTGCAGATGGACTTCATGGACGAAGCCGCCCCGCAGCGGCTGAAGGCGGCGCTCGGCGGTCCCGCCGAACTCGTCCTTTCCGACATGGCGGCCAACACCGTAGGCCATCCCCGGACCGATCATCTGCGCACCATGGCGCTGGTCGAGGCGGGGATGGAGTTCGCCGCCGAAGTGCTGCGGCCCGGCGGCGCGTTCGTCGCCAAGGTACTCGCGGGCGGCGCCGACAGCGAGCTGGTTGCCCGGCTCAAGCGCCATTTCACGACCGTCAAACACGCCAAGCCGCCCGCCAGTCGCAAGGATTCATCGGAGTGGTACGTGGTTGCTCAGGGGTTCAAGGGCGGCGGGCCGGGCGCAATCAGCTAGCGTCCGTTATGTTTGGAAAACGGACATTAGGAAGCCCGCATTGCTTGCCTCTACCTTTGGGTTCCCACGTTCCAAGAGGATCAGGCGCGTAGCTTTGCACAATGCCGCGGCTGCGATAGGCTGTTCGAAACAGGGAGGTGCCGATGCGCTTGCTTGCGATGGGGCTACTGCTGCTCCTTGCGGGCTGCGACTCGCATAAGTCAGACGAACAGGCCCGCACCGAACCCCAGCGTGCCGTGCTAGCCTTCGACGGAGCCGATTACGAAAATCTGGCCGGGAAAGTTGCCCACGGCAAGCGGCTCTCGTCGCTCTTCGGCTGCAGCGCCTGTCATGGTCCCGATTATACCGGCGTCAATTTCGGCGAGTTCATCCCGCTCGTCCAAGGACTTTGGGCAAGCAACATCTCACTTGCCATGCCGAAGTTGAGCGATGCCGAGCTCGAACGGCTGCTGCGCGAGGGCGTTCATCCCGACCGGGAAATCTACTTAATGCCCTCGAAGGCGACGCAGTTTCTTTCGCAGCGCGACATGGCGGCGCTGATCGCCTTCCTCAGGACCATTCCGCCTGCCGGCAAGCCGACCCCCCTGCCGCCCAAGGGCTTCGAGCAAGCCGTGAGGGATCGCCTTCCCAAGGACTATTGGCTGACCGAGGAAGAACGACAAACTGGCTCTTATGCCAATGCAGCGGACGAGGTCGCCTATTTCGCTGCCCATCAGCCTGCCGATCTTGGTCCTGGCCTGGCCCGCGGCCGCTTCATAGCCACGAGCCTGTGCAGCGGCTGTCACGGTGCCGCACTCGACGGAGTCGGAGAGCCCGGCGGTGATATCCAGGGCGCGCTGGCCTATGACGATGCAGCTTTCAACCGGCTGCTCACCGACAGCATCGACCGCACCGGGAAGCGAGTGCTGGTCGAAGAATGGGGCGCAGGTCACGAATTTCAGCCCCTGACTCCGGCCGAGCGCCGAGACGTGATTGCCTATGTGCGCGCCCTAGCGCGATCGCGCGCGCCATGAGCTGCTGACGTTTGACTCGACACGCGATTATCGCGGATGGACTGTAATGTACGCAATGGGTCGAAAACGGACATTGGCCGAGCCCGCGCTCAGCCCTTCTCCCGCGCGTCGGCGATCGCTTCCTTGAGCTTGTCATAGCCGACCGCGCTGTCGAGCACCCGGTCGCCGACCACGAACAGGGGCGTGCCCCGCGCGCCGAGCGCGCCTGCGAGCTGGAAATTCTTCCTGAGCTCCGCCTCGATTTCCGCGTTTGCGGCGGCATTGGGCGCGATTCCCGCCGCCGCGCTCGCCTGGGCGATGGTCTGGGGGCCGGGCTTGCCGGCCGCCCACAAAGCGTCGTGGAACTGGGCGAAACGGCCCGCCTTCGAGGCGGCGAGCGACAGCCGCGCCGCGGCGACGCTGTCGGGACCGAGGATCGGAAGCTCGCGGAACACGACCCGGAGCCCCGGGTCCTCCTTGATCAGCCGGTCGAGCGCCGGGTTGCTCGCCTTGCAATAGGGGCAGGCGTAATCGTAGAATTCGACGAGCACCACGTCGGGCTTGCTCGCCCCTTTCCACGAAGTCCCGAACGGCGTTTCGATCGACGCGCGGTGCTGGGCGAGGATCGGCGCATATTGGCGGTCGCGCAGCGCCTCGCCCGCGTCGACCAGGATTTGCGGGTCGGACATCATGCCGGCCCGGACCAGCCGTCCGGCGACCAGCTCCGGAACCGCGAAAACCAGGATCGCAGCGGTCAGCGCCGCGCCGATCAATCCCCCCGCGACCGCGGCCGGAAAGCTGCTCCGCCGCGGCGCCTCTCGTGCCTCGCTCACTGCTCTCTTTTCTCTCGCTTTTCTTCCCGGTCCCGGAACTTCTTGTCGGTCTTCTTCAGCTCGGCACGCGCCACCATGGCAATATCCTGCGCCCGAAGATAGTCCGGAGTCCCGGCAGGAATGCCCTTCATCGCCATTTCCGCGCTGGCGAGGGCAAGCTTCGGTTCGCCCTGCAGGCTGTTGCGCTCGGCGGTCGCCAGAGCGGCCCGGGCAAGGTCGCCCTCGCGGTCGTAGATGATGCCGAGCTGATACCAGGCGAAGGGGTTCTGGTTGTCGCGGCCGACAGCGGACCTCAGCACCTGCTTGGCCTCGGTGAAGGCCGCCGGCTTCTCGGTCGAGATGAGCGCGTGACCGAGCATCGCGGCGATGAGCGGCGTGTTGCCGGACCGCTCGGTCGCTTCACGAAGCGGCGCGATCGCTTCGGCCGGACGGCCGGATTCCAGAAGGATCTGCCCCTTCAGCTCGAGGAAGAACGGATCGTGCGGGTCGGCGGCGAGCAGCGCCTCGGCCTCGGCCAGCGCTTTTTCGGGATAGCCGCCCAGATGATAGGCGTAGGCGCGCGCGTAATGGCCCGGAATGCTCTCGTCGCTTTCCGGATATTGGATCACCGCCTGTTTCGGGTTGACGAAGCCGTAGAGCTTCGCCTTCACGCGCTGGAAGCGCTCCTCGAGCCACGGGTCAGCCGGCCGGCCCCACGCCGGATCGCTTTTCAGCGTCTCCTCGAGGGTCTGGATCCGCTCCCTCGAAAGCGGGTGGGTGCGGTCGTAGCTGTCCTCGGCATAGATGGCGAGCCGGTACTCACGATTCTGGAACAGGCTGTACATGTCGAGCAGGCCCTTGCCGCTCACCCCGGCGGCCGAAAGATAGGCCGCGCCGGCCGCATCGGCGCTGCTCTCCTGCGTCCGCGAGAAGGCAAGCAGCCGGCCGAGCGCCGCCCTTTGCCCCGCCATCATGATCCCCATGCCCGCATCGCCGGCCCCGGCGGCGACCGCCAGGGCGCCGAGGATCAGGGTCGCGAGAGTGATCCCCATCGCTTCCTTGTTGCCCTGCGCCAGGCGGATCGAATGGCCTCCGGCGACGTGGCCAAGCTCGTGCGCGATCACGCCCTGGATTTGGTTGACGTTGTCGGCCGCCAGCAGAAGCCCGGAGTAGAGATAGACGTTCTGCCCACTCGAGACGAAGGCGTTGATTTCCTGGCTGTTGAGAAGGACCACCCGGACGTTCTTCGGGTCGAGTTTCGCGGCGCGGATCAACGGCGCCGAGATCTCGCGGAACAGCAGCTCCGTCTCCGCGTCGCGCAGGATCGACGGGCGCTCGTCGTCGGCGGCCGCCGCCGGACGAGCGACCGACACTGCCAGGAGCAGCGCGATCATCAGCAAGCGCGTCAGGCGCGACAGCGCATCAGTCATGGCCGGCCCATCCCATTGGCGGCCTGAACGCGCGATGAAACGTCCGCGGCCGCGTGTTTCCCCGCGGGGGTCATCAGCCGAACGTGCGTTGCCACCATCCCCGGCGCGGGCCTTCGCCCGGCTCCTCGCCGTTCGAGTCATTGTCGGCGGCGGGCACCGGGGCAGGCTCGGACAAGGCTTCCGATGCTTCGGCGGCCTTCTTGCGCGTGCGGCGCTTCGGCTTGGCTTCGGCCGCGGGCTCGGGCTCGGCTTCAGGCTCGGCTGCCGCCGGCTCGGTTACCGGCGCCTCGGCCAGAGCGGCTTCGGCGGCGGTGTCGGCTGGCTCGCCCTTCTTGCGGCGGCCGCGCTTCGGCTTGGGCTGCGGCTCGGCCGCTGCTTCGGTCTCCGCGATCGGCGGCTCCTCGGCAATCGGCCGCTCGGCCATGGGCGAGCTGTCCGGCGCGATCTCGGCAGCCTCATCGGCCTTCTTGCGCCGGCGGCGCGGCCTCTTCGGCGCCTCCTCGGGCTCGGTTTCGACAGCAGCGGGTTGGGCCTCCGGCTCCTCGCCCGCCGGCTCTTCGGCCGTCCGCGGCCCTTCGCCCTCCGTCATTTCGTCGCGTTCGTGGCCACGACGCCGTCCGCGGCCGCCGCGGCGGCGGCGACGGCGGCGGCGGCCGGGCCGCTCGTCGTCGTCCCGCGCCTCTTCGGCCTCGGCTTCGGTTTCGGCCTCGGCCTCGCTTTCCTCGTCGGCTTCCTCGCCGAGCAGGGCCTCGACCTCCTCAAGGTCTTCCTCGATCGGGGTCGGCTCCCTGGGCCGTTCGGCGGCAACCGGCCTCGGGCCCGAGCTCTCGACGGTCATCTTCGCCCCCTCGAAGCTCTCCTCGATCACGATCTCGACCGACACGCCGTAGCGAGTCTCGATCTCGGCCAGCTCGGAGCGCTTCTTGTTGAGCACGTAGACGGCCGCGTCGCGCCCGGCGCGGAGCAGGATCTTCTCGCCGCGGCCGCGGGTCGCCTCGTCCTCGATCATGCGAAGCGCCGACAGGCCGGCGGAGGCGGCCGTGCGCATCAGCCCGGTGCCCTCGCAATGCGGGCAGGGCCGGGTCGAAGCCTCGAGCACGCCGGTCCGAAGCCGCTGCCGGCTCATTTCCATCAGCCCGAAGCTTGAGATTCGGCCGACTTGGATCCTTGCGCGGTCGTTCTTCAGAGCCTCCTTCATCGCCTTCTCGACCTTCCGGACGTGGCTCGACTGCTCCATGTCGATGAAGTCGATGACGATGAGCCCGGCCATGTCGCGGAGTCGGAGCTGGCGGGCGATCTCGGCCGCAGCCTCTAGGTTGGTCGCGTAGGCGGTCTGCTCAATATTATGCTCGCGGGTCGAACGGCCCGAGTTGATGTCGATCGAGACCAGCGCCTCGGTCGGGTTGATCACCAGATAGCCGCCGGACTTCAGCTGGACGACCGGCTGGTACATCGCCGACAGCTGGTCCTCGACCCCGTGGCGCTGGAACAGCGGCGTCGCCTCGCTGTGCTGCTTCACCCGGCGCACGTGGCTCGGCATCAGCAGCTTCATGAAACCGCGCGCCGCCTTGTAGCCCTCGTCGCCCTCGACGATCACCTCGTCGATGTCGCGGTTGTAGAGGTCGCGGATGGCGCGCTTGACGAGGTCGTTGTCGCGATAGACGAGCGCCGGGGCGGTGCTCTTGAGCGTCTTTTCGCGGATCTCGTCCCACAGCCGGGCGAGGTAGTCGAAGTCGCGCTTGATCTCCGCCTTGGTCCGCGACAGCCCGGCGGTGCGGACGATCAGCCCCATGGTCTTGGGCAGCTTCAGATCCGACATGATCGACTTCAGCCGCTTGCGGTCGGCGCCGTTCGAAATCTTGCGGCTAATCCCGCCGCCGTGCGACGTGTTGGGCATCAGCACGCAATAACGGCCGGCGAGGCTCAGATAGGTGGTGAGCGCCGCGCCCTTGTTGCCGCGCTCTTCCTTGACGACCTGGACAAGCAGCACCTGGCGGCGCTGGATCACGTCCTGGATCTTGTAACGACGGCGAAGCGACTGGCGCTTCTTGCGAAGCTCGGCGGCGGCCGATTCGTCAACCGGCGAGCGGTTGGAGCCGGTGCCGGTCTCGCTCG
Source organism: Sphingomicrobium sp. (assembly GCA_035710105.1). GTDB lineage: Bacteria > Pseudomonadota > Alphaproteobacteria > Sphingomonadales > Sphingomonadaceae > Sphingomicrobium. Next base: position 36,901 of record DASTDZ010000026.1, on the reverse strand, counting down.
TGCCGTTGCCGCCCTCCGATTGCTCCTCGCCGTTGGACTCTTCGTCCGGCCGGTCGTCGTCGCTGCCGTCGTCGTCATGGTGGCCGTCGAGCGGCTCGAGGTCGTCGGACTGGGCGCGCAGGCGCTCCTCCTCGGCGGCCTGTTCGGCTTCCTCCTTTAGCAGCGCTTCGCGGTCGGCCTTGGGGATCTGGTAATAATCGGGGTGGATTTCGCTGAAGGCCAGGAAGCCGTGGCGGTTGCCGCCATAATCGACGAACGCCGCCTGGAGCGACGGTTCTACCCTGGTGACCTTGGCGAGATAGATATTGCCTTTGAGCTGCTTGTGCTCGGCAGATTCGAAATCAAACTCCTCGATCCGATTTCCCTTGACGACGGCGACCCGAGTTTCCTCCGGGTGGCGCGCATCGATGAGCATGCGCATGGACATTGAAAATTCTCCGGGCGCGGCCGCTTGTGCCCTGGGCGGGCGGGCGCGCCTTAGTCTGTGCCGGTCCGGTCCAAATTGGACCGCCAAAACCGGCGGATGGGGTGAAAATCGCGTTTTCTGCTGCGCGCGCCATTCCCGGTTCACTCGCGGGAATGCCGCCCCGCGGCCCGGGATCGAGCGTGCGGGGGGAAAGAGATGGCGTCATGCAGCGTCAACCTGTGCAATGCCGCGGTCCGGGCTGGGCGCGGCGGCGCCTTCGGCCTCGTGGGGCCCAAGGGTTAATGCCGGTTAGCATCGGCCCGCTGCTTCCGCAACAAAGTTGCCGCCTGCACGGTCATTTGCCGGTAAGTAGCTGTTAACCATAAACTCGTGATAAAAGCCGCTTAGGGTTGGCCGATAGCGGAGAGCCGATGCCAGGGGGTTGGCCTGTGGGCCGTGGAGCGAAACGGCTGGTTGCAGGAGCGGGCGTCGCAAGCGCCGGCGCCGCGATCGTGCTCGCTCTTGGCGGGGCGGCCGCCGCGGGCGTCTCCCCGAACATCGCGACCGACGCGCGCAGCGTGACACTCGCCCTGCCCTCGCCCACAACGAACATCCGCATCGTCGAAGGGCGCACGCCCGGCCGGCCTCTGGTTCTGATCGACCCCGGGCACGGCGGCCGCGATCCCGGCGCGTCTTCGGTATCCGGGCAGATCAGCGAGAAGCAGCTGACTTTGCAGTTCGGGCGGGAGCTGATGGACGCGCTTGCCAGGAACGGACGGGTGCGCGTCGCCATGACTCGCGACGACGACAGCTTCCTGCCGCTCGACCAGCGCTCGGCGCTGGCCCGGCGGCTCGGCGCAAGCCTTTACGTCTCGCTGCACATGGACAGCGCGCCCAACCCGCTCGCGCGTGGCGCCAGCATCTACTCGCTGTCCGACGTCGCTTCGGACGCCGAGGCCGCGCGGCTCGCGCGCAAGGAGAATAGCGCAATCGCCAGCGCCGGCGGCGGCGACGGGTCGGTGCGCGCGATCCTTTCCGATCTTGCCCTGAGGAGCCAGATGACCGCTTCGGCGACCTTCGCCGAACGGCTCGTGCGCCATTCGGCCGGGCGAGTCGCGCTGCGCCCGCAGCCGCACCGTTTTGCCGACTTCCACGTGCTTCGGAGCGCCGGAGTCCCAGCCGTGCTGTTCGAAGCCGGCTATCTCAGCAATGTCGAGGACGAGGCGCTGCTCCGCTCTCCGGACCAGCGCAGGCGCATCGTCGAGGCTCTGGCCAGCACGGTCGAGGCCGAGATCGCCGCCCGAAGCCTGCGCTAAACCAGCCAGCCATTGGCGCTTCCAGCGCGGTTCGTAAGCGGCTAAACCGCGCCCCGAGCCAATGAACTTCCAGAGCCTGCAGCCCCCGCAAGTGCAATTTCCCGACCTCGTCGCCTTCAACCGGCGGGTGCACGAGCGCATCGACCCGTGGTTCGAGCGCCGCTGGGTCCGGCGCGGCGCGGTTGTCGGCGCTGGCCTGTTCCTGCTGTTCGCCTCGGTCTGGCTTTATTTCGCGACCGGCCTGCCAACGGCGCAGACGCTGCTCGCCTATGAGCCGCCGCTGCCGACCAAGGTCCGGAGCTACGACGGCGACCCCGTCCAGACCTTCGCGCGCGAACGCCGGGTCAACCTCGCCTACGACGAATTCCCGCCGGTCGTCATCCAGGCCTTCCTATCTGCCGAGGACAAGACTTTCTTCTCGCACGGCGGGCTCGACTATGTCGGGCTTGTAGGCGCGGTCGGCGATTTCGCGGTCAAGACGATCACCGGCGGCGGCCGTGCCCGGGGCGGGTCGACCATCACGCAGCAGGTCGCCAAGAACCTGCTCAAGGACAGCAGCTACAATATCGGCCGCAAGATCCGCGAGGCGATCCTCGCCTTCCGGCTCGAATCCGTGCTGACCAAGGAAGAGATCCTCGAGCTCTACCTCAACCAGATCTTCCTCGGGCGGAACGCCTACGGCGTCCAGGCCGCGGCGCGCGCCTATTTCGACAAGGACATCGACGAGCTGACTCTCCCCGAGGCGACCTATCTCGCTGTCCTTCCCAAGGCGCCCGCCAATTACGACCCGGTGCGGGCGACTCAGCGCGCGCTCGACCGGCGCAATTACGTTCTGCGCGAGATGCACAACAACGGCTACATCACGGAGAGCCAGTGGCGATCGGCCGCCGCCACCCCGCTCGGCACCATCCGCTACGGCACCGGCGAGAAGTTCCGCGACATGGGCGGCTATTACATGGAGGAAGTGCGCCGCGAGCTCCTCCGCCGCTTCGGCGAAACCGCCGAAGACGGGCCCAACAGCGTCTACGCGGGTGGCCTGTGGGTGCGGACCTCGGTGGTACCGTCGATGCAGGAGGCAGCCGCCAACGCGCTTCGCGAGGGCCTTGCGCGCTTCGACGGCGGGCGCGGCTGGATCGACCTGGAAAAGAGCATCGACGTTTCGGGCGACTGGGCGGGGCTGCTCGACCGCACGCCGGTCGGCACCGGCTTTCCGGACTGGCGCAAGGCGGTGGTCCTGTCGAAGTCCTCTGGCTCCGCGGAAATCGGCTTCGCCAACGGCTCGAAAGGGACTCTCCCCGCCTCTGCCGCCTCGCAGCCGAAGCGCGGCGGCGGCGGCGGCTCCGCCTTCAGCAATTTGCGGCCGGGAATGATCATTGTCGTCAAGGACGAAGGCGGCGGCCGCTATGCGCTGCGCTCGATTCCCGAAGTCTCGGGCGGCTTTTTCGCCGAGGAGGTGCAAACCGGGCGGGTGCTGGCGATGCAGGGCGGCTTCGACGTCATCGGCTCGAGCTACAACCGCGCCACGCAGGCACTCCGCCAGCCGGGATCGGCGTTCAAACCGGTCGTTTACGAAACGGCGCTCGAAAACGGCATGACTCCGGCAAGCATCATCGTCGACGCGCCTTTCTGCGTCTGGCAAGGCGCGGGGCTCGGCAACAAATGCTTCGTCAACTTCGACCGCCGCTACGCGGGCGCCAAGACGATGCGCTGGGGGGTCGAGCAGTCGCGCAACCTGATGACCGTTCGCGCCGCCTCGGAGGTCGGGATGGCGAAGGTCGTCGATACCGCCAAGCGGCTGGGCGTCGGCGATTACAGCAAGGAGCCCTATCTTTCGATCGCGCTCGGCGCCGGCGACACGACGGTCGCCAGGCTGGTCAATGCCTATGCGATCCTCGCCAACCAGGGCCGCTCGGTAAGGCCGATCACCATCGACTATGTGCAGGACCGCAACGGCAAGGTCATCTACCGGTCCGACAATCGTTGCGCGGTCATGCAGGGCTGCAACGCGCCGCAATGGGACGGAAAGCCGATGCCGAGGCCGCCGTCCCGCAGCAAGCAGGTGCTCGACCCGATGGCGGCCTTCCAGATGATCCATATCCTCGAAGGCGTCGTCGAGCGCGGGACAGCGACGGTGCTTCGTGACCTCGACCGGCCTCTATTCGGCAAGACCGGGACGACGAGCGGGCCGACGAACGTCTGGTTCGTCGGCGGCTCGCCAGAAATCGTTGCCGGAGTCTATCTGGGGTACGACCAGCCGCGGCCGCTGGGCGGCTGGGCCCAGGGCGGGCGGATCGCGGCGCCGATTTTCAAGGACTGGGCGAAGATCGCGTTCAAGGACGCGCCCAAGATCCCGTTCGTGGCGCCTCCGGGTATCCGCTGGGTCCGGGTCGACCGGGCAAGCGGGCGGAGCGTGTTCGGCGTCTTCCCGACGTCGACCGACCCCAAATCGGCGGTCATCTGGGAGGCCTTCCAGCCGCAGACCGAGCCGCGCCGCAGCTTCCGGCGGCGGTCCGACGACATGGAGGAGGCCGCCGAGGAGGCACGGCGGGCGGCCGCCAGGCAGCGGCGCGCCCGTTCACAGCCGCAATACCAGGCGCCGGCGCCAGTCACGCCCTACAACCCGCAGCCTGCCCCCTTGCAAAACACGACCGCCGCTCCTTAGCCCGGCGCGAGCCACAGCAGACGAAAGAACCGACCCACCATGCGCGCCGAAGCGCAAGCCTATATCGACCAGATCAACGCCGCGACCGCGCTTCTGCGCCGGTTCCTGGACTGGGACCGCGCGCAAAGGCGCCTCGAGGAGCTGAACGCCAAGGTCGAGGACCCGAAGCTGTGGGACGATCCCAAGGCCGCGCAGGACGTGATGCGCGAACGCCGCCGGCTCGACGAGGCGATGGGCGCGACCAAGGCCGTCGAGCGCGAGCTTGCCGACACGGTCGAGCTGATGGAACTGGCCGAGAGCGAAGGCGACGAAGCGCTGGTCGACGACGCGGTCAAAAGTCTTGCCGACCTCGCCGAGCGCGCCGAGCGCGACAAGGTCGCGGCGCTGCTCGCCGGTGAAGCGGACGCCAACAACACTTATGTCGAGGTCAATGCAGGCGCGGGTGGGACCGAGAGCCAGGACTGGGCCGAGATGCTGCAGCGCATGTACACGCGCTGGGCCGAGCGCCACGGGATGAAGGTCGAGCTGGTCGACTATCACGCGGGCGAGCAGGCGGGCATCAAGTCGGCGACGATCCTGATCAGGGGCGAGAACGCCTACGGCAACCTTAAGACCGAAAGCGGGGTCCACAGGCTGGTGCGGATCAGCCCCTATGATTCCAACGCCCGCCGCCACACCAGCTTCGCAAGCGTCTGGGTCTATCCCGAAGTCGACGAGGACATCGACATCGAAATCAACGAATCCGACCTGAGGATCGACACCTATCGCGCCTCGGGCGCGGGCGGGCAGCACGTCAACACGACCGACAGCGCGGTCAGGATCACCCATGTGCCGACGGGAATCGTCGTCGCCTGCCAAAACGAGCGATCGCAGCACAAAAATCGCGCCCAGGCGATGAAGCAGTTGAAGGCCCGGCTTTACGAGGCCGAGCTGCAGCGGCGCGAGGCCGAGACGGACGCGGCCAACGCGGCCAAGACCGACATCGGCTGGGGCCACCAGATCCGAAGCTATGTGCTCCAGCCCTATCAGCTGGTGAAGGACCTTCGCACCGGCGTCACGTCGACGTCGCCCGGCGACGTCCTCGACGGCGATCTCGACCGGTTCATGGCGGCGGCGCTGTCGCAGCGGGTGACGGGCGAGAAGGTCGAGGTCGAGGATGTGGAGTAGGTCGATCCTGGCCGTTCCGAGCGGGGTTTTGCTGTTCGCGCTCTTCCTCGCCTCGTGCCGTGCCGAGCCCGAGGAGCACCGATTCCCCAAGCCGCACCGGCCGGTCGCTCCGATCGTCGGCGATTCCTTCTCGACCGAGGACGCCCGCGACCGTCTCGGCGAGGCCAGCCGGGTGATCGAGCTGGCCGGAGTCAAGGAGGGGATGTGGGTCGCCGACGTCGGCGCGGGCGAAGGCTATTACTCGGTGCGGCTGTCGCCCGTTGTCGGGCGGCGCGGGCGAGTGCTGGCCGAGGATATCGTCCCGGAGGTTCGCGACCGGCTGGCGGAACGGATCCAGCGCGAGAATCTCGACAACGTCGCCGTCATTCTCGGCACCCCCGATGACCCGCGGCTGCCGGCCGGCTCGTTCGACCGGATTTTCCTCGTCCACATGTACCACGAGGTGACGTCGCCCTACGCTTTCCTGTGGCACCTGCGTCCCGCGCTCAAGCCCGGCGGGCAGGTCATTGTCGTCGACGCAAGACGGCCGCCCAACCGGCATGGCACGCCGCCGGTACTGCTGCGCTGCGAATTTGCCGCCGTCGGTCTGCGGCTGGTTCGATTCCAGCCGCTCGACACGGGCGATTCCTATTTCGCTGCATTCGAGGCCGCCGGCCCGCGCCCCGCCCCGCGCGAAATCCGCGCCTGCAAGCTGAAGGGCTAGGCGGCTTCCATCTTCCGCGACTGGCGCTTGCGCTCGTGCGGGTCGAGGAAGCGCTTGCGGATCCGCACGTGCTTGGGGGTCACCTCCACCAGCTCGTCGTCTTGGATGTAGGCGATCGCCTGCTCGAGGCTCATCCGCTTGGGCGGGGTCAGCCGGATCCCCTCGTCCTTCCCCGAGGCCCGGAAATTGGTCAGCTGCTTGGACTTCAAGGGATTGACCTCGAGGTCCTGCGGCTTGGCGTTCTCGCCGATCACCATGCCCTCGTAGAGGTCCTCGCCCGGCGAGACGAACAACACGCCGCGCTCCTCGAGCGCATTCAGCGCATAGGCGACCGCCTTGCCCTGCTCCATCGAGATGAGGACTCCGTTCTGGCGCCCCTGGATCGGCCCCTTGTACGGCCCGTATCTCTCGAATAGCCGGTTCATGATGCCCGTCCCGCGCGTGTCGGACAGGAACTCGCCGTGATAGCCTATGAGGCCGCGGCTCGGCGCCGAAAAGGTCAAGCGAGTCTTGCCGCCGCCCGACGGGCGCATGTCGGTCATCTCGGCCTTGCGCAGCGCCATCTTGTCGATGACGGTGCCGGAGAATTCGTCGTCGACGTCGACGACGACGGTTTCATACGGTTCCTCGCGCCCGTTCGGGCTATCGCGGAACAGCACGCGCGGGCGGCTGATCGACAGCTCGAACCCTTCGCGGCGCAGGGTCTCGATGAGAACTCCGAGCTGGAGCTCGCCGCGCCCGGCGACCTCGAAGCTGTCATTGTCGGCCGCGGTGGTGACCCGTATCGCGACATTGCCTTCCGCCTCGCGCTCCAGCCGCTCGCGGATCACCCGGCTCTGCACTTTGTCGCCGTCACGCCCCGCATAAGGGCTGTCGTTGACCGAGAAGCTCATCGCCAACGTCGGCGGGTCGATCGGCCGCGCCTTCAGAGGCTCGGTGACGGACGGGTCGGCGAACGTATTCGACACGGTCGCCTTGATGAGACCGGCGATGGCGACGATCTCGCCCGCCTCGGCGCTCTCAACCGGGACCCGGTCGAGCCCGCGAAAGGCGAAGACCTTGGTCGCCCGGCCCTCCTCGACGATGTTGCCGTCGACGTCGATCGCCTTGATCGGCATGTTCGTCGTCAGCCTGCCGCTCTCGATCCGGCCGGTCAGGATTCGGCCGAGAAACGGGTCGCGGTCGAGCAGGGTCGCGAGCATCCGGAACTCGCCCTCCGGGTCGAGACCCGGCGCGGGAACATGGCTGACGATCGTTTCGAACAAGGGCGTAAGGTCGCCCGAGCGGACGTCGTCCGTCAGGCCCGCATAGCCGGCGCGGCCCGAGGCATAGAGGACGGGAAAGTCGAGCTGCTCGTCGCTCGCGTCGAGGTTGAGGAATAGCTCGAACACCTCGTCGAGCACCTCGGCCGGTCGCGCGTCCGGCCGGTCGATCTTGTTGACGACGACGATCGGCCTCAGGCCAAGGCCGAGCGCCTTGCCGGTCACGAACTTGGTCTGCGGCATCGGCCCCTCGGCCGCATCGACCAGCAGGATGACCCCGTCGACCATGCTGAGGATCCGCTCGACCTCGGCGCCGAAATCGGCGTGGCCGGGCGTGTCGACGATGTTGATGTGGGTGCCGTTCCAGTCGACGCTGGTGCACTTGGCGAGGATGGTGATCCCGCGCTCCTTCTCGAGCTCGTTGGAATCCATCGCCCGCTCTTCCACTCGCTGGTTGTCGCGGAAGGTGCCCGACTGGCGGAACAGCTGGTCGACGAGCGTCGTCTTGCCATGATCGACGTGCGCGATGATCGCGACGTTGCGCAGGTTCATTGCTTTTTCCCGGGAAATTTCGTGGCCGCCCGTAGCGCAAACGGGCTCATGCTGCAACGCAACATGGCAACGGCGTCCGGGCGAAAGCGTTTATCACAGTCTCAATGTGCAGGAGATGAACCATGCCCAAGGGCGCGTACACCGCCAAGCAGGAACGCAAGGCGGAGCATATCGAAGAGGGCTATCGCAAGAAAGGCGTGTCGAAGAAGGAGGCCGAGGAGCGGGCCTGGCGGACCGTGAACAAACAGGACAAGGGCGGCAAGAATGCCGGCTCTGGCCGCTCGCGCAGCCGCAGCGAGGCCGCCAAGAAGGGTTGGGAGACCCGGCGCCGCCGCGGCCGGGGCTAGACTCTAGAGTCCGCGCTCGAGGATTTCGATCGCCCGCTCGACCGCCCGGAGCTCGCTGTGCGCGAGCCGTTCGAGCTTGGTCTTGAGCAGACGGTTCGATGACGAGCCCTCGCTGAGCTGCCGGTGGCCGATCTCGGTCAGCCGAAGCGCCAGCCTGCGCCGGTTGTTGGGGTCGGCCTGGCGCTCGACCAGCCCAGAGCGGACCAAGGCTTCGACCGAGCGGCTGACCGCGGGCGCGCCGCGGCCGACGGCGGTCGCGACCTGATTGAGGGTCGCCGGTTCGCGCTCGGCAATCGCGGCAAGCAATTTCCTTCGCGCGGACTCGGCGCGGGCAGCGGGCCCGTCCGCCATCCACCTGTCGGCGACGCTTGCGAACCGAGTCGCGATTGCCGATGGCGTGTGGGACAGGAAGGTCGATTGCTGCACGCAAAGATTTGAACAGCAGTAAAGTTGCTGCTGTCAAGTGCAGGCTCACCGCTTGCGCTTCGAAGCCCGTCCGGCAATGCCGGTGGAATGCGTTCGACCGCGCACCGGCCCGCACTTCCCCGCACCGTCTGGGTGCTCGGATTCGTCAGCCTGCTGATGGACCTGTCGAGCGAGATCTATCACGCGCTTCTGCCGGCCTTCATCACGGTCACGCTGGCGCTTCCGGCCGTCGCCCTTGGCGCCATCGACGGAGTCGCGGAAGCGACCGCATCCTTCGCCAAGCTCGTATCCGGCCGGCTTTCCGACCGGAGCATGAAGCGCAAGCCCTGGATTCTCGCCGGATACGGGCTCGCTGCTTTCTCCAAACCGCTGTTTCCGCTCGCCACGACCGGGCTGCTGGTGATGATGGCGCGGTTCTTCGACCGGCTCGGGAAAGGCATTCGCGGAGCGCCGCGCGACGCGATGATCGCGGACGAAACCCCGCCCGAGGTCCGCGGGCGCGCTTTCGGGTTGCGCCAGGGTCTCGACACTGTCGGGGCTTTGCTCGCGCCGATCGCCGCGGTCGTGCTGATGCTGGCCTTTGCCGGCGACATCCGGGCGGTCTTCTGGATTGCGATCATCCCGGCGGCTGCATCGGTGCTGTTGATCGTGCTGGCGGTCCGCGAGCCCGAAAAGCATCTGGCGCGCGAGCAGCGACCGAGCCTGTTCGGGGGCTTTCGCAATCTCGGCAGGCAGACTCGGCGGGTGCTCGCGGTCGGCTTCCTGGTGATGCTGGCGCGCTTTTCCGAGGGGTTCCTGGTCCTGCGCGGAATCGACATGGGCCTGTCGCCGGCGCTTTCGCCGCTCGTCCTCGTCCTCTTCAACCTCGGGTTCATGGCGCTTGCCTATCCGGCCGGAGCCCTCAGCGACTCGAAGAACCCCCGTACCCTGCTTGCTGCCGGAATGGCGGTGCTGATCGCCGGCAACCTGGTCCTGTCGCAGGACTTCGGCTTCGCCGGGCTGACGGCCGGTGTCCTCCTGTGGGGCGCGCACATGGCGCTGACGCAGGGAATTCTTGCCCGGATGGTCGCCGACAGCGCCCCCGAGCCGCTTCGAGCGACGAGCTTCGGCGCCTTCTATTTCGTGACCGGGATCGCGACTCTGCTGGCAAGCATCGCCGCCGGGCTGATTTGGGACCGTGAAGGCGCCGCCGCCACCTTCATCGCCAGCGCCATGGTCGCCGGAGTCGCCTGGGCGATGCTCACGCTGCTCCCCGACGAGCGCCCGGCTGCCCGCTAGGACAAGGGCTTGACGGTGACTGCCAGGTGCGGGTCGAACCCGAGCCCGTTTTCGCGGTGAGGCAAGCGGACGACGAACAGCCTCCATTTGCCGCCGAGCGCGGCTGCATCGCGCCCAATTCGCGTTTCGTGAACCACCGAGCTGCGATGCCCGTCGCTTGCAAGCAGCCGGCTCAGCGCCTGCTGGAACGGCCGGTTCTCGCCGCGATTGCGAAGCTCGACCGCAAGCCCGGCCAGCCTGAACGGTCCGCGATCTCCGAAAAGCGCTTCGGCCGCGGGGCTGAGCGCGCACAAATTCGCCTGGCGGTCGAGGAGAAGCGTCGCGCACTGGCTTCCGCCGAAGTGGCCAACCATCATCTGTGCTGCCTCGCCGTCGAGCGCGATTTGCATCCGCACCGCCCGCGCGAGCTGCCGGCGGAGCAAGGCGAAGCGGCTCAGAGTCTCGTCGGTGCATGGACCGTCGGCGCGGCTGCGCAGTAGCGCCAGCCCGAGCATGTTGCGGCTGTCGAGGAGCACCGCGCACTGGCATCCGAACTGGATGTCGAGATCGCTCGCCGCGTCGTCATAATCGGACGTGTCGTGGAGCTGCCGATAGGCTTCGTAATGGACCTCATGCTGGATCGCCATCGGCGTCGTCACGGAACCGACGCGCCAGTTGATGGCGCCGTGGAAGACCGGGTCGCCAAGGTAGCGCTCGATCCCCGGCACGTCGCCGACGAAGACGTTGAGGGGCAGCAGCAGGGGCCCGCCGATTCCAAGCAGATGCGCGGCGTTGCTTCCGGTCGCGCCGGCTATGGCCTGCGCCGCCCGCGCCCACCCGTCGGCTTCGAAGGGCGCGTTGAGGATCGCAAGCTCCGCCTCGCGCAGCGACCCCTCGTCCCTGTGCAAACTGAATCGGCCGAAAGCGCGGCTGTATCCGGCGCCGCCAAGGCTAAGCCCCATGCGTCGCCGCCCCTGGTTTCTGAATCACGCCACACCCGCCCCATCAGTCTTTAGCGTGTAAACTTCTCGCCCTTTTCGGCTTTGCCTACAAGTAGTTGAGAGAAACTGAAATCCGCGCCCAACCGCTTTTCGTTGCGCTTGAGGCCATCGACGATGGTCTGCAGCCCTTCGATATTGTCGGCCCAGTACATCGGCCCGCCCTTGTAGACCGGCCAGCCGTAGCCATAGACCCACACAACGTCGATGTCGGAAGCGCGCTGCGCCATCCGTTCGTCGAGTATTTTGGCCCCTTCGTTGATCATTGGATAGATCGTCCGCTCGACGATCTCCTGATCGGAAATCTCGCGCCTTTCGACGCCCTGCTCAGCGGCGAATTTCTCGATGATTTCCTGGACCACCGGCGACGGGCTCGGCCGGCGCTTGTCGTCATAGTCATAAAAGCCCGCGCCCTTCTTCTGACCCCAGCGCTCGATCGCGCACAGCGCGTCGCGAAGGTTCTCGACGCGGCTGGGGTCGCGGTGCCAGCCGATGTCGACCCCGGCGAGGTCGGCCATCTGGAACGGGCCCATCGGCATCCCGAACTCGACATGGACGCGGTCCACTTGTTCGGGCGTGGCGCCTTCCAGAAGCAGCTTCGTCGCCTCGACCTGGCGCGGCATCAGCATCCGGTTGCCGATGAAGCCGTGACAGACACCGGCCACGACCGGCACCTTCTTGATCCGCTTGCCGATCTGCATTGCCGTCAGCAGCACGTCGGGCGCAGTCTTCGCTCCGCGCACCACTTCCAGCAGCTTCATGACGTTTGCGGGCGAGAAGAAGTGCATGCCAACGACGTCGCCGGGCCGCGAGGTCGAGGCGGCGATCTCGTCGATGTTGAGATAGGAGGTGTTGGACGCGAGGATCGCGCCGGGCCTGGCGATCTTGTCGAGCCGTCCGAACACGTCCTTCTTGACGTCCATGTTCTCATAGACCGCCTCGATGATCAGGTCGCAGTCGGCGAGCTCGGCGAAGTCGAGCGTCGGCGTTAGCAGCGCCATCGCCTTTGTGACCTGCTCGCTCGTGAAACGGCCCTTGGCGGCGCTCGCCTCGTAATTGCTGGCGATGACTCCGGTGCCGCGGTCGAGCGCTTGCCTGTCCATTTCGACGATGGTCACGGGGATGCCGGCGGTCAGGAAGTTCATCGAGATGCCGCCGCCCATGGTCCCGGCGCCGATGATCCCGACCTTGCGGATGTCGCGGGGCCTGGTGTTCTCGGGAATGTCGTCAATCTTCGCGGCCTTGCGCTCGGCGAAGAAAAAATATTGCTGGGCCTTGGACTGCTGACCGCCCATCAGCTCCATGAACAATTTGCGCTCTTCGATGACTCCTTCGGAATAGGGTTTCTCGGTCGCGACCTTGACCGCCCGGATATTGGCTTCCGGCGCCTCGAAGCCCTTGAACTTGCGGGCATTGGCCTTGCGGAACTCCTCGAAAATGCCTTGGTCCACATTCTCCATCCGGTCCTGCCGCTCGGACGATTTGGGAAGCGGGCGAACGTCCCGCACCTGCTCGGCGAAGGCGACCGCGTGCGGCAGCAGCTCGCCCTCGACGAGCCGGTCGACGAGGCCGCAGTCGAACGCCTCCCTGGCGCCGATCGGGTTTCCGGTCGCGCACATCTGCAGCGCCTTTTCGACCCCGGCGACCCGCGGCAGCCGCTGGGTCCCGCCCGCTCCGGGCAGCAGTCCAAGCTTGACCTCGGGCGTGCCGAGCTTCGCCGACGGCACCGCGACCCGGTAGTGGCAGGCAAGCGCGACCTCGAGCCCGCCGCCCAAAGCGGTGCCATGGATCGCGGCGACCACCGGCTTGGTGCACGCTTCGATCCGGTCGACGACCTGCGGCAGCCAAGGCATGACCGGCGGCTTGCCGAATTCGGTGATGTCGGCGCCGGCGAAGAAGGTCTGGCCCTCGCAGGCGATGACCACGGCTTTGACCTCTTCGTCGGCCTCGGCCTGCTCGATCGCCTCGACCAGTCCCTGGCGGACGGCCGCGGACAGCGCGTTCACCGGCGGGTTGTTCGACTCGATAATAAGAACGTCGCCGTGGCGACGGGTCGAGATCGGGCTGGTGGTCGGCTTGTCGATCACGTCGGTCATTTGCAATTGCTCCCGTGCGTTCCTTACGCGCTTGTTAGCCCATAATCCTGCCTGCTGAACGGGTGCGAGGCGGAAAGCCCGCCGTCGACCGCGATCGCCTGACCGTTGACGTAGCTCGACGCGTCCGAGGCGAGGAACAAAGCGACCGAGGCGATCTCCTCCGGTTCACCGCCGCGCCGCATCGGGTTGAGACGGCCGATCTTCGCCTCGCGCCCGGTCGAGCGCGCCCAATCGTAAAGCTCGGCGGTCATCCCGGTTTCGATGAGGCCCGGGCAGATGGCGTTGACCCGCACGTTCGAGCCGGCGAGCTGGGTCGCGGCGACCTTCACAAGGTTGATGAGACCCGCTTTCGATGCGGAATAAGCGGGGCCGCCGGCGCCCGAGCGAAGCCCGGCGACCGAAGCGGTGCAGATGATCGACCCGCCGCCCCGCGCCTTCATGTGCGGCGCCGCATATTTGATCGCCAGGAACGGGCCGATGAGGTTCACGCGCAGGATCTCCTGCCAATCGGCGCTGTTCTGTTCGAACATCCCAGCCATTCCGCCCGAAATGCCCGCATTGGCGAAAAGCACGTCGAGCCCGCCATGATCGGCAACGGTGCGCTCGACCAGCGCTTCCACTTCGGCCTCCGAGCCCGCGTCGAGCTTCGTGATTCCGGGCGCGGCCGCAATGTCAGCGGCGACGACGGTTGCGCCCTCGGCCCGGAACAGCTCGGCGGCCGACTTGCCGATCCCCGAGGCGGCGCCGGTGACGATCGCGACCTTGTGGTCGAGCGCGCCCATCAATTGCTGTCCCGCGGCCGGTGCTTTTCGAACTCGAACCTGGCAATGGCGCGGTTGTGGACCTCGTCGGGGCCATCGGCGAGGCGCAGGGTGCGGATGTGCGCCCAGCTCATCGCCAGTGGCGTGTCCTGGCTGACGCCCGCCCCGCCGAAGGCCTGGACCGCGTCGTCGATGATCTTGAGCGCCATTGCCGGCGCCTTCACCTTGATCATCGCGATTTCGGCCCGCGCCGCCTTGTTGCCGGCGCGGTCCATCATGTCGGCGGCCTTGAGGCACAGGAGGCGGGTCGCCTCGATCTCGGTCCGCGCCTCGGCCACGCGCTGTTCCCACACGCTATGCTCGGAGATCCGCTTGCCGAACGCGGTGCGGCTCTGCAGGCGCCTGCACATCAGCTCGAGCGCTTCCTCGGCGGCGCCGATGGTGCGCATGCAATGATGGATCCGCCCAGGCCCGAGGCGGCCCTGCGCGATCTCGAAGCCGCGGCCTTCGCCAAGCAGCGTGTTGCCGGCCGGTACGCGCACGTTGTCGAGCGCCACCTCCATGTGGCCGTGCGGCGCGTCGTCATAGCCATAGACGGTAAGCGCGCGCTCGACGGTCAGCCCCTTCGAACCCATCGGCACAAGGACCATCGACTGCTGCTTGTGGGTCGGCGCCCCCGGGTCGGTCTTGCCCATCAGGATAGCGAGCTTGCAGCGCGGGTCGCCGGCCCCGCTTGACCACCATTTGTGGCCGTTGATGACATAGCAATCGCCGTCGCGGACGATGCTGCATTCGATGTTGGTCGCATCCGAGGAAGCGACCCCAGGCTCGGTCATCAGGAACGCCGAGCGGATCTCTCCGCGCATCAGCGGCGCGAGCCACTGGTCCTTTTGCTCGCGGGTTCCGTAGCGATGCAGCACTTCCATGTTGCCGGTGTCGGGCGCGGAACAATTGAACACCTCGCTCGCCCAGGGGATTCGCCCCATTTCCTCGGCGCACAGCGCATATTCAAGGTTGGTGAGCTGCTCGCCTTCGAAATCGAAGCTGTCGTCGACCTGCGGCACCGCGGGCGCCGGCGGCATGAACAGGTTCCACAAGCCCGCCTCGCGCGCCTTCGGCTTCAGCTCCTCGATGACGGCAAGCGGCTGCCAGCGGTCGCCCGAGCTCAATTCGCGCTGATAATCGCCGGTGCGGGGGCGGACATGCTCGTCGATGAAGGCGCGCACCTGCTCGCGGAAATGGGCCTGGCGTTCGGTCAGCGCGAAATCCATTGCCGGCCAGCGCTGCCAGAATACGCGCCGCCGCGCCAGTGGTCAGCGCCTTGGCGGCCGTTCGAGCAGGAAGTTGAGCCTTGCGCCGGCGATCGGCTGCGACCGCCGCGCCTGCCAGGCGAGGGCCTCGACATTGGCAATGTTCGTCCCAAGCCGCTGGATGACCGCGCTTGCGAAGGTGTCGCGCTCGACGCCCGGGCGCATGTAATCGATGGTCACCGTCACCGGCTTCAGGATCACCGATTCATCGGCGATTTCGCGCTCGAGACTGGCCCAGGCGGTGAATTCGAGAAGCCCCGCGATCGCGCCGCCGTGCAGATTGCCCGGACGCCCGATCACGTCCTCATGATAGGGCATGATGATCGTGAGTCCGTCTTCGCGCTCCTCGGAGCGCAGGTTCAACAGCCGGCCATAGGGCGGGAGTTCGCGCACGGCTGCAGCTTGTAGGACGGTCGCGCCGCCGCGCAACCGCCGTTGCTCAAGTCTTCGACTTGTATCCGCACAGCGCGCCGAGCACGAAGGTGGTGAACAGCGCCAGCTGCACCTTCCCTTCCGGGTCGTGCCAGCCAAAATAGGTGCTACCCCAGGCGAACAGGGCGATGAACATCGCCATGGCGATTCCGACAAGCATCAGCCACCCCTCCCTGTCCGCCGGACGCTTTCCGGCACGCTCGAATGATGCGCCGCGATGGTAAACAGAGGGTAAAGCTTGGGTGATTGTATACTTTACACACCCATCGGATTCTGCCATAAGGGTTCCTAACGAAAGGGAACCCAAATGTCTGTCCTGTCGAAGCCGTATTTCCACGACGAAGCCAAGGCTTTTGAATACCTTGAAAGCATCCTGTGGGCCGATGGCATCGTCTGCCCGCACTGTGGCGTGGTCGGCGGTCGCGTCTATGCCCTGGAAGGCAAGAGCACCCGCATCGGCCTGAAAAAATGTGGCGAGTGCCGCAAACAGTTCACCGTCAAGGTCGGCACCGTCTTCGAACACGCCCGTATGCCGCTGCACAAGATGCTACAGGCGGTCTACCTCATGACCAGCAGCAAGAAGGGCATCAGCGCCCATCAGCTGCACCGCGTCCTGGAAGTCACCTACAAAACGGCATGGTTCCTGGCGCACCGCATCCGCGAGGCGATGCGGACTGGAGAGCTAGCGCCCTTCGGTGGCGAAGGCGGCGTGGTTGAGGTCGATGAAACGTTCATTGGTCGCAAGGAAGGCGGGAAGGTCCGCCGTGGCTTTCACCACAAGGTTGCGGTCCTGTCGCTGGTTCACCGCGAGAGCGGCCAGTGCCGGTCGTTCGTGATCGACAAGGCGGATAGGGAAACGATCATCCCGATTGTCATGAAGAACGTCGAGCGCGAAACCTACATCATGACCGACGAAGCGGCCTTCTATCACAAGCAGTTCCGCGACGTGTTCCTAGGTCACGGCCGGGTCGCCCACACGCGGGGCGAATATGGCCGTGGCCGCATCCACACGAACACCGTCGAAGGCTACTATTCGATCTTCAAGCGCGGCATGAAGGGCGTCTACCAGCATTGCTCCGAGAAGCACGTTCACCGCTACGTCGCGGAGTTCGATTTCCGTTATAACAACCGCGATGCGAACGGTTGTGATGATGGGGAGCGTAGCCGTGCAGCCCTTCGCGGTCTCACTGGTAAGCGCCTCACCTATGGGGGGCCTGACGCAGCCGGGCAGGCGTGAGAAACCTGTGGATAATTTTGAGATACAACAGCTTCGTTTGCCGGGAATATAGCCCAGTTTTGCTGGACTGTTGCCTGAAAACCGTCCTAGAGCTGTAAATTCTGGCTTGGTTAAGCGCCGAGTCATATTTCCACAAAAAAGTCAAGACCCCCCTATTGAATTTTTCTGGGGATTGGCCTATATGCTGATTCGAGGTCACTGGGTGCCGAAAATCCTGATGATGTCAGGAGAAGGGTAAGCCGGGACCCGAACCTTGCAAGGTTCGGCGTCATAGGCATCCAGGGCCTCAATCCTTTTTAGGGCCGCTGCGAAAGTTCCAGATCGTAAAGCGATCGACGCCTCGTGGGCTGTTCTTCTCAAACGACTCCAAGCCGCTTTTCTCCAGAACCAGCGCTGCCAAATCACGTTTTGCTCGCCGGTAGTCAGCGAGCAGATGTTTGCCATTGCGCGCCGCACAGACCGCGCCAAGAACCACGTCATTCAGCTGAAGCAGGTCATCGTCACAGGAGTCCTGCGAGATGAGCTGTTTCACCGGATTGTGGGCAATGCCGTGGTCACGCGCTAGTGTCGCGTTGATCATCCGACGAAGATCTTCGAGCGGAGTACTGCTGTTTCGGTGATCGAGGCACACGCACATGCCGCTGTCGTTCGGGTAAAGTCTCGCGAATTTATGAACAACAAGCTGGTAGTATAGCCTGGACAGCACCTTGTCGCTGTCATGGCCATCCTCTCGGATGCGTTTAAAATCGACCTGATGGCTGTCGAACACTATGGCGTGAAAGTGCAGCACATTCGCATTGTTCATTGCGAAAAACAGTTCGACCAGTGCTTTATACTGCTCGCTCTTTTGGTTTGATACTTTCGACCACTTAAGTTCCGAGTGCATGTTATGGTCGTGCCGGTAAGCGTCGATATTCGCGTGTAAAGCTGGTACTGTTGAGCCGCGAACGCACAGGCCGCCGACCACGGTGAAGCGGTCGTTAGAAATACCAGCTTCGTCCGCGAAAAAGACGTAATCTTGAGGTGGGCAGAAACCAGGCATGACAACCACAGGTCAGTCGAACAGGACTCCGAGTCAATCCGACAAGTTCAAGAACGCCGCCCGCGAGCACGAGTGCGATCCCGACGAGAAGCGCTGGGAAGAGCGGCTTAAGAAGGTGGCGAAGCAGAAGCCGGAGAAGCTAGAGTGACAGAGGTTATCCACAACTGGCCTTGGTATGATCGAATCTTATTCGTCGTGCTTCTGTTCATATTTTTCAGCATCCCGATGTATCTGGCCGGGCTAGAGCGGAAGCTGGACCGCATCATTCGGCTTCTCGAAATCGGTAATGATATCAATAACGAGTGGCAGAGCCGTCGTTAATCAGCCGAAGCCCCAGGGCTTCGTAAGGGCTTGTCTCGAAGCGACCTCAGCTCATCGGCCTGCTCTTGTGTGATCATGCCCTTCTCCAGCGCCGCCTCGAACATTCGTTCGATTAGCAAGTCGGCTGCGGCCAGGGCGTCGCCAGTTTCAATATGAAGCTGCTTCGCTTCCTCGCGAATCTGTTTGGCCTCACCGACTGCGGCGCGCGCTTCCTTTAATTTCTTTTCGGCTCGTCCTGCGAGCTTGTTCGCTTCGGCTAGTTTCTGACGCATCTGGGCCCTGATTCTCCGCTTAAGATAGTTGTCGGCCAATCCGAGCAGCTGGTTTGTGATCATCAGGAAAAACAAAATAATCAGAATGAGCTTCGCGATTTCATAGGCCCTTGTTGATCGTGGGTCTGGGATCATTTGCGCGATTGGCAGGAGCAGATACGCCCAGATCACCGAGCCGCATAAGACCGCAACCGCGAGGCCGATAAGAACGAGCAGCACCTTCGTAACGCTGCTTCCGAAGTGGTTCTCAAACTTCTCTAGAAACCCGCCGAAGCCAAGGTCCATCGCGACGCGCCCGATCTGCTCAAAAGGCGCGAAGAGCTTATCAGCGATCACTGGGTTTGTAAAAGATACAATCACCAAAGCTTGCCGCCATTCCATAAGGCGGTAATAGGCCCGGCCATGAAAGCGCGCGTCTTCATCACCCTAAAGCCCGGCGTGCTCGACCCGCAGGGCAAGGCGATCCACCATGCCCTCGAGGGGCTCGGCTTTGCGGGCGTCAACGACGTTCGCGCAGGCAAGCTGATCGAGCTCGACCTCGACGAGGGGACGAGCGACGCGGACATCGAGGCGATGTGCCGCAAGCTGCTCGCCAACACGGTGATCGAGAACTTCCGGATCGAGCGGGCCCAGGACGCGTGAACTGCCACGATTCCCGCATATTTCGCGGTTAATTAGCGGCCGCCCCCGAGGAGCGAACGAATGAAAACCGCAGTCATCGTCTTCCCCGGCTCCAACTGCGACCGTGACCTCGCCGTCGCGTTCGAGCAGGTGACCGGACGGCCGGCGGCGATGGTCTGGCACAAGGAAAGCGCGCTTCCCGACGGGGTCGGCCTCATCGGGCTTCCGGGTGGCTTTTCCTACGGCGATTATCTGCGTTCGGGCGCGATGGCGGCGCGCTCGCCGATCATCCGCGCCGTGATCGAGGCGGCGAACCGCGGCGTTCCGGTGCTCGGCATCTGCAACGGCTTCCAGGTGCTCACCGAGACGGGGCTCCTGCCTGGCGCGCTGATGCGCAACGCGGGACTCAACTTCGTGTCGAGGCCGGTAGCGCTGACCGTCGAAAACAGCCAGAGCCTGTTTACCAGCGGCTATGAGCGCGGCGAGACGATCCGTATCCCGGTCGCGCACCATGATGGCAATTACCAGGCCGACGAGGCGACTCTCGACCGGCTAGAAACCGAGGGCCGCGTCGCATTCCGCTATGCCGAGGAGGTCAACGGTTCCGCGCGCCGGATCGCAGGCGTCTTCAACGACGCGGGCAACGTGCTCGGAATGATGCCGCACCCGGAACGGGCGATCGAGCCCGCGCACGGAAGCACCGACGGAAGACGCTTGTTCGAAGGGTTGCTGGAAGCCGTCGCCTGAGCGTTGCCGCCCGGCGGCGCAATCCATAGACTGAAATGGATGCGCGCCCGTAGCTCAGCTGGATAGAGCACGAGCCTTCTAAGCTTGAGGTCGCAGGTTCGAATCCTGCCGGGCGCGCCACGATGCTGAAGATTTGACGCTGTCCCATCGATCGATGCGGCTAAACCGGCGGCGAAACGTTGCACTGTCATGGAACCAGTCACGCGCAAGCCGCGAAGAATCGAAACTACCGAGGAGCGGAGAAATCGGCTCAGTCGGGACGCCCAAGCAAAGATCGACGATTCGGCGGCGGCCGACAAGGCTGTCGACGCGATGATCCGACGGAGCATCGATCTCTACGGCGCCTGAGCCAAGGCGCTTGCACGGCGCGAACGCGCAAACCTGTTTTGGTGATGAATTCTGCCAAAATGCATCAAATTGACAAAACCTTGCGGTGTCGGCTGTGTGACTCATCCGCAGCCGGCCGCGGAGCCTTTATCCAGGCTGGCCTATCAGCAACCGCAAACCGCTCGGGAGTTTGAATTTGATGGTTAGTGCCCGCGCGCAAAGGCAGCGCGCAATCGTCGACCTTCTACGCGAAGGGTCTCCGCTCAGCCACGACGAGCTTACCGCGCGCCTCGCCGCGGCCGGCCACCAGGTAAGCCGCGCCACCGTTTCCCACGATCTCGAGCATATCGGTGCGCTCAAGGTGAAGCGCGGGCCGCAGCTCTGTTACGCGCTTCCCGAGCAATTGTCGGAGCGCGACCGCTCCGGCGACCGGCTGCGCCGGATCTTCGGCGAGTGGGTCCAGTCGATCGACACGGCCGGCAATTTGATCGTCGTGCGCACGCCGCCAGGCTCTGCAGGGCTGGTCTGCCTCGCGCTCGACCAGGCCAAGCTCCCCGAAATCGCGGGGACGATCGCCGGCGACGACACCTTGTTCATTGCCGTTCGCACCGGCCTTCCGGTCGAGCCGCTCGCCACCCGCCTGCGCGAGTTCGTCGAGCTCGGCTAGCCGACGAGCTTGCCGGGATTCATGATCCCGAGCGGGTCGAGCGCATGCTTGATCGCCCGGAGCGCGGCGAGGTCACCGGGCGGGGCGAGCCGCTCCAGCTCGCCGCGCTTCATTTGCCCGATGCCGTGCTCGGCCGAGATCGAGCCGCCCGCGGCAGTGACGAGATCGTCGATGAAGCGCGTAATCTGAGGCCCGTCGCGCTCATGCCAGTCCGGCGCGGCGCGGCTTCCGGCACGCACGTGGAAATGTAGGTTGCCGTCGCCAAGGTGACCGAAGGCGCTGGCGACCGTTCCGGGGAAAGCGCGTTCGACCGCCGACTTCGCATCCAGCAGAAAGCGCGGCATGTCGGCGACCGCAACCGAGATGTCGTGCGCGGTCGACGGACCTTCAGCGCGCTCGGCCTCCGAGATCGAATCGCGGATCTTCCACAAGGCGTCGGCCTGGGCTTCGGACGCAGCGACCATCGCGTCCTCGACCAGGCCGGTCTCGAGCGCGGAGGCGAGCAGCGACTGGAGAAGCTCGACGGGATCGAGCTCGGCGCTGGCCGATGTCGCCTCAATGAGCACGTGCCAGCGATGCTCGCCGGCCAGCGGGCTGCGAGTCCCGGGGATGTGCTTGAACACCAGGGCGAGCGAATCGCCCGGGACCAGCTCGAACCCTTCGATCCGGTCCGTCTTCGACTCGAAATCGCGCAGCAGCGCGAGCGCCGACTGCGGGTCGGCGACGCCAGCCCAGCCAACCGCCCGCGCATAGACTGCCGGGACGAGGCGGAGCGCGGCCGCAGTCACCACGCCCAGCGTGCCCTCTGCGCCGATCAGAAGCTGGTCGAGGCTGTAGCCGCGATTGTCCTTTTTCAGTCCGGAAAGGCCGTTATGGACCGAGCCGTCCGGGAGAACGGCCTCGAGCCCCGCGACCAGCGCGCGCATTGTCCCGAAGCGAAGCACCTGCGTGCCGCCGGCATTGGTCGAAACCAGCCCGCCGACCGTGCAGCTGCCCCGCGCGCCCAAAGTCAGCGGGAAGCGGCGGCCGACGGCGGCCGCCTGGTCGTGCAGGTCGGCAAGGATCATCCCGGCCTCCGCGACGGCCAGATTGTGCTCGGCGCTGATCGCGCGCAGCCGGTTCATCCGCCGCAGCGACAGGATGAGAGCCGAGCCGTCTTCGGGCGGGGTTGCGCCCCCGACCATCGAGGTGTTGCCCCCTTGCGGGACGAGCGGCACCTGCCGATCGGCCGCGAGCCCAACGATCGCCGCCACCTCCTCGGTGGAGGCGGGAGCCAGGATCGCCTCGGCCTTGCCGTGATAGCGGCCGCGCCAGTCCGTCGCCCAGGGCGCGATATCGGCGGGATCCGTGACCGCCGCCTTCGAGCCGAAGCGAGAACGGACCTCCTCGACCAGGCTGGCGATTGCGTCGCTTTTCACGCCGCCAGCTTGGCATTGGCGCGTCCGCACGGCAAATCGGCCCAATGGACCGGCCGCGCATCACCCTTGTCGTCGCAAGAGCGCTGAACGGGGTGATCGGCCGCGACGGGACGCTGCCGTGGCACCTGCCCGCGGACCTCAAGCGATTCAAGTCGCTGACGATGGGCAGCGCGATGGTGATGGGGCGGCGGACGTTCGACAGCCTGCCGCGGCTGCTTCCAGGGCGGCGGCACATCGTCCTCACCCGCGACCCAGCTTGGCAGGCCGAAGGCGCGGAGTCCGCGCACAGCCTCGAACAGGCGCTCGAGCTTGCCGGCGACGAACCCGTCTCGGTGATCGGCGGGGCCGACGTATTCGCCCTGTTCCTGCCGATTGCCGACCGGGTGGAGCTAACCGAGGTGTTGGACGAGGTCGACGGCGATACGGCCATGCCGGACCCGCGGGATAGCGGCGCCTGGCGCGAGACGCTGGTCGAGGATCACCCGGCTTGCGACGGGCGCCCGGCCTATCGCTTCGTGACTCTCGAGCGCGCCTAGCCGTCCAGAACCGCGTCGATGGCGGCGGCGACAACTTCGACCGGCGCCATTCCGTCGACCCGGCGCACCAGCCCACGTTCCTCGTAATAAGGGAGGATCGGCGCGGTCTTGGCGCGATATTCGGCGAGCCGGGTCCGCACCGTCTGCTCGTTGTCGTCGGGGCGACGCCTGAACTCCCGGCTCCCGCAGACGTCGCAGACGCCTTCGACCTTCGGCAGCTTGAAGCTGTCGTGATAGGGAGCGCCGCACCTGGCGCAGCTGAATCGGCCCGTGATCCGCTCGACCAGCGCCTCCTCCTCGACCTCGAGCTCGATCACATGGTCGAGCTTGCGGCCACGCTGGGCAAGCAGCAGGTCCAGCGCTTCCGCCTGGGCGCGGGTGCGCGGGTAGCCGTCGAAGATCACTCCGCGGTCACCGACCGCGTCGAGATGCTCGCCGATGAGGGCACTGACGATGGCATCGCTGACCAGCTCGCCCGCTTCCATCACCGCCTTGGCCTGGAGCCCGACCGGAGTGCCCTGGGCGACCGCCTGTCGAAGCATGTCGCCGGTCGACAGCTGGACCATGCCGCGCGTGGATTCGAGCCGGGCCGCCTGGGTCCCCTTCCCCGCACCGGGCGGGCCAAGCAAAATGATGTCCATTTCCAAGCGCTCCCTGCCTCGGACGGGTCAGCGGCGCCGGCCGGTCTTGAGCTTCGCCTTCTTTATGAGGTTGCCATATTCGTGGGCGATGAGGTGGCTCTGGATCTGGCTCACCGTGTCCATCGTCACGTTGACGACGATCAGCAGGCTGGTTCCGCCCAGATAGAAGGGAATTCCGGCCTGGGAGAAAAGGAACTCCGGTATCAGGCAGATTAGCGCGAGATAGGATGCGCCGACCACCGTGACCCGGGTCAGCAGATAATCGAAATAATGCTCCGTCGCCTTACCCGGACGGATGCCTGGAATGAAGCCGCCGTGCCGCTTCAGATTCTCCGAGGTTTCCTCGCTGTTGAACTGAACCGCGGTGTAGAAAAAGGCGAAGAAGATGATGCCGGCGCCATAGAGCAGCATGTAGACCGGGCTTCCGTGTTGCAGGAAGGTGCTGACGGTGATCAGCCAGTCGCTGGTCCCGCTGCCCGCGGTTGCGCCGCTTCCCGCCCACTGGATGACCGTCAGCGGCATCAGCAGCAGCGAGGAAGCGAAGATCGGCGGGATGACCCCAGCCGTGTTGATCTTGATCGGCAGGTGCGAACGCTCCTGCTGCATCAGCCCGCGCGCCGTCTGCCGCTTCGGGTACTGGATCAGGACACGCCGCTGGGCGCGCTCGACGAAGCAGATGAAGGCGATGAGAATGAGGGCGATGAGGATGATCCCGACGACCATCACCGGGTCCATCGTCCCGGTGCGCCCGCCTTCGAACAGCTGCGCGATCGTCTGCGGCAGGTTGGCGACGATTCCGGCCATGATGATCAGCGACACGCCGTTGCCGATCCCGCGGCTGGTGATCTGCTCGCCGATCCACATCAGGAACAAGGTGCCGCCGACGAGGCTGATGGTACCGGCGGCCTCGAAGATCAGGCCCGGTTCGACGACCGCCTGGATTCCCTGGCGGACAGACTGCGATTCCAGGCCACGCACGACCATGTAGCCCTGCACCAGGGTCAAAAGCACGGTCAGGTAGCGCGTATATTGGTTGAGCTTCTTGCGGCCCGTTTCGCCTTCCTTGCGGAGCTGCTGCCAGGGCCCGTACATCGTCGCCCCGAGCTGAACGACGATCGAGGCAGTGATGTAGGGCATCACCCCAAGCGCGATGACGCTCATCCGCTCGAGCGCGCCGCCCGAGAAGGTGTTGAAGATGTCGAGAACGCCGCCACTTTGAGTCTCGAACAGCGCAGCCATCGCCGCCGGGTCGACGCCCGGGATCGGAACGAACGACAGGAAGCGGAACAGGACCAGCGCGCCGAGCGTGAACCACAGGCGCTTCTTGAGCTCGGTCGCCTTGGTAAAATTGCCAAGGTTGATTCGTGAAGCGAGTTGCTCGGCTGCGGATGCCATTCGGAGTCCTTACAAAGTGAAGGCGGCGACGAGCATCAGCCCCCCGCCGCCCGATATAGTGTCAAAGAGGCGCAAGCGAAGCCCCCTTGCGACGGGCCGATCAGGCCTTCGCCTGCTTGGCGTCCTTCGCGGCGAGCCGAGCTTCGCGAGCCTTGCCTTTCTTCGCCGCCGCCAGCTCGGCGGGGTTCTTCGCCTCGACGATCTCGATCGACCCGCCGGCCTTTTCGACCGCCTCTCGCGCGCCCTTCGACGCGCCCGCGACCTTAAGCGCCAGCTTCGACTTGAGCTCGCCCTTGCCGAGCAGGCGGACCCCGTCCCTGCCGCCACGGGCAAGACCGGCGGCGCGCAGCGCATCATGGTCGAGCGTGCCCTTGGGCTCGAGCCTGCCGGCGTCGATCGCTTTCTGGATCGCGCCAATGTTCACCTCGGCATAGTCCTTGGCGAACGGGTTGTTGAAGCCGCGCTTCGGGAGCCGCATGTGGAGCGGCATCTGGCCACCCTCAAAGCCGAAGATCGAGACGCCCGAGCGGCTCTTCTGGCCCTTCTGGCCGCGACCCGCGGTCTTGCCCTTGCCCGAGCCGATCCCGCGGCCCACGCGGAGGCGACCCTTGCGGGCGCCCTCATTGTCTCGAATTTCATTCAGTTTCATGTCGTTGCACTCGCTTTCGCTTTTGTCGCGCCAGTCCCCGGGAGGGGACAATGAGTTGTCAGGCCGCTTCTTCGACCCTGACCAGATGCTGGACCTTGCGGACCTGGCCACGCACTTCGGGCGTGTCCTCGACCTCGATCGTCCGGTGCATCTTGTTCAGCCCAAGGCCGACGAGCGTCGCGCGCTGGGTCTTTTCGCGGCGGATCGGCGATCCGGTCTGGGTGATCTTGATCTTCGCCATGCCAATTACTCCGTGATCGCTTCGGCCTGGGCCTCGGCTTCGGCGGTGCTTGCGCCGCCGCGGCCGAGCAGGTCGGCGACCTTCTTGCCACGCCGCTGGGCGACCGAGCGCGGGCTGGTCTGCTCCTTAAGCGCCTCGAAGGTTGCGCGGATCATGTTGTAGGGGTTCGACGTGCCGACCGACTTGGTGACGACGTCGGCAACGCCGAGGCTCTCGAACACCGCGCGCATCGGGCCGCCGGCGATGATCCCGGTCCCGGGAGGAGCCGAGCGAAGCGCGACGCGGCCTGCGCCGAAATGTCCCATACCGTCATGGTGCAGCGTGCGACCGTCGCGAAGCGGAACGCGGATCATCGCTTTCTTGGCTGCCGCCGTCGCCTTGCTGATCGCCTCGGGAACCTCGCGTGCCTTGCCGTGGCCGAAGCCCGCTCGGCCCTTGCCGTCGCCGACCACGACCAGCGCGGCGAAGCCGAAGCGCTTGCCGCCCTTCACCGTCTTGGAGACGCGGTTGATGTGGACGAGCTTTTCGATCAGCTCCTCGCCGCCGTCATCGTCGCCGCCGCGCCCGCGACGGTCGTCGCGCCGTCCGCGTCCGCCGCGGTCGCCGCCACGGCCACGTCCGCCGCCCGGTCCGCCGCGTCCGCCACGGCCGCCGCGCGGAGGCCGCTGCTGTTGCTGCGGCTGCTGCTGTTCGACCTCGGCCGGGGCCGCTTCCGCCGGAGCCTCAGCTTCGACCGGGGGCGCCTCTGCCGGAGCCTCGCCGTCGGCTGCCGGGCCTGCTTCCGCGGGAGCTTCTGCCGGAGAGTCGGCCTGGACAACGGCGTCCTCTTTCGCCGGGACTTCGGTCTGCGCGTCCTTGGCGCCGTCCTGGGTCACCTCCGGGGTTTCGTTTTCTTGCACCATCTAGAACTCCAATCCGCCTTCGCGGGCGGCATCGGCCAGCGCCTTGACGCGGCCATGGAACAGGAAGCCGCCACGGTCGAAAACGACGGACGAGACGCCCGCCTTCTTCGCGCGCTCGGCGATTGCCTTGCCGACGGCGGCCGCACCCTCGCGGGTCGCGTTGGCCTTGCCCTTCAGCTCCTTGTCGAGCGTGGAGGCGGCGGCCAGCGTCTTGCCGTCCGAATCGTCGATCACCTGCGCGTAGATGTGCCGGCCCGAGCGGTGGACAGACAGGCGCGGCTTGCCGGACGACACGCCGCGAAGCGCGGTGCGCACGCGACGGCGGCGCCGTTCGAAGAGAGAGAGTTTCGCCATGGCTACTTCTTCTTGCCTTCTTTGCGGAAGATGTACTCGCCGCGGTACTTGATGCCCTTGCCCTTGTACGGCTCGGGCTTGCGCCAGCGGCGGATCTCGGCCGCGACCTGGCCCACCTTCTGCTTGTCGATCCCGCTGATCTCGATCGTGTTGGCGTCGGGGGTCTTGACCTCAACGCCCTCGGGAACGGGGAAATTGACGTCGTGGCTGAAGCCGAGCTGCAGGCGCAGGTTCCTGCCCTGCGCCGCGGCACGGTAGCCGACGCCGCTGATCTCGAGCACCTTGGTAAAGCCCTCGCTGACGCCGGTGACGAGGTTCTGCACCAGCGTCCGCTGCATACCCCAGAAGGCGCGCGCCTGCTTCGTGTCGTTCGCCGGCTTCACATGGATGCCGTCGTCGCCGATGTCGTAGGCGATCTCGTCGCGCATCTGCAGCTCAAGCGCGCCCTTCGGGCCCTTGACCGTCAGAATCTGGTTTTCCGTGCTCGCGCTGACCCCGGCGGGCAGCGGCACGGGCTTCTTGCCGATGCGGCTCATCAGAACACCTCCGCCAGCACTTCACCGCCGACGTTCTGCTCTCGCGCCTCGGCGTCGGAGAGAACCCCGCGCGGGGTCGACACGATCACCGTGCCCAGCCCGTTGCGGATACGCGGCAGTTCCTTGGCGCCCGAATAGACGCGGCGGCCCGGCTTGGACACGCGCGCCAGGTGCTGGATCGCCGGCTGGCCCTCGAAATATTTGAGCTCGATTCTCAGGCCCTTCTGGCCGGCGAGCACTTCCTCGCTGTAGCCGCGGATATAGCCTTCGCGCTGGAGCACATCGAGCACCCGGGCGCGAAGCTTCGACGCCGGGGTGACGACGGAATCCTTGCGGGCCTGCTGGCCGTTGCGGATGCGGGTGAGCAGGTCACCCAGAGGATCGGTCATTGCCATCTAAATGATCCTCCTTACCAGCTCGACTTGGTGACGCCCGGGATCAGGCCCTTGTTGGCCAGCTCCCGGAGCATGATCCGCGACAGGCGGAACTTGCGGTAATAGGCGCGGCTGCGGCCGGTCAGCTCGCAGCGGTTGCGCACGCGCGTCGGGTTCCCGTTGCGGGGAATCTCGGCCATCTTCAGCCGAGCGATCAGCCGCTCCGTCTCGTCCTTCGACTCGTCGTTGGCGAGAGCCTTGAGCTTCTCGTACTTCGACGCATATTTCTGGACGAGCTTCTTGCGACGCTCGTTCTTTTTGATCGAACTCAGTTTCGCCATGACTTAAGTTCTTCTCCTGCGCAGGCCCGCGTTACGCGGCCTGCTTTTCCTCTGCTTCGACCGGGAACGGGAAGTTGAACAGGCGCAGCAGCTCGCGCGCCTCCTCGTCCGTTCCGGCGGTCGTGGTGATGATGATGTCCATGCCCCGGACCTTGTCGATCTGGTCGTAGTTGATTTCCGGGAACACGATCTGCTCCTTCAGGCCCATCGCGTAATTGCCGCGCCCGTCGAACGACCTGGGATTGAGTCCGCGGAAGTCGCGAACGCGCGGAAGTGCGATCGTGACCAGCCGGTCGAGAAATTCGTACATGCGGTCGCGGCGAAGCGTGACCTTGCAGCCGATCGGCATGCCTTCGCGAAGCTTGAACTGCGCGATCGACTTCTTGGCCTTGGTGATGACCGGCTTCTGCCCGGCAATCGCTTCCATCTCGGCGGCGGCCGCCTCGACCTTCTTCTTGTCCTGGGTCGCCTCGCCGACGCCCATGTTGATCACGATCTTCTCGAGCCGCGGGACCTCGAGCCGGTTCTTGTAGCCGAACTTCTCGGTCATCGCCTTGACGATGCGCTCCTCGTAATCGGTCTTGAGGCGCGGCTGGTAGTTCGGGTCGGGCCTCGCAGCCTTCTCCGGCTTCTTATGGGCCTTCTCCGCCTTGGCGGGCTTTTCCGCCTGCTGCGGAGCTTCGGTCTCGACCGCCGCTTCGACCTTTTCCTCGGTCACGGTCTCACCGGCCTGCTCGACCTTGTCCTCGGTCACGGCCTCGCCGGCCTCCTCGACCTGCTTCTTGTCGTCAGCCATTGATCAGCTCCCCGGACTTGGCCGCGATTCGGACCTTCTTGCCGTCGCGAATCTCGAAGCGAACGCGGGTCGGAACACCCGACTTCGGGTCGGCGACCGCCACGTTCGAAATGTGTAGCGGCGCTTCCTTGCGCTCGAGCCCGCCCTGCGGGTTGAGCTGCGACGGCTTGCGGTGGCGCACGTGGACGTTGACGCCGGAGACGACGACCCTGTCCTCTCTCGGGATGACCTTGGTCACCTCACCGGTCTTGCCCTTGTCCTTGCCGGACAGGACCACGACCGTGTCGCCCTTGCGGATCTTCATCGCCATTACAGAACCTCCGGCGCGAGGCTGATGATCTTCATGTGCTTCTTCGCCCTCAGCTCGCGGACGACCGGGCCGAAGATGCGGGTCCCGATCGGCTCGTCGCTCTTGTTGACCAGCACCGCCGCGTTGGAATCGAACCGGATCACCGAACCGTCGGGACGGCGGATGTCCTTGGCGGTGCGGACGATCACCGCGCGGTGAACGTCGCCTTTCTTCACGCGGCCGCGCGGCGCCGCTTCCTTGACGGAAACGACGATGATGTCGCCGACGCCGGCGGTGCGGCGCTTCGACCCGCCCAGCACCTTGATGCACTGGACGCGCTTGGCCCCGCTGTTGTCCGCCACGTCCAGGTTGGACTGCATCTGGATCATTGTTCGACCCTACCTTCTCTCAAATCTTGCTCAGGCGTCCGCTTCCGCGACGTCTTCGGCTTTTGCCTTGCCCTCGCCCTTCGAGGCCTTGGCGGGCTTCTTCTCGGTCTTCTCCGGCTCGGCCTTCACCTCGGCCGGAGGAGCGCCGACATCGGGCTCGTCGATCTCGACGACGGCCGCCTTGGCTACGCCAAGCCGCTCGACCACGGTCCAGGCCTTGGTCTTTGAAATCGGCGCGCATTCCTCGATGCGCACCAGCTCGCCGACGCGATAGACATTGTCCGCGTCGTGGGCGTGATACTTTTTCGAACGGCGAATGATCTTGCCGTACAGCGGGTGCTTGACCCGCCGCTCGACGCGGACGGTGACGGTCTTGTCACCCTTGTCCGAAACCACCGTTCCAGTGAGGACGCGCTTTGGCATCTCGAATAGTCTCCCTTACGCCTTCACGGCCTGTTCGCGGGCGCGCTGGTTCTGAAGCGTCCTGATCCGCGCGATGGTTTTGCGAACCTCGCGGACCCGGGACGGCTTCTCGAGCTGGTTGGTCGCAGACTGGAAGCGCAGGTTGAACTGCTCGCGCTTCAGCTCGATGAGCTGCTGCTGAAGCTGATCGTCGCTCTTGGCCTTGAGATCGTCAATTGCGGCCATCCTAACGGTCCTCCTCGATCAGGGTCTCGCCCAGGCGGGCGACGACCTTGGTCTTGATCGGCAGTTTTTCGGCGGCGCGCTCGAACGCAGTCTTGGCGAGCGGCCCCGGAATTCCGTCGAGCTCGAACAGGATCCGGCCCGGCTTGACGCGCGCGACCCAGAATTCGGGCGAGCCCTTGCCCGAGCCCATGCGGACTTCCGCGGGCTTCGAGCTCACCGGGACGTCGGGGAAAATCCGGATCCACAGCCGGCCCTGGCGCTTGATGTGGCGCTGGATCGCGCGGCGGGCCGCCTCGATCTGGCGCGCGGTGATCCGCTCCGGCTCCATGGCCTTGAGGCCGAAGGCGCCGAAGTTCAATTCGGTCCCGCCCTTGGCATGGCCGTGGATCCGGCCCTTGAAGGCCTTGCGGAACTTGGTGCGCTTTGGTTGCAGCATCTGTTTTTCCTTGGGCCTTAGCGGGAGCGGTCTTCGCGGGCCGGGCGGACTCCGGAGGTCTGGGCCTCCATCATCAGCCGGTCCTGAGCCGTGGGATCGTGTCCGAGAATCTCACCCTTGAAGATCCAGACCTTGACGCCACACACGCCGTAGGCGGTGTGCGCCTCGGCCTCTGCATAATCGACGTTGCCGCGAAGCGTGTGCAGCGGCACGCGGCCCTCGCGGTACCATTCGGTGCGCGCGATCTCGGCGCCTCCAAGACGGCCGGCGCAGGTGATCCGGATGCCCTCGGCGCCAAGGCGAAGCGCCGACTGAACAGCGCGCTTCATGGCGCGGCGGAAAGCGATCCGGCGCTCGAGCTGGTCGGCGACGCCCTGGGCGACGAGCTTTGCATCGACTTCCGGCTTGCGGATTTCGACGATGTTGAGGCTGACGTCACTCGAAGTCATCGACTGCAGCTTCTTGCGAAGCTTCTCGATGTCGGCGCCCTTCTTGCCGATTATGACGCCCGGGCGGGCCGCGTAGATCGAGACGCGGCAGATCTTCGCCGGACGCTCGATCACCACCTTAGAGATCGCCGCCTGCGGCAGATTCTCGAGAATGTAGCGGCGGATCTTGAGGTCCTCGAGCAGCAAACGGCCGTAGTCCTGGCCTTCCGCGAACCAGCGGCTGTCCCAGGTCCGGTTGATCTGCAGGCGGAGCCCGACGGGTGAAGTTTTCTGGCCCATAGTTTTACGCTTCTTCCTGCTCGCGCACGACCACCCGAAGGCGGCTGAACGGCTTGACGATGCGGCTTGAGCGGCCGCGCGCGCGGGTCATGAACCGCTTCATCGACAGCGATTTGCCGACGCTTGCCTCGGCGACGATCAGAGCGTCGACGTCGAGGTTGTGATTGTTCTCCGCATTGGCGACCGCCGAGGCGAGCACCTTGCGCACGTCCTCGGCCATTCCCTTGGGCGAGAACTTGAGGATGTTGAGCGCCTCCTCGACCTTGCGGCCGCGGATCATCTGCGCGACCAGGTTGAGCTTGCGCGCCGAACCGCGGATCGCGGTGCCGACAGCGAGCGCTTCCTTGTCGCCGACCTTGCGGGGTGCAGCCTGCTTGCCCATCAGCGCTTGCCCTTCTTGTCGGAGGCGTGGCCGTGGAAAGTCCGCGTCGGCGCGAACTCGCCGAGCTTCATCCCGACCATGTCCTCGTTGACCGACACCGGCACGAACTTGCGGCCGTTGTAGACATTGAAGGTGAGGCCGACGAACTGCGGCAGGATCGTCGAGCGGCGCGACCAGGTCTTGATCGGCGCGCGCCCACCCTTCTCCTGCGCGGCTTCCGCCTTCTTCATAAGCGAAAGCTCGACGAACGGGCCTTTCCAGACGGAACGGGCCATTGCTTAACCCTTCTTCTTCGCGTGACGCGACCGGATGATGAACTTGTCGGTCGACTTGTTGTTACGGGTACGGGCGCCCTTGGTCGGCTTGCCCCACGGAGTGACCGGATGGCGGCCGCCCGAGGTGCGGCCCTCGCCGCCGCCGTGCGGGTGGTCGACCGGGTTCTTGGCGACGCCGCGGGTCAGCGGGCGCTTGCCCAGCCAGCGGGTGCGGCCGGCCTTGGCGAGCGTCTGGTTGGCGTTGTCCGGGTTGGACACCGCGCCGACGGTCGCCATGCAGTCCGAGCGGATGTAGCGCTGCTCGCCCGAATTGAGCCGGACGATGACCATGCCCTTGTCGCGGCCGACCACCTGAACGTAGGTGCCGGCCGCGCGGGCGATCTGGCCGCCCTTGCCGGGCTTCAATTCGACATTGTGGACGATGGTGCCGACCGGCATCTGGCCGATCTCCATCGCGTTGCCGGGCTTCACGTCGACCTTCTTGCCGGCGATGACCTTGTCGCCCGGGGCGAGCCGCTGCGGAGCGATGATATACGCCTGCTCGCCGCCCTCGTAGGTGACGAGCGCGATGAACGCCGACCGGTTGGGGTCGTACTCGATCCGCTCGACGGTGGCGGGCACGTCCCAGGTTCGCCGCTTGAAGTCGATGTAGCGGTACTTCTGCTTGTGGCCGCCGGCGATCCCGCGGCTGGTCACATGGCCCTTGTTGTTGCGGCCGCCGGTCTTGCGCTTGCCTTCGGTCAGCGCCTTGACGGGCTTGCCCTTCCACAACGCCGACTTGTCGACGAGGATGAGGCCGCGGCGCGCGGGGCTGGTCGGCTTATATTGCTTGAGTGCCATGGCTTAGATCCCGCTCGTCACGTCGATCGACTGGCCCTCGGCCAGCGTCACGATCGCCTTCTTGAAATCCGACCGCTGATAGGGCTTGCCCTTCCAGCGCTTGCTCTTGCCCTTGGTGACGATCGTGTTCACGCCGGTCACCTGGACGTTGAAGATCGCCTCGACCGCCTCCTTGATCTCGGGCTTGGACGCGCCCGAGGCGACCCGGAACACAACCGCGTTGTTCTCCGACAGCATGGTCGACTTTTCGGTGATGTGGGGGGCGAGGACGACGTCGTAGTGGCGCGCGTTCACTTCGGCCTTCTGCTTCTTAGCCATTGAACCGGGCCTCCAGCTTCTCGACCGCGGCGCGGGTCAGGACCAGCGTCTCGTGGCGCATGATGTCGTAAACATTGGCTCCGACCGCTGGCAGCAGGTCGACATTGCCGAGGTTCGACGAGGCGCGCGCGAAGCCCACGTTGAGGGCGTCGCCGTCGATCACCAGCGCGGTCTTGCCGAGCCCGAGGCTGCCGAGCTTCGTGCGAAGCTCCTTCGTCTTGCCTTCCTTGAGGTCGAGATTGTCGACGACGACGAGCTGACCGCTCTTCGCCTTGGACGAGAGCGCCATCTTGAGGCCCAGCGCGCGGACCTTCTTGTTGAGGCTCGACACGAATACCCGGGCGCGAGGGCCATGCGCCTTGCCGCCGCCGATGAAGATCGGCGCCCGGCGGTCGCCGTGGCGGGCGGTTCCGCCGCCCTTCTGGCGGCCCCACTTCTTGCCGGTGCGATTAACCTCGCTGCGCTCGCGCGCCGCCCGCGCCGGAGCGCGTCGGTTGGTGAGCTGCCACGTCACGACCCGGTGAAGGATGTCGGCGCGCGGCTCGAGCCCGAAAATCTCGTCGTTGAGCTCAATGTCGCCGCCCTTGCCCCCTGAGGCAGTAGCGTCGAGGCTCTGGACCTTGACCTTCATCTTCTAGCCTTCCTTGCTCTCGTCGCCGGCCGGGGCTTCGCCCTCGCCTGCTCCGTCGGCCTTGTCTTCAGCGGCGTCCGCCTTCGGCTCGGCCTCGGCAGCTGCCTCGGCTTCGGCTTCTGCGGCCAGATGCGCTTCCTGCTCGGCGGCGATCGCCTTGACTTCCTCGTCGCTCGGAAGCGCCGGGATCTCGTGGACCGCGCCCTCGTCGACCAGGCCCGCCGGCGCATGTTCCTCGACCGCCTCTTCCGCCTTCTTCGGCTCGAACAGGCCGGCCGGGTACGGCGCCTCGTCGTGGCGCGGGAGCTTGATCGCGTCGCGAACCGTCAGCCAGCTGCCCTTGTGGCCCGGAACCGAGCCCTTGATGAAAATCAGGCCGCGGAGCGGATCGGTGCGCACCACCTCAAGATTCTGCTGGGTGCGATTGCGCGCGCCCATGTGGCCGGCCATCTTCTTGTTCTTGAACACGCGGCCCGGGTCCTGGCGGTTGCCGGTCGAGCCGTGCGAGCGGTGCGACACGGAAACGCCGTGGGTGGCGCGAAGGCCGCGGAACCCCCAGCGCTTCATCGCGCCGGCGAAGCCCTTGCCCTGGGTGACGCCCGAGACATCGACCAGCTGGCCGGGCACGAAATGGTCGGCGCTGAGAGTCGCGCCGACGTCCAGCATCGCATCCTCGTCAACCGGGAACTCGACGACCTTCGCCTTGGGCTCGACCTTGGCCTTGCCGAACGCAGAGCGCTGCGGCTTGGCAAGGTTCTTCGCCTTGGCCTTGCCGGCGCCGAGCTGCAGCGCGGTGTAGCCGTCGCGGTCCTTTTCGCGGCGGCCGACGACCTGGACCTCATCCAGCTGGAGAACGGTTACGGGCACATGCCGTCCGTCCGCCTGGAACAGGCGGGTCATTCCCACTTTCTTCGCGATCACGCCGGTGCGCATGACCTGTCACTCCTTCACAGAGGCACCCGCAAAATCGCAGGTGCGTGCAGCCCGTTTCAAAAATTTCCGCGTGCCCCGCCTGGGCCAATGCTCCTGCATGGAGCGGCGGGGACGCGGCCGGAGCTGATGCTCCGCGGTATCCTCCGTTTTTCGTCGTCCCGGCTTGATCCGGGATCCATGAACACGCCGGGAAAGCCCCGAACGGAAGTGTTCACGGGTCCTGACCTTCGTCAGGACGACCGCCGGCCGTTACGCCAGCCTGATCTCTACGTCGACGCCCGCGGCAAGGTCGAGCTTCATCAGCGCGTCGACCGTCTGCGGGGTCGGCTGCACGATGTCGAGCAGCCGCTTGTACGTCCTCACCTCGAACTGCTCGCGCGACTTCTTGTCGATGTGCGGCGAGCGATTGACAGTGAATTTCTCGATACGCGTCGGCAGGGGAATGGGTCCGCGGATAAGAGCACCCGTGCGGCGAGCGGTGTCAGCGATGTCGCCAGTCGCCTGGTCGAGCACTCGATGATCGAACGCCTTCAGGCGAATACGGATATTCTGCGTTTCCATGTCCCTACCGATGCGAAAGAGCCGGCGTCGCCCCGAAAAGTTCCGGGACCACGCTTAAAAACCAATTCAAAAGCGAGCCGCGCGAATCCCTCAAGGACCCGCGCGGCTGGCGCCCTATATTACTTCGTGATCTCGGCGACAACCCCCGCGCCGACGGTCCGACCGCCCTCGCGGATGGCGAAGCGCAGGCCCGGGTCCATCGCGATCGGCGCGATGAGCTTGACGCCCAGGTTCACGTTGTCGCCCGGCATCACCATCTCGGTGCCCTCTGGGAGCTCCACCTCGCCGGTGACGTCGGTCGTCCGGAAGTAGAATTGCGGACGGTAATTGGCGAAGAACGGCGTGTGGCGGCCACCCTCGTCCTTCGACAGCACGTAGACCTCGGCCTTGAAGTCGGTGTGCGGGGTGATCGAGCCCGGCTTGGCGAGAACCTGGCCACGCTCGACTTCCTCACGGCCGATGCCGCGCAGAAGCGCGCCGATATTGTCGCCCGCCTGGCCCTGGTCGAGCAGCTTGCGGAACATCTCGACGCCAGTAACGACCGTCTTCTGCGTGTCCTTGATGCCGACGATTTCGACTTCCTCGCCGACCTTGACGATTCCGGTCTCGACGCGGCCGGTGACGACCGTGCCGCGGCCCGAGATCGAGAACACGTCCTCGATCGGCATCAGGAACGGCTTGTCGAGCGGACGCTCCGGGGTCGGGATCCACTCGTCGACAGCGTCCATCAGCTTGAGGATCGACTGCTTGCCGATCTCGTCGTTCTTGCCCTCGAGCGCAGCGAGCGCCGAGCCGGCAATGATCGGAATGTTGTCGCCGTCGAACTCGCGCTTGTTGAGCTCCTCGCGGATCTCCAGCTCGACCAGCTCCAGGAGCTCGGGATCGTCGACCTGGTCGACCTTGTTCAGATAGACGACCATGGTCGGAACGCCGACCTGCTTGGCAAGCAGGATGTGCTCCTTGGTCTGCGGCATCGGGCCGTCGGCGGCCGAAACCACTAGGATCGCGCCGTCCATCTGCGCGGCGCCGGTGATCATGTTCTTCACATAGTCGGCGTGGCCCGGGCAATCGACGTGGGCGTAGTGGCGCTTGTCGGTTTCATATTCGACGTGAGCCGTCGAGATTGTGATCCCGCGCTCGCGCTCCTCGGGAGCCTTGTCGATGTTCGCGTAGTCGGTGAACTCCGCCTGGCCCTTTTCGGCAAGGACCTTGGTGATCGCCGCGGTCAGCGACGTCTTGCCATGGTCGACGTGACCGATGGTGCCGATGTTCACGTGCGGCTTCGTCCGCTCGAATTTCGCCTTCGCCATTTTACGCCTCTTCTGTGTTGAAATCGGGCGGCCCGCCCAATGCGAGCGC
>DASTDZ010000025.1:0-6798 GCA_035710105.1 Sphingomicrobium sp. | reverse complement strand
TTCCTCCACCCAGGCCGGAACCAGCTCGCCCGCCCGCCCGACCCGGCTTTCGTCGAACAGGAAGCTGCCGAGGCTCGGCTCGAGGTTCATCTCGAGCGTTCGCGCGCCGCAATGGCGGGCGGTCTGCACGAACCCGGCGGCCGGATAGACCGCGCCCGACGTGCCGATCGACACGAACAGGTCGCAGCGCTGGAGCGCTTCGTCGATCCGCTCCATCTCGTAGGGCATCTCGCCGAACCAGACGATGTCGGGGCGGACAAGCCCGGCGGTGCTGCACGACGGGCATTCGGCGCCCTCCCCCATTCGGCCCGCCCAGGCAAAACGGTCGCCGCAGGCCAGGCACCAGCCCTTGGTAAGCTCGCCGTGCATGTGCAGCAGCCGCCTCGTCCCTGCACGCTCGTGCAGATCGTCGACATTCTGCGTGACGAGCAGGAACTCGCCCGGCCATTTCGCGTCCAGCCGGGCCAGCGCCTGGTGCGCCGCATTCGGCTTGACCGTTCCAAGCTTTTCGCGCCGCGCGTCGTAGAAGGCATGGACCAGCGCCGGGTCGCGGGCGAAGGCTTGCGGCGTGGCGACATCCTCGACCCTGTGCCCTTCCCACAGCCCGTCCGGGCCGCGGAAGGTCGCCAGCCCGCTTTCGGCGGAGATCCCGGCCCCGGTCAGGACGACGATATTATGAAAATCGCGTGCCATGCGACTTGATTAGCCAGCCGGCGTGGCTTGCGCGACTCAGGTCTGGCGTGCTTGTCTTGGCCGACTGAAAGGGGCCCTTTTATGAAAATCCGCACCTGCGCGATCGCCATCGCCGCACTCGCCACCGTCAGCGCCTGCAACAAGGAGCCTGCAGCGCCTGACACCGCTGCCATCGCGAAGCAGCTGCAGGTAAACGAGGCGCGCTGGAACCGCGCCTACGCCGAGCGTGACGCCGAGACGCTTGCGGGCATGTATGCCGACGATGCCGCGCTCGCCAACCCGGGCGAGGCGCTGGTGCGTGGCAAGGAGGCGATCCGCAAGGCAACGGCGGCTTTTGCCGCCGATCCCAACCTCAAGGTGGCGTTTGAGGCCAACCGGGTCCAGGTGGCGCGCTCGGGCGACCTTGCCTACACGCGCGGGCGCTACACGCTGACCATGACCGACCCCGACAGCGGCAAGCCCGAGACCAGCACCGGCCATTATCTGACCGTCTGGCAGAAACAGGCGGACGGAAGCTGGAAAGCGGTCGAGGACTTCATCACGCCCGGCGAGGGGCTGCCGGTCTCCGAGGGCGCGCAGCCGATCCTGTAACGGCAAGCGACAAAGACGCCGCTTAGTTGCCATGTGATGCCGCATTGTCCTAAGTTGATGGTTCACAATCCAAAAAGGAGAACCGAGAGAATGCGACTTCGCAGACTCATGACAATCGCCTGCGCCTCTGCGATCGCGGGCGCGAACTTCGTCATCAATCCATCGCTTGCGGCGACACCTACCGAAGTGTCCCCCGGGATGCAGGTCGTTGACCCCGCAGGCGGGGTTGTAGGAACCGTCACGTCAGTCAAGGGGGACGCGCTCGTGCTCAAGACCGACAAGCACGAAGTGCAGCTTCCGCTGTCTTCCTTCACCGCCAGCGAAGGCAAGCTGCTGTTCGGAATGACGGCTGTCGAGCTTAACGCCGCGACCGAGAAGGCAATGGCCGAGGCAAGCGCCGCGATTGCGGTCGGCGCGCCGGTCTACGGAAGCGGCGGTGCGCTTGCCGGGCACATAGAGGCGATCGAAGCGGACTTGGTAACGATCAAGCTCACTACGGGCGCATCGGTTCGCTTGCCCCGCTCGAGCATTGCCGGAAGCGAAAAAGGCGCAGTCCTCGGCTTATCCGCCGAACAGCTCGCCGAGCTCGCATCGCAGGCCTCGAAACCAGAAAAATCCGAACCCGAGAATTAAGGCGTTGGAGCACGCTTGGCTCCGCAGCTAGGCAATTCTGAACGTGCTGGACACGGCTTGCCCGCCATTGCGCGGGCGCCGGCTCTCCGCCATTCAAGCGCCATGCCAGGAAAAGAGCAGCCGGTCCGCATCGCGCTCGTCGCTCCCAAAGGCCGTATGGGCCGGGCGATCGCCGCCGCCGTCGAGCAGGATCCCGGCTTCGTCCTCGATCCCGACCATGGCGAGGTGTTGGTGGATTTCTCCGCTCCCGAGGCGCTGCAATCGAGCCTTGAGCGGGCGATAAGCGCCGGCATTCCGATCCTGATCGGCACCACCGGCCTCGATTCGAGCGCCGATAGGGCCATTGCTGAGGCCGCCGGCAAGGTCGCGGTCCTTCGCGCCGCCAACACCTCGATCGGCGTCGCCCTGCTGTCGGAGCTGGTCGAGCGCGCGGCGCGTGCGCTTGGGCCTGCCTGGGACATCGAGATCGCCGAGATGCACCATCGCGGCAAGGCGGACGCTCCTTCGGGAACGGCGCTGGCGCTCGGCGAAGCGGCGACGCGCGGCCGCGGAACCGAATTGCGCGCCGAGCGCGGCCGCGATGGCACCGGCCTCAAGCGGGAGGAAGGCGCGATCGGATTCGCGTCGCTGCGCGGCGGGACGGTCGCCGGTGAGCATGACGTGATCTTCGCCGGGGCCGACGAACGGCTGATCCTGTCGCACCGGGCCGAGAACCGGATGATCTTCGCCCGTGGCGCGCTTGCCGCGGCGCGGTTTCTCGCCGGCAAGCCGGCCGGCCTTTATTCGATGCGCGACGTCATCGACTCGCTGTGAAGAAGGACCAGGTTTTCGAATTCTTCCGGCGGTTGGCGGAGGACAATCCCGCCCCGACCACCGAGCTCGACTATACCAACCCCTATGCTTTGCTGGTTGCGGTGGTGCTTTCCGCGCAGGCGACCGATGTCGGCGTCAATCTCGCTACCCGCGACCTGTTCAGGCAAGTGCAAACGCCCGAGCAGATGGTCGCGCTCGGCGAAGAGGCGCTGCGCGAGCAGATCAAGACCATCGGCCTGTTCAACACCAAGGCGAAGAACGTCATCGCCTTGTCGCAGGCGCTGATCGACCGGTTCGGCGGCGAGGTCCCAAGGACGCGCGAGGAGCTGCAGAGCCTCCCCGGCGTCGGCCGCAAGACCGCCAATGTCGTCCTCAACACGGCTTTTGGCGAGGAAACCTTCGCGGTCGACACCCACGTCTTCCGGGTCGCCAACCGCACCGGCCTCGCGCCCGGAAAGACGCCCGACAAAGTGGAAGCGAAGCTTGAGAAGGTCGTCCCGCAGCCCTTCCGCCGCGACGCCCACCACTGGCTTATCCTGCACGGCCGCTACGTGTGCAAGGCGCGGACGCCGGAGTGCTGGCGGTGCGTCGTTGCCGACCTGTGCCGCTACCAGCCTAAGACGCCGCCTCCCGGCGCTAGCGCCAAACCCGCTCGAAGCGGTCGCCGAGCGACGTCAGAAGCTCATACTGGCTGAGGCCGGAGGCTTCCGAGGCGGTCTCGAGGTCATAGTCGAGCTCGACCCAATCGCCTTCCTCCAACTCGGGCGCTGCGTCGCAGCCGAGCGCGACCAGGTCCATCGACACCCGCCCGATCACCGGCAAGGCGAACTCGCCCGCAAAGGCGCTACCGCGCGACGAAAAACCGCGCAGATAGCCGTCGGCGTAGCCGATGTTGACGATCGCGGCCTCGGTGTCGGCCTCGGCGGTGAAGGTCGCGCCATAGCCGCAGCTTTCGCCCATGCGGACAGTTCGCCGCTGGACGACCTGCGCCTCGACCCGCGCGACCTGGCGGATGTGGCCGTGCGCTTCGCGGCGCGGAATCCCCCCGTAGAGCGACAGGCCGGGCCGGACGAGGTCGAAGCTGTAGTCGGCGCCAAGGCAAATGCCGGCCGAATTGGCGAGGCTGTAGGCCTTCGCCGGAACGCTCGCGGCGAGCGCGCGGAAGGCTTCGAGTTGCCGCCGGTTCATCGGCGAATCCTCGTCGGCGCAGGCGAGGTGGCTGTGGAGGACCTCGATGTCGAGGCCGTCGAGCGCCGCAATTTCCTCGGCGCGGAGGCCGAGGCGGTTCATCCCCGTGTCGACCATGACGTCGCATGGCCGGGTCGGTGCGATCTCTTTCCATCGCCGCACCTGCTCGACGCTGTTGAGGATGGGCCGCGCTTCGGAGGTGCGCGCAGCATCGGCATCGTCGGGCCCGACCCCGTGCAGGACGACCCGCGCCGAATCTGCCGGCATAGGGCCGAGGGCATCGCCCTCGGCATAGGTCGAAACGAAGAAAGTCCGGCAGCCGGCCTCGTGCAGCGCGGCCATCGTCTCGCGCGCGCCGATCCCGTAGCCGTCGGCCTTGATCGCGGCGCCTGCCGGAACCCCCGCCCGCTCCTGCAGCCAGCGCCAATTGTGCTGCAGCGCGGCTCGGTCGAGGGTCAGGCGCAGCGGGTGGTGCATGGCGGCGACCTAGTCGCCCGTCTCGTCCGCGTCGAGGCGCGCCTTTGCCTCATCCCAGTTGCGCCCATCGAACTGCTCCACGACGAGCTCGACCGGCTCGTCGAGGCAGTTGGCGTTGACGCTCCACGAATCCGGATGCGAGCGCGGCTGGTAGAAGCTCTTGATCCCGCAATGGCGGCAAAACAGATGCTCGGCGGCGCCGGAACCGAAGCGATAGCTGGCGAGCGCATCCCGGCCGGTGACAAGCTCGAACCGATCATGGGGCACGATGACGTGCAGGAAGCCGGTCATCCGGCAGATCGAGCAATTGCACTCGAGCGCTGGGACCGGTGGCTCGGGCAGTTCGGCCCCGAACCGCACAGCACCGCAATGGCAGCCGCCCGTCACCTTCATGGCGAGGCTTTTACACGTAATGCGGGCCGGGTCGCTCGCGAAGTTCCTCATAGTGGACGAGCGCCTGCTCCGGCCCGAACGGAACCGGCCGCCCGTCGCGGAACGCCCATTCGCCGCGGTCGCAATCCCGGGCGCGCACGTAGCCGTTGATATAGAAGCGCCGCTTGTGGTCCGACCGGTTGGTGCCCGAGCCATGGACCAGGTACGGGCTCCACAGGGCGAGGTCGCCCGGCTCGAGCACGAGGTCGACCGCATCGGAAGACG
This sequence comes from Sphingomicrobium sp., assembly GCA_035710105.1. Classification (GTDB taxonomy): domain Bacteria; phylum Pseudomonadota; class Alphaproteobacteria; order Sphingomonadales; family Sphingomonadaceae; genus Sphingomicrobium. Next base: position 1,746 of record DASTDZ010000025.1, on the reverse strand, counting down.
ACAGGCCGACCGCGCTCAGCGCCTCTTCCTGAAGCGGCGTGCCGAGCGCTTTCTTCGAGCAATCCATGCCGAGGTCGCCGCGCCGGTGGCTGCCCGGGATGAAGCGCATCCCGCCCGCTTCCGGCTCGTGCGGATCGATCGCAAGGCCGGTCTGGACGTAGGATCTCGCGAGATTGCGATAGGCCGAGGCGGGGCGGCGCGAGCGGCTGTCCTGGTGCCAGGCGAAGTCGCCGAGCGATCCCGGCGCCTTCCAGTGCAGCTGGTTGATGATCTGCTTGAGGTCGCGGCCGAGCAGGGGCTCGAGGAGCCGGGCGATGCGCGTGTCGAGCCGGACATGGTTGAGGACCGGCTGATGATAGGATGGCCATTGGGTCATCCGAACCAGCGGCTCGCCCGCCTCGCCGGCCGCGACGTTGTAGAAGAGGTTGCCGTGGCGGAAGCTTCGCCCGTGGGCGACGCCTTCCGCATGGACCTGGTCGGCGGCTGCCGCGATCTCCTCGATTTCGTGCGGTGAGAACAGGCCGCGGACGATCGCATAGCCATCGCGCCGGAAATCGGAAACATACTCGTCTTCGGAGCCCGCGCTGCTCGGCTTCAGCGGCTGGTGGCAACCCATCGAAAACCTCCCACCCCGCTCGCAGGTTACAGCGAAGTGTTTGAGCTTGCCAGTCTTTTTGGCCTTGGCCGATCCGATTATTCGACGGTGACGCTCTTTGCGAGGTTGCGCGGCTGGTCGACGTCCGTGCCCTTCAGAACTGCCGTGTGATAGGCAATCAGCTGCACCGGCACCGCATAGACGATCGGTGCGATCAGCGGGTGGACCTCGGGCATTTCGATCGTCGCCAGGCAGCCCTCGCCGGCCTCCTCAAGCCCCTTGGAATCGCTGATGAGGACGATCTTGCCGCCGCGGGCGCGGACTTCCTGCATGTTGCTGACCGTCTTCTCGAACAGCGGCCCCGACGGAGCGAGCACGATCACCGGCACCAGGTCGTCAATCAGCGCAATCGGCCCATGCTTCATCTCGCCGGCAGCGTAACCCTCCGCGTGGATGTAGCTGATTTCCTTGAGCTTCAGCGCCCCTTCCAATGCCATCGGATAGTCCGGACCGCGGCCAAGATAGAGCACGTCACGCGCCGGTGCGACGAGATGCGCTATCGCGGCGATGTCGTCGTCATGGCCGAGCGCCTGGTTCATCGCTTCCGGGGCCTCCTGCAGGTGAGCGACAATGTCGCGCTCTTCTTCTTCGCTCATCCTGCCCTTGGCGCGGGCAAGATTGGCGGCGAGTGCGGCGAGCACTGCAAGCTGGCAGGTGAAGGCCTTGGTCGAGGCGACCCCAATCTCCGGCCCGGCGTGCGTCGGTAGCAGCAGGTCCGCCTCGCGCGCCATCGAGCTGGTCGGCACGTTGACCACCACGGCGATGACCTGCCCTTCCTCCCGCGCATGGCGCAGCGCAGCCAGCGTGTCGGCGGTCTCGCCGCTTTGCGAAATGAAGAGCGCCAGACCGCCTGGTTCAAGCACCGGCTGGCGGTAGCGGAATTCGCTTGCCACATCGATGTCGACCGGCACTCTGGCAAACTGCTCGAACCAATATTTGGCGACCATGCAGGCGTAGAAGCTAGTGCCGCAGGCAACGATAGTGACGCGGTTGACCTTGCCCAGGTCGAAGTCAAAATCGGGAAGCGCAACCTTGCCCTCGAATGGGCGGACATAGCTTTGGAGAGTCTGGGCAACCACGATCGGCTGCTC
>DASTDZ010000024.1:0-16821 GCA_035710105.1 Sphingomicrobium sp. | reverse complement strand
CGCCTCGAACTCCATCGTCGCCTTGTCGGTCTCGATCTCGGCGAGGATGTCGCCGCTCGACACCTCGTCGCCTTCCTTGACCAGCCACTTGGCGAGCGTCCCTTCCTCCATGGTCGGGGACAAAGCAGGCATCTTGAGCTCCAGGGCCATCAGTAACTCCCCACCAGCACGTCGGTGGTCAGTTCGGCTGGATCTGGCTCTGGCGAATCCTCGGCAAACTTCGCAGCCTCGACGATGATCTCCTTGATTTGCTTGTCGATTGCCTTGAGCTCCTCGGCCTTGACGCCCAGCTTCTCGAGTTCCTTCGCCGCCTGGTCGATGGGATCGCGAGTCTCGCGATATTCCTGCACTTCCTCGCGGGTCCGGTACTTGGCCGGGTCCGACATGGAATGGCCGCGGTAGCGATAGGTCATGAACTCGAGCAGGATCGGTCCGTTGCCGCCGCGCACCCATTCGAGCGCCGTCTCGGCCGCGCCGCGCACTGCAAGAACGTCCATGCCATCGACCCTCAGCCCCGGGATTCGGAAGCTCTCGCCGCGCTTGTAGAGGTCGGGCTCGGAGTGCGAGCGGGCGATCGAGGTGCCCATCGCATATTGGTTGTTCTCGATCGCGTAGATGACCGGCAGCTTCCACAGCGACGCCATGTTGAAGGCCTCATAGACCTGCCCCTGGTTGGCCGCGCCGTCGCCGAAATAGGTGAGGCAGACGCCGCCGTCCTCGCGATATTTGTGGGCGAAGGCGAGGCCGGTTCCCAAGGATACCTGCGCGCCGACGATTCCGTGGCCGCCGTAAAAGCCGTGCTCGACGGAAAACATGTGCATCGAGCCGCCCTTGCCCCGGGCGATTCCTGCGGCGCGCCCGGTCAGCTCGGCCATGATCGTCTTCGGGTCGATCTTGTAGGCAAGCATGTGGCCATGGTCGCGATACCCGGTGATGACGCTGTCCTTGCCGACCGTCATCGCGGTCTGCAGGCCGACGGCGACCGCTTCCTGGCCGATGTAGAGGTGGCAGAAGCCGCCGATCAGGCCGAGGCCATAGAGCTGCCCCGCACGCTCCTCGAAGCGCCGGATCAGAAGCATCTCCTTGTAGAATTCGAGGAGCTCGTCGCGCGAAGCCTTGTAGCGCTTCGGCTCGGGCGGCCGCTTGATGCCGGCCAGGGCTTTCGGAGCGGATTTCGTCCCTTCGACTTTGCTCAGGGCAGGCTTGCCGGAACGCGCCACGGGCTCTCTCTTTGTCTGTGAAGAAGCGCCGCGTCCTATAGGTGCGGGGGGGCGAAGCGGCAACCGGCTGGAATCAGTCGCCGGCGACGAACGCCGTGATCATCCATTCGTCGCCGCGCTTCTCGACCACCGCGCGATAGTCGAGCGGGCTGTACAATTGCTCCGCCGGGAGCCAGCCTTCGCGCCCGTCGGCGAGCCGGACCTTGGTCAGGATGTCCCCGCTTGCTTCCACCGCGGTGACCACGTCCCAGGCGAGCTTGGCCACGACCTTGCTGTCTCGCTCCGGGCCGGCGCGAAGCTCCGCCTTGTCGGAAATGACAACCAGTTTCTCGAATACGTCTTCGTCGTCCTCGCTGTCGAACTGGCCGGCCAGCGAGGGAATGACTCGCGCCTCGTCAACGCGCGCGCACCCGAGGGGGAGTATGATGCCTAGCTGGGGCCAGATTTGGCTGGCCTTCGACTTCACCTCCCATTGCTTGGCGAAGGCCTCCCGGCCGGAATCGCCGCCGAAGTTCACCGTCACGTCGGGCGCGAGCAGGGCGAGGAGCGCTTCGCCGTCGCGCTTCGCCACTGCCTGCGACAGGCTCGCGTGGAACGCCTTGAAACCTGTGTCGCCGCTGCACTGGTCGACCGGCGGAAGCTTGGCCGCGCTCGCGGCCAGGAAGAATGCGAGGGCGAGGGCGCCGGTCAATTTAGCGGGACGATGACCTCGTCCGGGCGCACCAGCCCGAGGTCGCGGCGGACCAGCTCATCGGCCATGTCGGGGTCGGCCTTGCGCGGGTCGAGCAGCGCCGAGCGGTGCCGGAGCCGCTGTTTTTCCGCCTCCAGCTTGGCGAGCTCGGCCTTTCGCTCCTGAAGGTCGCGATGATAGCCGCCCCAGGCGAGCAACCCGTTAGGCCCTGCGATCGCATAGCCCGCGAAATTGCCGATGATCAGCAGGGCCAGGGCCGGCCAGATAGCCCGGCGAACCAGTCCGATATTGCGTTTGCCACCCATCGCGTCCCCACAAGAATCACGAAGGAGTCACGAACGCAAGCAAAATCCGTGTCTTGCCCGCGAAAGCTGGGGATCAGCCGCGCTTGTAAGCCTTGATCGCCGCCGCGCCCGGATAGACCGCGGCGCCGCCGAGATCCTCCTCGATCCGAAGCAGCTGGTTGTACTTGGCCGTGCGGTCGGATCTCGCGAGGCTGCCGGTCTTGATCTGCCCGGTCGACAGCGCCACCGCGAGGTCGGCGATGGTCGAATCCTCGGTTTCGCCCGATCGGTGCGACATGACCGCGGTAAACCCATGGGCCTGCGCCATCCGCACCGCGGCGATCGTCTCTGTCAGCGTGCCGATCTGGTTGACCTTGACCAGGATGGAGTTGGCGACCCCCTCCTCGATCCCGTGCGCCAGGCGCTTGACGTTGGTGACGAACAAATCGTCGCCGACCAGCTGTACCCGGTCGCCGAGCCGCTCGGTCAAGAGCTTCCATCCCGCCCAGTCATCCTCGCCCATGCCGTCCTCGATCGAGGCGATCGGATAGTCGCTCGCAAGCGCGGCGAGGAAATCCACCATCTCCTCCGAACCGAGGCTCTTGCCCTCGCCCGCCATTTCGTACCGGCCGCCGCGGTGGAACTCGGTGGCCGCGCAATCGAGCGCCAGTAGAACGTCGCTTCCGGCGCGATAACCGGCGGCCTCGATCGCGCGCAGGATGAAGTCGAGCGCCTCGCGCGCCGAGCCGAGCTTGGGCGCGAACCCGCCCTCGTCGCCGACCGCTGTCGAAAGCCCGGCTTTCGCAAGCGCCGACTTCAAGGCGTGGAACACCTCCACGCCGCAGCGCAGCGCCTCCGAAAAGCTCGGGGCGCCCACCGGCATCACCATGAATTCCTGGAAATCGATCGCATTGTCGGCATGGGCGCCACCGTTGACGATGTTCATCATCGGCACCGGCAGGACATTGGCGGCCTCCCCGCCGATGTAGCGGTAGAGCGGCTGCCCCGCCGCCTTCGCCGCCGCCTTGGCGTTGGCGAGGCTGACTCCAAGGATCGCATTGGCGCCCAGCCGTCCCTTGTTCTCGCTGCCGTCGAGGGCGATCATCGACGCGTCGATCTCGCCCTGGTCCTCGGCGTCGAGGCCGACCAGCGCTTTGGCGATCGGCCCGTTCACGGACTGCACCGCCTTCTCCACCCCCTTGCCGTGCCAGCGGGCCTTGTCGCCGTCGCGAAGTTCGACCGCTTCGTGCGCTCCGGTCGACGCGCCAGACGGCACAGCGGCGCGTCCCATGCTGCCGTCCTCCAGGGTCACGTCGACCTCGACGGTGGGGTTGCCGCGGCTGTCGAGAATCTGGCGTCCGCGCAGTGCGGTGATTGCAGTCATGGAATTCCTTCTTACGTAAGCGTAATGACGGACTGGAGAGGCCGACCCCGCGCGGACCTATACGGACCGGCATCGGGCGCGCAACTTTCGTCCGCGCGCGCCGGAACGCCCGTGCAACTCCATGGGTTGAAGCCCGAAAAGGAGACTGTCGATGGCTGAGCAAGAAAATGAGCTTCCCGAAGGCACCGACAAGGTGATCGACGGAGCGATGGAACGCGAAACGCCGAGTGCGAGCCGGTCGCGCCGGCCGGGCTCGACCGGCCAGGCCTCCTCCGGAGGCGCGCTGATGGACAAGGTGCGCGACTCCGGCGGCAAGCTGTCGGAGCAGGCGGCGGGCAAGGCGCGCGATTTCGTCGCCCAGGGCATCGAGCGCTCGGCCGAGGCGATCGCCAACGTTTCGAAGCTGGTCGGCGACACCGCTTCGGGGCTCGACGAGCGGCTCGGGCCTGAATATGGCGATTACGCCCGGACCGCTGCAGAAAGCCTCGAGAGCGCCGCCAACAAGCTCGCCGCGAAAGATGCCGACGAGCTGATCGAGGACACGCGCAATTTCGTTCGCAAGAGCCCGGGTGTCGCGCTTGCCGGCGCGGCGATCGTCGGCTTCGCGCTCGCGCGCCTCGTCAAGTCCGGCCTGTCCGGCGGCGACGAGGATGACGAGGACGAGCGCGGCTCCCGTTCGAAGCGCAAGCGGAGCTGATGCTGAAGCCGGCCGCCGGCGGCCAGGACGGGCCATCGTTCGGCGAGCTTGCAACCCGGCTCGTCGAGGACGCCAAGGCCTATGCGCGCGCCGAGCTCGACCTCGCCAAGGCGATCGCGGCCGACAAGACACGCTCGGTTCGGCTCGCGGCGATCCTGTTCGGAGCCGCGCTTCTGCTTGCCATCGGAGCAGTCACGGCGATCGCAATCGGGATGTTCGTCGCGCTCGCGGCGCTGATCGGCCCGGTTCTTTCCGGGCTCGTCACCTTCCTCGTCCTCGGCGGCATCGCCGCCGGGCTCGCCTGGCTTGGCGTCAACAAGCTCAATGAGGCGCTGTGAGCGAGGAATCGATCCGGGTCGCCGAGGCGCGCCGCCGGGCCGAACAGGCCAGGGCGCAATTCTGGGCGAGCTTCGACGCGCTCCTAGATTACGCGCAGGCGCTGCAGGACAAGCTGGCCCCGAGCAGCCTTGCTAGGGACGCCTGGGACGCGGCCAAGTCGAAGGGCGCGGACATTGCCGAAGACGCGGTCGACGCGGTCCGCAAGCGCCCCGTCGCAACCGGGGGCGCGGTCGCCGCTTTGGCCTTGTTCATCGCCCGTGAGCCGTTGATGGACCTCGCCGCGCGTTTGATGAGTTCGAAGGACAAGAAGAAGACGAAGCCGGCCAAGGGACGAAAGACCAGGGGCGGCAAGGAACCTGTGGAGAAAGTCGATGAGTGACAGTGACCGCAACCCCAGCAGCTCGAGCGGCCGCGACCTGCGCCAGCGCGCGCTCGACGCCTATGAATCGGCCTGGGACAGCACCTCGGGCGCGACCCGCCGCGCCGGCGATGCGGTCGGCGAAGCGCCGCTCGTCGCGCTCGGCGCCGGACTTGCCGTCGGCGCGCTGCTGGCCGCGCTCATCCCGACCAGCCGCCGCGAGCGCGAAGTGCTCGGGCCTTATGCCGACCGGGTGACGGATGCCGCCCGCGAAGCTGCCGACGCGGCTCGCCAAGCGGGATCGGAGAAGCTTCGCGAGCTCGGGCTGACGCCCGACGCGGTCGCCGAGAAGGCGAGCGAGGCGGCGCGCCACACGGCCCAGGCGGCGCTCGGCACGCTGCGCCGGGACTGACCGGTTCGCAATCCCGGCCGCAACTGCTAGCGCCCTCATCATGAGCAAGCTTCACCTGGTCTTCGGCGGACGGGTCAAGGACCCGCAGGGCCTCGACTTCGACCTCGACACCATCGACCTGGTCGGCCTCTACGGCAGCTATGCCGATGCCGAGGAGGCATGGCGCGGAAGGGCCCAGCGGACGGTCGACGATGCCGAGATGAAATATGTGATCGTCCACCTGCACCGGCTGCTCGAGCCGGACGCGGAGGGGATCAGCCGGCCGAAAACGCGCGCTTAAGCCGTCCGGTACCGCCACAGGAGCAGCGGGCGCTGCAGTGCCAGCCCCGCGAAGAAGCCGCCGACATGGGCGGGCGTTGCCAGGAGCACGCCCTGCATTCCGGCGAGATAGCCGGTCATCAGCTGCAGCACGATCCACGCGGCGAGCAGCCACAGCGCATTAAGCGCGCGGTTGAGCGAGCGTGACGCCACGATCCGCTTCTCCTGGCCGAAGCTCAGCGCGAAGGCGCCGATTATCCCGCTGACGGCCCCGCTGGCGCCGATCATGGGCATTTGCCCGAAGGGGTCGACCAGCCATTGCGCGGCGGCCGCGACGTAAGCGGCGACCAGGTAGATCAAGAGCAATGGCCCGGCGCCCAGCACGCGCTCGACCGCGCTTCCGCACCACAACAGGATGATGAGGTTGAGGATGAGGTGCAGGATGTCGGCATGAACCAGGGTCGCCGACAAGGGGGTTAGGAAGGCGGGGACGGAGGGCGTGAGCAGCACCGCGCCGCTCCAGCGGTCGGGGATGAAGCCCATCGCCACGGCCGCGGAGTCGCTCAGGCCCAGGACAGCGGCGACAACCCAGCTGGCCGCCGTCAGCACGGCGATCCAGGCGGTCGCGGTCCGCGGCACGCGCATCAGGCGCTCGCCGCCCTCAGAGAAACTCGACCTTGGCGATCTTGTAATAGCGGTCGCCCGACGGGGTCGAGAACTCGACCTCCTCGCCGACCTCGCGGCCGATCAGCGCCCGGCCGAGCGGCGAATTGTAGCTGATCTTGCCGTCCTTGGCTTCGGCCTCGGACTGCCCGACCAGCTGGTACTTCACCTTCTTCTTGTCCTCATCGACGAGGGTGACCGTCGCCCCGAACACCACCTTCTTGCCAGAAAGGGTTGTCGGGTCGATCACCATCGCCCGGCTCAGCTGGTCCTCGAGGTCGGCGATCGTCGCCTCGATATGGCCCTGGCGCTCCTTGGCGGCATGATATTCGGCATTCTCGGAAAGGTCGCCGTGGGCGCGCGCGGCCTCGATCGCCTCGACCACGGCCGGGCGCTCGACGTTCCTGAGGTGGCGCACCTGCTCGGAGAGCTTGCGATGCCCCTCGGCCAGCATTGGCACCTTGTCGGCACTCGCCATCGGTTCGGCCCCTTCCCTTTAAAGCTTCCCGGCGACGCCGTTGCGGCACCGCGGAGGGAAGCAGATTGTCAGCTGAAAATCAGTTCACGGAGGCCGAATAATAGGATTGGAGCGCGCGCACTTCAAGCGCGCGCCCCTTGAGAGAGCCGAGCGAGCGAGCGACGGCGAGGCTTGCCGCGGCGGTTGTGAAATAGGGCACCTTGCGCTGCAAGGCGGTTGCGCGGATCGAATGGCTGTCCTTCAGTGACTGCCAGCCCTCGGTCGTGTTGAACACCAGCTGCACCTTCCCGTCGGTCAGCTTGTCGACGATGTGCGGGCGGCCCTGCGCGACCTTGTTGACCTCGGTGACCTCGAGCCCAGCCTCCTTGAGGAAAGCGGCCGTCCCGCTGGTCGCGATGACGTCGAAGCCGAGCGCGAGCACCGCCTCGACCGCCGGCACGATATGCTGCTTGTCGTTGTCCTTGACCGAGACGAACACGGTCCCGGAGCGCGGCAGCCTGATGCCGGCGCCAAGCAGCGCCTTGCTGAACGCCGCGTCGAAGTCGCGGTCGATCCCCATCACCTCGCCCGTGCTTCGCATCTCGGGGCCGAGCACGGGGTCGGAGCCCGGAAAGCGCACAAAGGGGAAGACCGGCTGCTTGACCGCGATATGGCCGATCGCCCGCTCGATCGGGTCGAAGGCGCCCAGCGGCTCGCCCGCCATCACCCGCGCGGCGATCTTGGCGACCGGCCGCCCGATCGCCTTGGCGACGAACGGCACGGTGCGGCTTGCGCGCGGGTTCACCTCGATCAGGTACACCTCCTCGCCCTTGACCGCATATTGGACGTTCATCAGGCCCCGGACCTCGAGCGCCATCGCGAGCGCGGCCGTCTGCCGCTCGATCTCTGCGATGACCGGCTCCGGCAGGCTGTGCGGCGGAATGGCGCAGGCGCTGTCGCCCGAATGGACGCCGGCTTCCTCGATATGCTGCATCACGCCGGCGACGACGACGTCCTTGCCGTCGCTGATCGCGTCGACGTCGACCTCGACGGCGTCGCGAAGGTAGCGGTCGATCAGCACCGGCGAGCTGCCCGAAACCGCCACCGCGGTCGCGATATAATGGTCGAGCTGCTCGGGCCCGTCGACCACTTCCATCCCGCGCCCGCCGAGCACGTAGGACGGCCGCAGAAGCACCGGGTAGCCGATTCTTGTCGCGACATTGAGCGCTTCCTCGCGGCTGCGCGCGATCCCGTTGGCGGGCTGCTTCAAGCCAAGCCTGGCGACCAGCTTGGCGAAGCGTTCGCGGTCCTCGGCAAGGTCGATGCTGTCGGGGCTCGTGCCCAGCACCGGAACGCCAGCCGACTGCAGGTCCTGCGCCAGTTTGAGCGGAGTCTGGCCGCCCAGCTGGACGATCACGCCGAGAAGCTCGCCCTTCTCCTGCTCGCGGGCGACGATCTCGAGCACGTCCTCGACCGTCAGCGGCTCGAAATAGAGCCGGTCGGACGTGTCGGGGTCGGTCGACACCGTCTCGGGGTTGCAATTGACCATGATCGTCTCGAGCCCCGCGTCGCGGAGCGCAAAGGCGGCGTGGCAGCAGCAATAGTCGAACTCGATCCCCTGGCCGATGCGGTTGGGCCCGCCGCCGAGGATCATGACCTTCTTGCGGTCCGAAACCTCGGCCTCGTCGACCGGCGCGTCGAACAAGGGCGGCTCGTAGGTCGAATAGAGGTAGGGCGTGGTCGCGTCGAACTCGGCGGCGCAGCTGTCGATCCGCTTGAACACCGGCCGCACGCCGAGCTTGAGGCGGTGCGCGCGGACCTCGGCCTCTGTGACCCCGCCGGTCATGTGCTTGAGCGCATCGTGGACGACCCCGGACCGGCCCGGCTCGCCGGCCGAGTGCGTGGACCGGACCGAGAGCTGGGCGAGGCGCGCATCGGAGAAGCCGAGCGCCTTCAGCCGGCGCATCTCTGCGGGATCGCTCGGCAACCCCTCCTCCCGAACCCGGTTTTCGGCGGCGACGATTGCCTCCAGCTGCCGAAGGAACCAGGGATCGAAGCCGGCGATCGCGTTGATCCGCTCGACGCTGAAGCCCTGGCGGAGCGCCTCGGCGGCAACCAGCAGCCGTTCGGGCGTCTGCCTTGCCAGCGCGCTTTCGATCCGGTCGGGCGGCGCATTCTCAAGCTCGCGCAGGCGGTCGAGCCCGCACAGCCCCGTCTCCAGCCCGCGGAGCGCCTTCTGCAGGCTTTCGGCGAACGACCGGCCGATCGCCATCACCTCGCCGACCGACTTCATCGAGGTCGAAAGCGACGCTTCTGTCCCCTTGAACTTCTCGAAGGTGAAGCGCGGGATCTTGGTGACAACATAATCGATCGTCGGCTCGAAGCTCGCCGGGGTCGCGCCGCCGGTGATGTCGTTCTTGATCTCGTCGAGCGTGTAGCCGACCGCCAGGCGCGCCGCGACCTTGGCGATCGGGAAGCCGGTCGCCTTCGACGCCAACGCCGAGGAGCGCGACACGCGCGGGTTCATCTCGATCACCACCATCCGCCCGCTCTTGGGATCGATTGCGAACTGGACGTTGGAACCGCCTGTTTCGACACCGATTTCCCGAAGCACCGCGATCGAGGCCGAGCGCATGCGCTGATATTCCTTGTCGGTCAGGGTCAACGCCGGAGCGACGGTGATGCTGTCGCCCGTGTGCACACCCATCGGGTCGACGTTCTCGATCGAGCAAATGATGATGGCGTTGTCGGCGCGGTCGCGCACGACCTCCATCTCATATTCCTTCCAGCCGAGCACCGATTCCTCGATCAGAACCTCGGTGGTCGGGCTCGCGTCGAGCCCGCCGGCGACGATCCGCTCGAACTCCTCGCGGTTGTAGGCGATGCCGCCGCCGGTGCCGCCGAGCGTGAAGCTGGGACGGATGATCGCCGGCAAGCCGACATGGTCGAGCGCGGCAAGCGCTTCCTCGAGGCTGTGGGCGATCGCCGAGCGCGGGCTTTCGAGCCCGATGCGGTCCATCGCCTCGCGGAACTTCAGCCGGTCCTCGGCCTTCTCGATGGCCTCGGCATTGGCGCCTATCAGCTCGACCCCGAAGCGCTCGAGCGTGCCGTTCTTGGCGAGCGTCAACGCCGTGTTGAGCGCGGTCTGCCCGCCCATGGTCGGAAGCAGGGCGTCGGGCCGCTCCTTCTCGATGATGCTGGCGACGAAGCCCGGCGTGATCGGCTCGACATAGGTCGCGTCAGCAAGCTCGGGGTCGGTCATGATCGTCGCCGGGTTCGAGTTGACGACGATGACGCGATAGCCTTCCGCCTTCAGCGCCTTGAGCGCCTGGCTCCCCGAATAATCGAACTCGGCCGCCTGGCCGATGACGATCGGCCCCGCGCCGATGATCAGGATAGACTTGATATCGGTCCGCTTAGGCATTGACGCTCGGATGTTGCGTGATTGGAGTGGGACGGTGCTGAATCGATCCCCTCTCACCCTTTAGTGGGAGAGGGCAGGGAGAGGGGGAAGATTGAGAAGGCACATCGAAATAAGAGTTCGCGCCAAGCAGCTCCGAACTAACCTGACACCCCCTGAACGAAAGCTCTGGACCGCAATTCGGGCCAATCGAATTGGCGTGAAGTTTCAGCGCCAAGTCGTGCTTGCCCCTTACGTCGCCGACTTCGCTGCGCGCGCCGAACGTCTGATCGTCGAGCTCGACGGCGACTCGCATGCGGGACGAGAGGTGTACGACGCCGCCCGCACTCGAGCGCTTCAAGAGCGCGGATTTCGCGTGCTTCGGTTCGCCAATTCCGACGTGATGAGCAACTTGGATGGCGTGCTCCGAGCGATATTGATCGAGCTGGGGCGGGATCCGGAGGACCCCCTCTCCCCAGCCCTCCCCCCCTGACGGGTGGGAGGGGGCTTGTCGCAAAATGTCCGCGCGCCTGGGCATCAGCTCGCAGGCTCGTTGATGGCGTTGATGAAGACGGCGCGAAGGTGGTTCTTGCGCGCCCAGCGGGCGACGCAGGCCCGCTCCTCGGCGGTTGGCTGCACGCGGAACAGGAACAGTAGCCTCTTCTCCTCTTCGTCCTGGAACAATTCCCCGGCGGCCAGCCCGCAGCGCTTGGTGACGCTGTTGAGCTCGGCCTGGCTGTGCATCCGCGCCGTCGCACAGGCGGACAGGGCAAGTGCGGCCAAAAAGACTACAGCCCTCACCGCATCAACCCCACGAACTTCTCGAACAGATAGAAGCTGTCCCGCGGTCCCGGGCTCGCCTCGGGGTGATATTGCACGCTGAACGCCGGCTTGTCGGTCAGCTCGATCCCGCAATTGCTGCCGTCGAACAAACTCACGTGCGTTTCGCGCACATTCTTCGGCAAACCTTCGCGCTCGACCGCAAAACCATGGTTCATCGAGGTAATCTCGACCCGCCCGTCGGCGAGGCGCTTGACGGGGTGGTTGGCGCCGCGGTGGCCCTGGAACATCTTGCTGGTCTTGCCGCCGACGGCGAGCGCGAGGAGCTGGTGGCCGAGGCAGATCCCGAATAGGGGCTTGCCGCTCTCCAGCATCTGCCGGATCACGGGGATCGCGTAGCCGCCCGTCGCCGCCGGGTCGCCCGGGCCGTTCGAGAGGAAGAAACCGTCGGGCTCGTGCGCCATGATCTCGTCGAAGCTCGCGCTCGCGGGGACCACCGTCACCCGCGCCCCGGCCTCGCACAGATTGCGGAAGATGTTGCGCTTGGAGCCATAATCGACCGCGACCACATGGGGGCGGTCGGGATCGTCGCCGCCGAGCTCATAGCCCCTGCCCCACACCCACTTGCCGCCGGTCCAGCGCTCGACCTGCAGGCGGCTGACTTCTTTCGCCAGGTCCATGCCCTCGAGGCCCGGCCAGGCGGCCGCCATTTTTTGCAGCTTGTCGAGATCGAACTCGCCGCCTTCGTCATGCGCGATGGCGATGGTCGGCGGCCCCTCCTCGCGCACCAGCCGAGTCAGCGCGCGGGTATCGACGCCGGAAATGCCGATCCGCCCCCAGCGCTTCATCCAGTCGGCGAAATCCTGGCCCGCGCGGTAATTGGACGGGGCGGTGACCGTCTCGCGGACAAGGCAGCCAAGCGCATGGGCTTCCGCCGCCTCGATGTCTTCATCATTGGCGCCGACATTGCCGATGTGCGGAAAGGTGAAGGCGATGACTTGGCGTGCGTAGGACGGGTCGGTCATCACCTCCTGGTAACCGGTCATCGCCGTGTTGAAGCACAGCTCCCCGACCGCCTGCCCTTCGGCGCCGAATCCCTGGCCCCAGATCGTCCGGCCGTCGGCAAACACCACGACTCCCGTCGCACCCTTGGGCTGGGGCGCGGGCGTGGGTTTGGCGTCGGCCATGGGCGGGAGAGCCTTCCGTCAACACTGTTTCAACGATGTCGCTAAGGGATTGCCGCTATGCGCTTTCGCGGGGCCGGTCAACGCTGGTCAGCGTGAAAATGCGAGGCTAGGGCAAAAGGATGATCCGGGACGACATCAAGGCCGCGACGGTGGCGGCGATGAAGAGCGGCGACAAGGCGCTCGTCGGCACCCTGCGGATGGTGCAGGCGGCGATCAAGAACCGCGACATCGAGGCGCGGACCGGCGGTGCGCCTGCCGAAGATGATCAGCTGGTCACCGAAGTGCTCCAGAAGATGATCAAGCAGCGCCGCGAATCGGCCGAAGCCTATCGCAAGGGCGGCCGCGAGGACCGCGCGGCGGCGGAGGAAGCCGAAATCGCCGCGATCGAGCGCTTTCTGCCCGCGCAAATGTCCGACGAAGAGGCCCGCGCCGCCATTGCCGCGGTCATCGCCGAGACCGGCGCGAGCTCGGTCAAGGACATGGGCAAGGTGATGGCCGAGGTGAAGGCGCGCCACGCCGGCGCCCTCGAGCCCGCCCGGGCAAGCGCGCTCGTCAAGCAGATGCTGGGCGGCTGAGCGGCCTGATTCGCGGCTGTGGATAAGTGCGCCTTGCCGCTTGCGGCAGCGCCCAGCCGTGCACAAAGTGATTCGCGATGACCCTCTCACCGCAATGGCTTGACGAGCTTCGCGCCCGCACCCTGCTGTCGAGCGTCATTTCCCCTTCCGTGAAGCTGGTCCGCGCCGGCCGCGAATGGAAGGCCTGCTGCCCGTTCCACGACGAGAAGACACCCAGCTTCACCGTCAACGACGACAAGGGCTTTTACCATTGCTTCGGCTGCGGCGCGCATGGCGATGCGATCCGCTTCCTGACCGACCACCGCGGCCTCCCGTTCATGGACGCCGTCAAGGAGCTCGCCGCCAAGGCCGGGATGGAGGTCCCCGCTCCCGACCCGCGCGCCAGGGAGCGGGCCGAGCGCGCCGCCTCGCTCACTGACGTCATGGCGGCGGTCCAGAAATGGTTCGCCGAGCAACTCAACGGGATCGGCGGCGCGGCGGCCCGCGACTATCTCAAGGACCGCGGAATCGATGGCAACGCGATCGAACGCTTCGGAATCGGCCTTGCGCCCGACAGCCGCAATTCGCTGAAGCGCGCCCTCGCCCACCTCGGCGAGGACCGGCTGGTCGAGACCGGCATGCTGATCCGGCCCGAGGACGGCGGCGAGACCTACGACCGCTTCCGCGGACGGCTGATGATCCCGATCCGCGACGCCCGCGGCCGCGTGATCGCCTTCGGCGGCCGGATCCTGGGCGAAGGCGAGCCCAAATATCTCAATTCCCCCGACACGCCGCTCTTCGACAAGGGCCGCACCCTGTACAACATCGATCGCGCCGGCCCGGCCAGCCGCAGCGCGAAGCGGCTGATCGTCGTCGAGGGCTATATGGACGTGATCGCGCTCGACCGGGCCGGCATCGCCGAGGCGGTGGCGCCCAACGGAACCGCGGTCACCGAGGCGCAGCTCGAGCGCATGTGGCGGCTCGACCCGGCGCCGATCCTTTGCTTCGACGGCGACTCGGCCGGGAGGAAAGCGGCGATCCGCGCCGCGATGCGCGCGCTGCCCATGCTGGGGCCCGAGCGGACCCTGCGCTTCGTCGAGCTTCCGCCCGGCCAGGACCCCGACGACCTCGTGCGCTCTGGAGGCCGCGAGGCGCTCGAGGCGCTGCTGGCCGATCCCGAGCCGCTCGACCAGCGGCTGTGGCGGCACGAACGCGACCTGGCCCCGCTCGCCACGCCCGAGGCCCGCGCCGGCCTTCGCCAGCGCCTCGTCGAGCATGCCCAGGCGATTGGCGACCCCGAGCTTCGCCGCCTCTACCGCGACCAGTGGCTCGCCCGCTTTGACGCCGAGTTCGGCTCGGTCCGCGCGCCATGGCAAGCCCGCCAGCGCAACCGCTTCGACCGCAAGAGCGGCCGCTGGGCGCCGCCCGAGCCGCCGCCGACCGACGCCGCCCGGCGCATTTCCCGCACCGGAATCGACGACGCCACCGCCCGCGCTCTGATCACCGGCTTTGCCTATTTCCCCGAGGCGCTGACCGGCCATGTCGAGCAGCTCGCCCACCTGCCGATCGCCGACCGCGCCCTCGCCGCCCAGCGCAACCGGCTGGTCGACGCGGCGCTGTCCGGCGAAAAACTTGATCGCGAGGCGCTTGTCACCATATTGCAGCCTGCTGGAGCCCGGGCGGGCAAGGGACGGTCGCTCAGCTCCGCAGGCGGCTTTTCCTTCACCCGCGGCGAGACCGAGCCCGAACGGGCGGTTCGCGATCTGGGGATCGCGATCGACGCGCTTGCGGCGGGCGAGGAGATCGGCGCGGCTCTTAACGAGGCGACCGAGCGTTTGAAGGCCGGCGAAGAGGATGCGTATGACGAGCAGCTTCGGCTGCGCGCTGCGCGAGAGGAAGTAATGCAAAGGCTGGCGTCACTCGCCGGCACGGAATAGGCGGCACCCGGGACCATGGCGAAAAACGAAGCGGCAGAGACCGAAGCACAGGAAAGCGGCGACGCGCCACTGATCGACCTCAACGACGCGTCGATCAAGAAGCTGCTCGCGCGCGCCAAGAAGCGCGGCTTCGTCACCTATGACGAGATCAACGAGGCCCTCCCCCAGGACCAGATGAGCTCCGAGCAGATCGAGGACGTCATGTCCGCGATCAACGAGATGGGCATCAACGTCGTCGAGAACGAGGAAGAGGCCGAGGACGAGA
The DNA here is from genome assembly GCA_035710105.1 of Sphingomicrobium sp. Classification (GTDB taxonomy): domain Bacteria; phylum Pseudomonadota; class Alphaproteobacteria; order Sphingomonadales; family Sphingomonadaceae; genus Sphingomicrobium. The sequence continues at coordinate 1,935 of DASTDZ010000024.1, read as the reverse complement.
AAGAGGAGGAGCCGGCGCAGGAGGAGGAAGTCGACCCCCTCGACGACGGCGGCCCCCGCCCCGCGGCTGCGACCAAGAAGGAAGCGGTCGACCGCACCGACGACCCGGTGCGCATGTATCTTCGCGAGATGGGCGCGGTCGAGCTCCTCTCCCGCGAGGGCGAGATCGCGATCGCCAAGCGCATCGAGGCCGGGCGCGACATCATGATCTGGGGGCTGTGCGAAAGCCCGATGACCTTCAACGCCATCATCAACTGGTCGAAGGCGCTCAACGAAGGCACGATGCAGCTGCGCGAGATCCTCGACCTCGAGGCGATGCTGTCGAAGGGCCCGACCGCCGAGCAGATCGCCGCCAGCGAGGAAGGCGAAGGCGCCGAGGGCGAGATCAGCGAGAAGACCGCCGGCCCGACGATCAAGGAAGAGGAAGAGGTCGCCGACGAGCCCGAGGCCGCGTCCGGCGACGACGAGGAGGACATGGTCGAGCGGCGCGCCAAGCCGGTCGTCGAGGACGACGACGACGAGAACGCGCTGAGCCTCGCCCAGATGGAGGAGCAGCTCAAGCCGCAGGCGCTCGAGAAGTTCGCGACCATCACGTCGCTGTTCAAGAAGTTCGCCAAGCTCCAGGCCGCGCGGCTCGAGGCCTTCGCCTCGGCCAGCGAATTCCCCGCCAATGACGAGAAGAAATACCAGAAGCTTCGCGAGCAGCTGACCGCCGAGGTCGAAAGCGTCCAGTTCCACCAGGCGAAGATCGAATATCTCGTCGACCAGCTCTACAGCTACAACCGCCGGCTGATGGCGCTCGGCGGCCAGATGCTTCGCCTCGCCGAGCGCCACCGCGTTCCGCGCCGCGCCTTCCTCGAATCCTATTCGGGCCGAGAGCTAGACGAGGCCTGGCTCGACGAGATGGCCAGGGGCGACAAGAAATGGGCCGCCTTCGCTTCCGCCGAGCGCGACAGCGTCGAGCGGATCCGCGGGGAGATCGCCGAGATCGCCCAGGCGGTCGGCACCTCGCTCCCCGAGTACCGGCGGATCGTCAACATGGTGCAAAAGGGCGAGCGCGAGGCCCGCATCGCCAAGAAGGAGATGGTCGAGGCCAACCTTCGCCTCGTCATCTCGATCGCCAAGAAATACACCAACCGCGGCCTTCAGTTTCTGGACCTCATCCAGGAGGGCAATATCGGCCTGATGAAGGCGGTCGATAAGTTCGAGTACCGCCGCGGCTACAAATTCTCGACCTACGCGACGTGGTGGATCCGCCAGGCGATCACCCGCTCGATCGCCGACCAGGCGCGGACCATCCGCATCCCGGTCCACATGATCGAGACGATCAACAAGCTGGTCCGCACCGGCCGCCAGTTCCTCCACGAGCATGGCCGCGAAGCCACGCCCGAGGACCTCGCCGAGCGCCTCTCCATGCCGCTGGAGAAGGTCCGCAAGGTGATGAAGATCGCCAAGGAGCCGATCAGCCTCGAGACCCCGATCGGCGACGAGGAAGACAGCCACCTCGGCGATTTCATCGAGGACAAGAACGCGGTCATCCCGGTCGACGCCGCGATCCAGGCCAACCTCAAGGAGACGGTGACCCGCGTGCTGGCCTCGCTCACCCCGCGCGAGGAACGCGTGCTGCGGATGCGCTTCGGCATCGGCATGAACACCGACCACACGCTCGAGGAAGTCGGCCAGCAGTTCTCGGTCACCCGCGAGCGCATCCGGCAGATCGAGGCCAAGGCGCTGCGTAAGCTGAAGCATCCGAGCCGGTCGCGGAAGATGCGGAGCTTCCTGGATCAGTAGCCGAGCGCCCGAGCGTAAGTCTCTGTTTGCAAAGCAAACAGCGGCTTACGGCGAAGAGAGCGCGCAAGCCGGCCGACCTGCCGCGATAGCGGACAGGATCGACGATCAACGACGTGCGACCTGCCCCGCAGGTCGCAGGTTAGTC
>DASTDZ010000023.1:0-22129 GCA_035710105.1 Sphingomicrobium sp. | reverse complement strand
TAGGCAGTTGTCCGACGCGACCCCAAACCGTTAGTTCGTTTTCACAGATGCGGTCCATCAATTCTTTCTGCATGTCTTGGACAGGGGCGTTCACTGCATTGCTCGCTTGACCGTAGGCGGATTCTGTCGCGACGTATTTAGCGACTTCAGCCAATGATGCGTCTCTCTTCGGCAATTTCCGACGGCTGGGGCGACGCTTTGGCTTCCACCCCAACTGCTTTGCCACGCTGACGAACAATTGCATCACGATCAGCGCGAAGATCAGGACCAAAACGGCAACAACTAGATAAGAGAGAGGGGCGAAGAGCCGCACTATGGCTGTGAGCGTCGCCAGCCAAACGGCAAGACTGACAATGACCCCCGTCGGAAATACGAATAAGAGAAGGGCCTGCAGGGTGAAAGCGTGACCAATGGCAGCCCAAAGTTTCTTCAGCAATCGCATGATCCAAGCACCCCGGTAGGCACAGGACTGAGCATCGCTATTCGGTTGTCAACTATCAGTCACCTCGGAAAAATAATCATCATCCACACTTCGAACAGCATAGGTCGTGCGAGTCCGGACGCCCACACCGTGCTGAATCATTAGCTGGGCCAGCTTTTGCCCGTTTATCAAAACGACCCGCTGCTGAACTTTGTTAAGGTAGTCGCGCGCTTCCCGCGAAAAGTCGGAAGTCGTCACGAAAACACCTTTCGTTGCGCTTTCACCGGTAAGTGAACCGATGAATTGTTGAATGTGCGGACGTCCCACCGTGTTCTCAGGAGCGTAACGCTTCGCTTGGATATAGACGGCATCAAGCCCAAGGGCGTCTTCACTTATGATGCCGTCAATGCCACCGTCGCCTGTTGACTTTGTTAAGGCCGCGCTGTCGATCTGGCCTCCGCCGTATCCCATCGCGTTGAGCAGATCCAAAATCAAACGCTCAAATCGGGTCGGGGATACCTGCTGGAGAAAACTGAGCAGTTCGTCCCGCAGCGCGGCATTCAACAATGCGCTGGCTGTCTCCATCGCGTCTTCGGGTGTCGCGCTGGATTCCTCGATTGACCTCTCGGCCGGCGCACTGCGGCGGATCGACTTTTCGCCGCTTGCCGCGTGAGATTGGTCCAGCCATTCAGTGAAGCTGTCGAACTGCTTCAGCACTTCATTATCAATTCGTGCCGGATTTTGAGCCAGGACACGTCTACCTAAATCGGTGATCACATGCTCGTTGCGGCGAGGAGATGTGAGAAGGCCAGCCTTCGAAAGGTATGTGCGCGCCCAATGCGTCCGGTTCGCTAACAACGTGACGCGCCCGCTTGGGATTAACTTTTGGGCCTCTTCATCGGTGATGTGAAACTGCTGTTTGATCTGAGGAAGGCAGTCTGAGACGTTTTTTGCCCCGCTCGCGAACAGCCGCAAAACGGGAAGCATCAAAGTCTCATAATCGGGAACAGGCATTCGTGGCCCCTGAACGCAAACCGGCCGTGACATCCGGCAGGCGATTACGGTCGACCCAGTGACATAGCCTGCTGTTGGTTCAGGTAAAAGCTACGTGCCTTGGACCACCTGCAAACCAAACTTAGTCGGCTCGCCGTCGAATTCCCGTTCCCACCACTCGCCCCAGCTTTTCAGCGCCTCGGAATAGGACTCAAAGTGACAAAGATCGCGACACGGCTCGGTTGAACCGGGCTTGCCCTCGACGAGCCAATAACGATCGAAGTTGTCCAGCCAGATGCCCACCCAACCACTGCTTCGTTCATTGCGAAGCACGCATGTTCCTCGAAAGGCCTGTTCGAAGGAATTGCCGTCGTTCCCCATTTTGGCTCCTTAATCTCGCTAACTCATTCAATCTTCGTGAAATCATCCAAATAAGGACTCGTTGGTAGGCCCGCTGATTATGCGTCCATACTTTAACTAACGCCAGGAAAGTAAAGGAAAAATCTCAACGTCGAGGACGGCGGTCAATCAGCGGGTCTAAGGAGGTTGTTGAAATGCAAGGCGAATTTCAATCCCTACATTTTCCCTACACAAAACGTCTGTGTAGGGGCAATTTCTTGATAGGTCGTCTTAGATCGAGTGCATAAGTGATTGAAAAGAATGGTGGACGCACTAGGGCTCGAACCTAGGACCCGCTGATTAAGAGTCAGCTGCTCTACCAACTGAGCTATGCGTCCACGCCGGAAGGTGAAGGGCGCCGCTTGAGCGCGGCGCGCCGGTAGCACGGCGCCAGATGGGGCGCAACAGTGCGCCGTTCAAGCCCGCCCGACTCTCCCTCAGACGAGCGTGGAGACGGTCCGCTGCTGCCGCTCGAGCGCCATCAACAGGCCGATACACAGCATCACCGTCATCACCGCCGAGCCGCCGTAACTTACGAGCGGGAGCGGAACGCCGACGACCGGCGCCAGTCCCATCACCATCATGAGGTTGATCGCGACGTAGAAGAAGATGGTCGCCGACAGCCCGGCCGCGGCGAGCTGCGCGAACCGGGTCCTCGCCCGGACGCTCACCTGCATTCCCCAGCGAATGACCATGGCGAAGGCGAGGATGAGAAGCGTTCCGCCCATGAACCCCCATTCCTCGACCATCGTCGAGAAGACGAAGTCCGTGTGGCCTTCGGGAAGATAGTCGAGGTGGCTCTGGCTGCCCTTCAGATAGCCCTTGCCGAACAGGCCGCCTGAGCCAATCGCGATCTTCGACTGGGTGATGTGATAGCCCGATCCGAGCGGGTCGCTTTCCGGGTCGAGGAAGATCAACACCCGCTTGCGTTGATATTCGTGCATCAGCGAATAGGCGACCGGAGCGGCGACGGCGACCGTCGCGGCGGCGCCCGCGAAGAGCCACCAGGGCAGGCCGGCGACGAACATCACGGTGACGCCGATGAAAAGCACCATTAGCGCCGTGCCCATGTCCGGCTGGACGAGAATCAGCAGGAACGGGATTCCGAGCAGCAGCCCGGCCGGCCAGATCGCCCGCCAGCGGCGGATGTCGCCCGGCGGAAGCAGCTCGTAAAAGCGCGCGAGCACGAGCACGATGACCGGCTTCATGAATTCGCTCGGCTGCAACCGCACCGGCCCGACGTCGAGCCAGCGCTGGGCCCCCTTGCCGACGAAGCCCAGCATCTCGACTGCGATCAGCATGACGAGGACGACGGCATAGACCGGAAAGGAAGCCGCCTTGATCGTCGATTCGCTGAGCCATGACATCCCGACCGCGACGGTAAGGAAGACGAGGAACACGACTGCCTGCTTGAGCGCCCAGGGTGTCATCGAGCCACCAGCCGCCGAATAAAGGGTGATCAGCCCGAGCCCGCCGATGCCAATCACCAGGAACAGGAGCCGCCACGGAAGCCGGGCCAGCGGCTGCGGGATGATCGCCGAGGAGATCATGCGCCGCCGGCCTGGGCCGCGGCCTTGAACGCCGCCGCCCTGAGCGCATTGCGCTCGGCAAGCGTGCCGCCCCATTGCTGCTCTAGCGCGGCGAGGTTCTTCATCGCCAGGTCGCGGTCGAACAGGAAGGTGAGCACGTCCTTGGCGACCGGGGCAGCGGCCCTGGCGCCGCCCATCCCATGCTCGATCACCACTGCCCCGGCGTAGCGCGGCTCGTGCGACGGGGCGAAAAAGACGAACAGGCCGTGGTCCCGGTACTTCCAGTCGCCGCCTTGTCCGCGCTGGCCGCCGGCGATCCGCCGGACCTGGGCGGTGCCGGTCTTGCCGCTCATCTCGATGCCCTTGAGCGGCAATTTGCTCGCTCCGGCTGTTCCGTCGCCGTTGACCACCTCCCACATGGCGCCGCGGACGATATCCAGATGCTCGGGCGGAAGCCCCAGCAAGGGCTCAGGCTGCCGGTGCACGCCGAGGAGCTTGGGTTGAGCATCCCGCCCCGACGCGATGCGTGCCGCCATGACGCCAAGCTGCAGCGGGTTTAGCAATAGGAAGCCCTGGCCGATCGAAGCGTTCAACGTGTCCGACGCAGTCCAGTCCGGCCGTTCGACCAGCCGCCTGTTCTGCTCATATTTGCGCGCCTTCCAGGCGCTGTCGGGAACTGTTCCGTAATTCTGCGTGACCAGCGGAAGGTCGAACTTTTGCCCAAGCCCCAGGCGCTTCGCCATCGGCGCAATCCTGTCGTAACCGACGCGGTGGCCCATTGCGTAAAAGTAAGTGTTGCAGCTCTTGGCGATCGCGCGGCGCATGTCGACGGAACCGTGGCGCCCAAGGCAGCGGAAGAAGCGGTTGCCGAGCCGGTAGCCGCCCGGGCAGAAAACCCGCTCCTTCGGGTCCACCCCGTGCTGGAGCAGCGCCAGTGCGTTCATCGGCTTGATCGTCGAACCGGGCGGATAGAGGCCCTGCGTGATCTTGTTGAGAAGCGGCAAATGGTCGTCTTCCGAGAGCATCCGCCATTCGGTCCTGCCGATCCCCTGGGAAAAACTATTGGGATCGAAAGCCGGCATTGAGACGAAAGCGAGGAGGTCGCCCGCGTGGCAATCCATCAGCACCAGCGAGCCGGACTCGTCGCCCATGCGGCTGGCGGCAAAGGTCTGGAGATCGGCGTCGATCCCGAGCTGAACGGTGCGGCCGCTGCGGTCGGGCTTGGGATCCAGCTCCTTCACTAGCCGCCCCCGTGCAGTGACTTCGACCCGCTGGCCACCGGGCGTTCCGCGCAGATAAGGCTCGAGAGTCTTCTCGAGGCCCGCCTTGCCGATCTTGAAACCGGGCGTGATCAGAAGCGGGTTCTTTTCCGCCTCATATTCCTTTTCCGAGGCCGTCCCGACGTAGCCGACGAGATGCGCGACCGCGGGCCCGTCCGGGTAGAAACGGGAAAAGCCGCGTGTCGGCTGGACACCGGGGAGCTCGGGTAGGCGGACGGTCACCGCCGCATATTGGTCGTAGGGAATGCTTGCCGCGACCTCGACGGGCTTGAAGCCCTTGCTCTCCTTGAGCTCGGCGAGAATCCGGTCGAGGTCGTCGCGGTCAAGCTGCAGCAGCTTCGCGAGTTCCTTGAGCGTCGTTTCCGGATCCTCCAGCTGCTGGGGAATGAGGTCGACTCGGAAATCGCTGCGATTGATGGCGATCGGCTTGCCGCGGCGGTCGACCAGCCAGCCACGCCGTGGCGGAACGACGATCAGCTGCACCCGGTTGTTCTCCGAAAGCAGCTGGTATTTCTCGTTCTGGCTGACCGCGAGATAGCCGAGACGGCCGATAAGGAGGCCGCCGATCGCTGCCTGAGCGCCGCCGACGAGCATCATCCGCCGCGAGAAGGATAGCGACTGATGGACCGACGTGAATCGCTGGTGCTTCACCCCTGCTGTCCCAACCTCCACCGGTCGAGCCGGCCAACCATCCACGCAGCCACCGGGAATGCCGCGATCGAGATGATTATGGAAGGAATCATTGCAGAAAACGGAACGGCCGCGCCCATCCATGCCGCCACCTGCCACTGCGCGGCCTCGCCAGCGAGGATGAGGATCGCGGCAAGCGCCCATTCGATCCAATAGTCCCGCCATGCGGTGCGCCGGTCGAGCAGATCGAGCACCAGCATCGCGGCGGTCCACAGGCTGACCGAGAAGCCCAGCGGGTAACCGCTGACGAGGTCGTTGACGAAACCCAGCGGGGCAGCCCACCAGCTCGGCCAGGCGTCGGCCCGGAGCAGCCGCCAGGCGATCAACACCAGGAACCCGAAATCGGGGAACCAGCCGCTGAGCGAGACGACCGGCAGGCTCGACAAGAAGGTCGCGGCGATGACCGAAGCGGCCGGCACATAGGGAGCGCCGCTGACCGGCCCCTGGCCGATTCTGCGATTCGAGGCGAGCGCCGAGCGGACCATCAAGGCGGGCCCGGTTCGCTTTGGGACAGCGAGCTCATCGCCTCCGGTTCGTACGGCTTTTGGACGATGGCGATAGCCGATTCACCGGGATCGGCGAGCGGCATTGCGATCGCATTGTCGCCTTCCAGCCGGAGCACCCGCGCAAGCGGCACCATCGGCGGGTAGAGCCCGCCTGTGCCCGACGTGATGATGATGTCGCCGGGTCGGAAGGGATTGCGGCCGACCTCGATCGGCTTGAGCTCGACGGCGCCGTCGCCGCGGCCCTGGGCGATGATTGCCTGCCCGGTTCGAAGCAGGCGCGCGGGCACGATGCTTGCCCGGTCGGAGACCAGCAACACCCGCGAGGAGAACGTGCCGGCGTCGATCACTCGCCCGACCAGCCCTTCGGCGGTCCGCACCGGCATTCCCGTCCGGACCCCGTCGCCGCTGCCCGCGGACAGGACCGCGAAGCGGCGCGGGCTCTGGTAGGACGAGCCGACAAGCCGGCCCACGGCGACGGTCTCGGCCGTGCGCTCGCGCAGGTTGAGCACCGCCTTGAGCTGCCGGTTTTCCCGCTGCACCGCCCGGGCGACGATCAGCTGCTCGCGCATTGCCTTGTTCTCGGCCTTGAGCCGGCTGTTCTGGCGGGCGGCATCCCAGTAATCGCCGGCGCCCGATGCAATCCCCTGGAAAGTCGCGGTCACTTCGTGGAGCGGGATGGTGAGCGGGGCAGTGACGTCGAGCGCGAGGCTTCGCAGGTCCTTGAACGTCCTTGGCGCGGCGATGGAAATGCCGAGCAGGATCAGCCCGATGACGAGTCCCGCTATGGCTGCGATGAAGCCGAAGAACAGCCCATATTGCGCGCGTCTCGACCAGCCGGGGCGCGGCGTCGCCACCGCTTACGCCTTCTTCAGGCCGTCTGGAGAACGCCGCGGAACTGCTCTTCCTCGAGCGCCCGGCCGGTGCCGAGGGCGACGCAGGTCAGCGGATCCTCGGCGACCGTCACCGGAAGCCCGGTCTCGTCGCGGAGCACTTCGTCCAGGCCCTGGAGCAAGGCGCCGCCTCCGGTGAGGACGATGCCCTGGTCGCAGATATCGGCGGCAAGTTCCGGAGCGGTGTTCTCGAGCGCGATCCGGACTCCTTCGACGATGGTCCCGACGGGTTCCGAAAGCGCTTCGGCGATCTGGCCTTGATTGATGGAAATTTCCTTCGGCACGCCGTTGACCAGGTCGCGACCCTTGATGTGGACCGTCTTGCCGATGCCGTCGGTCGGCGGCTTGGCAATGCCCACCTCCTTCTTGATCCGCTCGGCGGTGGCCTCACCGATCAGCAGGTTGTGGTTGCGCCGGACGTAGGAGCTGATCGCCTCGTCCATCTTGTCGCCCCCGACCCGCACGGAGGTCGTATAGGCAAGCCCGCGCAGCGACAGGACCGCGACCTCGGTCGTTCCGCCGCCGATGTCGACGACCATCGATCCGATCGGCTCGGTGACTGGCATGTCGGCGCCGATCGCGGCGGCCATCGGCTCCTCGATCAGATAGACCTGGCTCGCGCCCGCGTTAGAGGCGGCGTCACGGATCGCGCGCCGCTCGACGCTGGTCGATCCCGACGGCACGCAGATGACGATCTCCGGGAAGCGCCAGGCGCGCATCTTGCCGCCGTGCACCTTGTGGATGAAGTGCTTGATCATCTGCTCGGCGACGTCGATGTCGGCGATGACCCCGTCGCGGAGCGGCCGGATGGCCTCGATCTGATCGGGGGTCTTGCCCATCATCAGCTTGGCGTCGTCGCCGACCGCCTTCACCCTCTTGACGCCGTTGATGGTCTCGATCGCCACCACCGACGGTTCGTTGAGGACGATCCCGCGGCCACGGACGTAGACCAGGGTATTGGCGGTACCGAGGTCGATCGCCATGTCGTGCGACATCCATTTGAACCAGCGCGTCCAGAACATGCTTGCTTCGTCTCGCCCTCGTCTTCGGCAGCCGAAAGTCCCCCCGGCTACGCAATTGAAAATTAAACGCTTCCCATTGAACGCAAACTGAATTTTCGTCGCGGAAATCAGCGCTTCGCGGGATGGCTCGGATTGGGCTAGACCCATGGACATGTCAATAAGAAGACTGCCGTCCGAACTCGTCGACCGAATCGCGGCGGGCGAGGTGGTCGAGCGGCCAGCAAGCGCGCTCAAGGAATTGGTCGAGAATTCGCTCGACGCGGGCGCCGCCAACGTCGCAATCCGCCTGTCGGGCGGCGGCATCGGGCTGATCGAAGTGACTGACGACGGCCTGGGGATGAGCCGCCCCGACATGGCGCTGGCGCTCGAGCGGCACGCGACGTCCAAGCTTCCCGGCGACCGCATCGAGGAGATCACCAGCTTCGGTTTCCGCGGTGAGGCGCTGCCGTCGATCGCGAGCGTGGCGCGCCTCACGCTCGAAAGCCGGCAGCGCGGCGCTGAGGGCTGGCGGATCGAGGTGGATCATGGCCGGGTGAAGGCGGAGGGGCCGGCCGCGCTTCCGCCCGGAACCCGGGTCCGCGTGGAGGAGCTGTTCGAGAAAGTCCCGGCGAGGCGCAAGTTCCTGCGCTCGCCGCGCGCCGAATATGCGGCCTGCCTCGACACAGTGAAGCGCCTGGCGATGGCGCGCAGCGACGTCGCCTTCACGCTCGAGCATGACGGGCGGCGGATCCTGTCGCTGCAGCCGTCGGACCCGCCCGCGCGGGTCGCGGCGCTGCTCGCGGCCGAGCTCGAGCGGCACGGGGTAGGGATCGACTGCGTCCGCGACGGGCTCGGCCTTACAGGTGTTGTCAGCCTGCCGACCTTCAATCGGGGGGCGGGCGACCAGCAATTTCTGTTCGTCAATTCGCGCCCGGTAAAGGACCGGCTGCTGGTCGGCGCGCTCCGCGCTGCCTATCGGGACCTGCTCGCCCGCGATCGCCACCCGATCGCCGCCTTGTTCCTTTCGGTTCCGCTCGACGAGGTGGACGTCAACGTCCATCCGGCCAAGACCGAGGTGCGGTTCCGCGACCCCGCCGCGGTGCGCGGTCTGATCGTCGGTGGGATACGCGCCGCCCTCGATGTCGAATCCCATCGGAGCGCGGCGCGCGAGCAGGCCGCTTCGCCGGTCGTCTGGACGAGCAGCGTCTCGACCTCGGCGCCGCTGCCCGCCGGCGTCCGCGAGGAACGGGCGCTGTTCACCGGGATCCGGGTCGAGCCCGCGGCGCGCGCGGAGCCCGCGTTAGAACCCGTTCAGTCCTATCCGCTGGGCGTGGCGCGCGGCCAGGTCGCCAACACCTATATCGTCGCCGAGGCCGAAGACGGGCTGGTAATCGTCGACCAGCATGCCGCGCACGAGCGGCTCGTGCTCGAGCGGCTCCGCGCCGCGCGAAGCGGCGGCTCCGTCCCGCGCCAGAACCTGCTCATTCCGGAAGTGGTCGAGCTCGACGAGCCCGATTGCGACCGGCTGGAAACCGCGGCCGAGGAGCTGGCTACGCTTGGCCTGGAGATTGAGCGCTTCGGCCAGACCTCCATCCTCGTCCGCTGCGTCCCTGCGGCGCTCCGAAGCCCCGATGTCGCCCGCCTGCTCGCCGACCTGGCTGCGGAGATTGCCGAGCTCGGCTCGGCCCTGTCGCTGCAGGAACGGCTCGACCATGTAGAGGCGACGATCGCCTGCCACGGCTCGGTGCGGGCGGGGCGGGCGCTCTCGGTTGCCGAAATGAACGCGCTTCTTCGCGAAATGGAGGTGACCGCGCGTTCGGGCCAATGCAACCACGGACGGCCGACCTGGGTGAAGCTCGCCCACACCGACATCGAAAAGCTGTTCGGCCGGAAGTAACTGCCGGCAACCTAAGAGTCTAAGGTAGAGGCATGGGATATCTTATTGTTTTTGCAGGCGCAGGAGTCGGCGGCGCTCTTCGGCACGGAGTCAATCTCGCTGCCGCCCGCTGGTTCGGCTACGGCTTCCCGTTCGGGACGATCATCGTCAATGTGCTCGGCTCGTTCCTGATCGGCCTGCTTGCCGGCTGGTTCGCCTTTCGCACCGGGACAAGCCAGCATGTGCGGCTGTTCCTGACCACCGGCCTGCTCGGCGGCTTCACGACCTTTTCCGCTTTCTCGCTCGACGTCGCGGTCCTCGTCGAGCGCAACGCGCTACTGGCGGCGGCTCTCTATGTCCTCGCTTCGGTTGGGCTGGCGCTCACCGGCCTGTTCGTCGGGCTGGCGATCTTTCGTCAACCGCATTTGCCGTTCTGATCTTTACGGCGGCCTGAACTTTCGGTGCGGCGGGCCGGGCGACTTGGGACCCAAATTGTGCTAGGCGGGCTCGAGAGCAGGAGCAGGGCAATGGACGACAGTGACGCCACCAAGGGCCGCGCTTATTACGCGCAGCGCGCCGCCGAGGAGCTGGCGCTCGCCGAGGCCGCGACCGATGCTGACGCCGCCGAAGCCCACCGCCAGCTCCAGCGCCTCTATCTCGAGCGCGCATCGATCGGCGCACGCGCCATGCAGACGCAGGACGAGATCGGCTAGTCGCCTGAAACCTCGCGAAGCTTGTTGTAAGCCTTCTCGATCGGCTCTGATCGCGCTGCCTCGCGTGCGGCCTTGAGCTTCGGATAACCCTGCGCCGCGTCCTCGCTGAGCGCTCTCGCGAACGCGCCGGATTGCACCGAGCGGAGCACCTCGCGCATCCTTTCGCGGGTTTCCGGCCCGACGACCGCCGGACCGCCCAGCACCGCACCGAGCTCGGCGGTGTTCGAGATCGCCTCGCGCATGCCGGCGATCCCGCGCGCATCGATCAACTCGGCGATCAACTTGAGCTCGCCGACGCATTCCAGATAGGCGACCTCCGGGCTGATCCCGGCCTCGACGAGCGTTTCGAAGCCTGCACGCAGCAGCTCGGGCACGCCGCCCCAAACGACCGCATTCTCGTTGAACAGGTCGGCGACTGCTTCTTCCTCGAACGTCGAGGCGATCAGCCCCGCCCGTCCGCAGCCGATCGCCCGGCCATAGGCGAGCGCCATGGCGCGCGCGCTGCCGGTCGCATCCTGGGAGACCGCGAACAAGGCGATCATGCCCTTTCCGGCCTGGTAGAGGGCGCGGAGCGCCGTCCCTGGGCCCTTTGGCGCGACAAGGAAGACATCGAGGTCGGCGCGCGGCTCCAGCAGCCCAAAATGGACCGCGAGACCGTGGCTGAAGCCGAGTGCCGCGCCCTCACGAATCTGCGGCTCGACCAGCCGATAGAGGTCGCCGAGCACTTCGTCGGGCGACAGCATCATGATCACGTCTGCCGCGGCGGCGGCCTCGTCGATATCGGCGACCTTCAGGCCCAGTTCCCGGGCGATCGCCCGGTTAAGGGAGGAACCGCGAAGCCCCACGGTGACGTTGACGCCGCTGTCCTTGAGGTTGAGCGCCTGCGGCCGCCCCTGGTTGCCGAAGCCGAGAATGGCGACTTTCTTGCCCTTCAGCGGCGAGGGATCGATGTCGACGTTGCGCAACAGCTCCATAATCGTCGCCTACGCGCTTGCTTCGAACTGGGCCAGTGCCTCGCGCATCGCTCCGGCGTCGAGCGCCTCGGTGAAATGTGGCCAGTCGGGCGGTGGCTGGTGCGCGAACCAGGTGTATTGGCGCTTTGCGTAATTGCGCGTCGCCTGCTGGCCGCGCGCGACTGCTTCCACGCGGCTGATTTCGCCGGCGAGGAAGGCAGCGATTTCTCGCACCCCGATCGCGCGCATTACAGGCAGCGAGGGGTCGAGCCGGCGGACAAGCAGCGCCCTGACCTCTTCGATGGCACCATTTGCCATCATCGCTTCGAACCGCGCATCGCAGCGCACGTACAGCCACGGTCGCGGCGGCAGCAGGATCAGTGGGTCAAGCGCGATCCGACTGCCGATCCCGCCTTCCCGGCCTTGCTGCCATTGCGCGAGGGTCCGCCTGGTCGACAGCACCACTTCGAGCGCGCGCGCAATCCGGGCCCGGTCGCCCGGCTTGATCCTGGCCGCCGCCTCGGGATCGGCCCGTTTCAGCCTTGCCCTGTTTTCCTCGAGATCGGCCTTGCGCACCTCGGCGCGGACCGCGGGGTCGATGGGCGGCACCGGGGCGATGCCCTCCAGGAGCGTGCGGAGATACAGGCCGGTTCCGCCGACGAGGATGGGAAGCCGGCCGGCGGCGTGGATCCCGGCGATCTCTGCCTTCGCCAGCGCTGCCCACTCGGCGGCAGAGCAGGGGTGAGCCCCGTCGCGGATTGCGTAGAGGCGATGGTCCGCCCGGCGGAGGTCGTCGGCGCTCGGGGCCGCGCTGAGGACGGGCAGGTCGCGATAGATCTGGGCGCTGTCGGCATTGACAATGACACCGCCCGTCCGTTCGGCCAGCGTGAGCGCAAGAGCCGACTTGCCGCTGGCCGTCGGGCCAGCAATTAAGGCGACAGGAGGTTTGTGATCGCCGATGGCCATAGTGACGCTGATAGCAGCGGGGCGGCTCGATGACAGGATGGTGGACCGGGCGCTCGGCGCCCTGCGCGAGCTGGACTCCGGCGCGCGTTTCGTCGCCTGGATCGACGAAGGCGATGCCGCCGATCTGCGGGTCGCCGCCGACTTTGCCGCAATCCGCTGGGCGCTGCAGGAGCTTCCCGGGGTGGACGTTGTCGTCCAGGCGGAGGAACCGCGCTTCCGCAAGCTGCTGGTCGCCGACATGGATTCCACGATCATCGGCCAGGAATGTATCGACGAGCTGGCCGATTTCGTCGGCCTCAAGCGCGAGGTCGCCGAGATCACCGAGCGGGCAATGCAGGGCAAGCTCGACTTCAAGGCCGCGCTTCGCGAGCGGGTCGCGCTTTTGAGCGGGCTCGAGGAGGATGCGATCGCCCGCTGCCTGTCCGAGCGGGTTGTCCCCAACCCCGGCGCCGCGACGCTCGTGCGGACGATGCGCGTCGGCGGCGCCAGCGCGCTTCTAGTGTCGGGCGGATTCCTGTCCTTCGCCGAGCCGATAGCGAAGCTGATCGGCTTCGACCGGGTGCGCGCCAACAGGCTGCTGTTCGACGGCGGGCAGCTGAGCGGCAAGGTGGAGGATCCGATCGTCGACGCCAGGGCCAAGCTCGAAGCGCTCATCGAGGCGCGCGAGGCGCTGGGCATTCGCCGCGAAAACGTGCTGGCGATCGGGGACGGGGCAAATGACGCGCTGATGATCGAGGAAGCGGGGCTCGGCGTTGCCTATCGAGCCAAACCGGCGCTGGTCGAAGTAGCCGATGCCCGGATCGAGCATCACGGGCTTGATGCGCTTTTGTGGGCGCAAGGCATCCGCAAGAAGGAATGGATCAGGGGGTAGGTCTACTTTCCCTCAACCGGGAAGCAGGCCTGGCCCCGGGCGGACAGCGTTGCGCAGGCGGCGCTTGCAGCCGAGCGCGAGGCAAACCCGCCGACCTGAAGGCGGGTCATCGTTCCTGCCTGCGCATAGAAGGGCGGATGCCCTGCCACTGGCGCGCTTGCCGACAGCTTGCGGTACAGCGCTTCGGCGGCCGTCCGCCTGGAAAAGGCGCCGAGCTGGATTCGCCATTTGCCGCCGGCAACGGAAGGAGTGGGAGCCGGTTGGGCTTTCTGGGCAGGCTTGGGCGAGGGCTTCGCCGCCGCGACGACCGCAGGCTTCTCGGGGAGCTTGGGCGAGGGCCTTGCGGCGCGCCTCGGCGCCGGCTTCGCCTTCACCTTCGAAAGCGCCAGCGCCACGCCCTGCTTACGGATCTCGACCGGAAGGATGTTGTCGAGCTCGGCAAGCGTGCTCCGTGCCGGTTCGAGTCCCTGCGCCGCGGACCGGCTGACGTAGGCGTAGGCGAGCACCTGATCGCGCGGGACTCCGTCGCCGTTGAACAGGGCCGTTCCGTAGACGAGCATCGCTCGCGGCTCGCCGCGCTCGGCGGCTCGCTTGAGCCACTGCAGCGCGACGTCGCGGCTGCCGCTGTCGAACAGCAGCAGGCCGAGCGTGGTCTGGGCGTCGAGATGGCCGGCGTTGGCGGCCTGGATCAGCCATTTCTGCGCGACCGCCAGGTCGACGCTGACACCGCGCCCAAGGCGATAGGCCTGGCCGAGGTTGAAGGCCGCGTCGGAATCGCCTTTTTCGGCAAGCGGGCGCCAGATCGCGACTGCGGCCGCATAATCGGCGCGCTGCCAGGCTTCGATCCCGTCGCGAACCGTTCGCTGGGCGAAGGCTGGCGCGGACAGGGCCGAAAGCCCCGCCGCAATCGCTAACAAGCTGATCCGCCTGCGTTTCATGTCCCCGCCCCAACTGCCCGCCCGAAACTAGACCAGTTTGCGGCCGCGGCAACAGCGTCTTGGCCCCATTAACCAGATTTTAGAGCCTTGGGTGCCAACTCGGCTGCCGATCGATCGCAAACGGGGCAGGGGATAAGCATGCGTGTTCTCGCATTGGCATCGCAGAAAGGCGGATCGGGCAAGACGACCCTGTCCGGGCATCTGGCGGTGCAGGCACAGCTGGCGGGGGCCGGACCCGTCTGCCTCATCGACATTGACCCGCAGGGAAGCCTCGCCGACTGGTGGAATGAGCGCGAGGCGGAAATGCCGGCCTTCGCGCAGACCACGGTCGCGCGGCTCGCTTCCGACCTCGAGGTGCTTCGTCAGCAGGGCTTCCGGCTTGCAGTCGTCGATACCCCGCCAGCGATCACCATGGCCATCCAGAGCGTCATCGCGGTTGCCGAGCTGATCGTCATCCCGACCCGGCCCAGCCCGCATGACCTGCGCGCCGTCGGCGCCACGGTCGACCTTTGCGACCGCGCTGGAAAGCCGCTGATCTTCGTCGTCAACGCGGCGACTCCCAAGGCCAAAATCACGTACGAAGCCGCGGTCGCGCTGTCGCAGCACGGCACCGTCGCTCCCGTCACCGTCCACCACCGCACCGATTTCGCCGCTTCGATGATCGACGGCCGCACGGTGATGGAAATCGATCCGCAGGGCCGCTCGGCAAGCGAAGTCATCGAGCTGTGGGATTATATCTCCGACCGGCTCGAAAAGAATTTCCGGCGGACCGTCTTTGCCGCCCCCAACGCGGCTCCCGGCATCAGCCAAGCCAGCCCGCGCCCCGTCGGCGGCTTCGGCCGCCGCGTCGTGGGCCAGTAACGGAGGGCCGGCGTGAAGAGTGAACCCAAGCCTTTTGCTTCCCTCTCCTCGGGCCTGCTGGCGCGCAAGGGCGCAGCCAGGCCGGCGATGCGCCCGCAGGGCTTCGGCCAGGTTGGCGCGGGCCTCGAGGACCTTGGCTGGAACGACATGGGCTTCGAGCCGCCCAAGCCCGCCGACGCGAGTGCCCGCGACGCCGATCATGACGCCTTCGGCGAAGTGATCCCGGCGCATCCGCACAAGCTTGCCGGGCTGACCCCCGTCGATTCCCCGGCGCGCAGCCAGCAGGCCGAGATCGCGGGGCGGCTGTCGGCGTATACGCCCGAGGATTCCGGCGAAGAGGTCGACGAGACCGCCGAACTCTACGAACCGGCCGCCGATGAGGTTGCCGAAGTCGAGGAAGCCGTCGAAACCGCCAAACCCGCTGCAAAGCCCATGCCTGTTGCGAAGGCGCGGCCCGCGCCCGCCGCTCGCCGTCAGGTCAAGCCGCGCGTTGCTCCGGGCAGCAAGGAAAAAGCCGCTTTCACGCTTCGTCTCGATCCCGATCGCCATCTCAAGCTCCGCCTGGCCTGCGCGGTCGACGGACGCTCAGCGCAAATGCTGGTGACCCAGGCGCTCGACGCGCTCCTCGAGAGCATGCCCGAGGTCGAGTCCCTGGCCGAGAAAGCGAAACGCAAGAGGTAAGACCATGAACCGCCCGAACCGCCTAGGATCCGCAGTCTCCATGCTCGCGCTTGCAGCGGTGCTGACCGGCTGCGCCGCGGGCGGCGCCAAGCGCGAGTCGATCTTCGGCTCGAAGGTCGACAGGGCGAACATCGGGCTCGCCACCCGCGCCCAGGCAGCGCTGGGCAGCGGCGATGTCCAGACGGCAGTCGCGCTTGCCGAGCGGGCGGTCGAGAACACGCCCAATGACGCGGGCTTCCGGGCGCTTCTGGGCAACAGCTATTTTGCGGCGGGTCGCTTCGCTTCGGCCGAGGCGGCCTATCGCGATTCGCTGACCTTGCTGCCGCCGCAGCCGCAACTGATCCTCAAGCTGGCGCTGGTCCAGATCGCACAGGGCAAGAACGGCCAGGCGCTGGCGCTGCTCGAAGAGACGCGCGAGGCGCTCGACCCGGCCGATTACGGCCTCGCTGTCGCGCTTGCCGGCCGCGCCGACGATGCGGTGGCAGTGCTCAACCAGGCCGCGCGTATGACTGGCGCCGACGCCCGGGTCCGCCAGAACCTCGCGCTTGCCTATGGTCTTGCCGGCGACTGGACGATGGCGCGTACGGTGGCGGCCCAGGACGTTCCGGCCGATCAGCTCGACTCGCGGGTCCAGCAGTGGATGGCGATGGCGAGCCCGTCGCGGCCGTCCGACCAGGTCGCTGCCCTGACCGGCGTAACCCCCGCGGCGGCCGATCCCGGCCAGCCCGTCCGTCTTGCCATCAATCCTGTTCAAGAATCACCGCGCCAGGCCGAAGCGGCCGTCCCGCAGCCGCAGCCGGTGCCGCAGCCGCAAGTCGCCGAGGTCCCCGCCGCTCCGCCTGCGGCGATGGCCGAGCCGATGCCGGCGCCGCCAGCCGAAGCGCCGGTCCCGGCCCCGGCCGTTGCCGAGGCCGTCCAGATGCTGGTTCAGCCCGCCGCGCAGCCGGAGCCAGAAGCGCCGGTCCCGGCCCAGGCTGTCGAGCCGACTGTGGACGAACCGCCCGCCGTCGAAACGCCAGCCGTTCCGGCCGTGGCGCCGCAGACCGAGCTTCCGACCCGCTTCGACGCGCCCGTGCAGACCGCGAGCTACGTCGCCATCACCGATAGCGTCCGCCGCGCCGCCGCGCGTTCAGGGAAGGCGAAAGGCAATTCGAAGGCCGTCGTCCAGCTCGGCGCCTACAGCTCGCCGCAGCGGGTCAGCGCCGCCTGGAGCCAGCTGGTCCGGCGCTATCCGGCACTTCGCGACTATACGCCGATGCGCGCCCGTTTCGCCGGCCCCAAGGGCACCGTCTGGCGCCTGTCGATCAAGGGCTTCGCCAGCCAGAAGGAAGCTCGGGAACGCTGCGAGAAGCTGCAAAGCCGCGGCGGAAGCTGCTTCGTCCGCGGCAGCGCTGGCGATTCGCCGGTCCAGTTCGCCTCGCGTTAAGCGGCGAGCACCTCCAGGCAGGCCATTCGCACGGCCAGCCCATATTCGACCTGGAGCGTGATTAGCGAGCGCTCCGCATTGTCCGCAACCGAGTCCTCGATCTCCACTCCGCGGTTCATGGGTCCCGGGTGCATGACGACGGCATCGGGCGCGGCCGTCGCTAGCCGCTTTTCGGTTAGTCCGTAGCGCTCCAGATATTCGCCGGGCGCGTCACCCAAATCCTCCTCGAGCCGCTCGCGCTGGACTCGCAGCATCATCACCACGTCGGCACCGGCAATCGCCTCGTCGATGGCGGTCGGCGACAAATCGCCGGGCATCAGCTTCTCGGGCCCGGCCACCCGCACGGACGCGCCGAGCCTGGGCAGCAGCTTCATGTTCGAATGGGCGACCCGGCTGTGCTTGATGTCGCCGCAGATCGCGACCGTGAGGCCCTTCAGGCGGCCGAAGTGCGAGCGGATCGCCGCCGCGTCGAGAAGCGCCTGCGTTGGATGCTCGTTGGTCCCGTCGCCGGCGTTGATCACCGGGCAATCCATGATCTCGGCGACCCCGGCCGCCGAGCCGTTCTGGCGGTGACGGATGACCAGCGCGTCGGGGCGCATGGCATTCAGGGTGCGGGCCGTGTCCTCCAGCGTCTCGCCCTTCTTCACCGAAGATTGCTCGACCGGAAGGGCGACGACCGCGGCGCCAAGCCGGTGGGCCGCAGTGGCGAAGGACATCAGGGTGCGGGTCGAGTTTTCGTAAAAGAGGTTGAACAGGATCTTGCCGTCCAATGCTCTTGACGAGCGCCCCGAGCGATTGTCGGCGAGGAATTGGTCGGCGCGATCGAGGATGGCCGCGATCTGGGCGTCTGTCAGCGAATCGATGGAGATGAGGTCCACGAGCGCCTCGCTTATTCCGGGAACCGCAGATTGGCCAGCGCGTCGATCGCGCCCTGGAGGATATGCGCGGCTGCGAGCGAATCGACTTTGTCGGCGCGTCTGGCGCGGCTGACGTCGGCCTCGATCATCGCCCGCTCGACCGCCTGGGTCGACCAGCGCTCGTCCCACAGCAGGACCGGCAGGCGCAGCGGCGCGAGGTTGCGGGCGAAGGCGCGCACCGACTGCGTTCGCGGGCTGTCCGTCCCATCCATGCTGAGCGGCAGGCCGACGACGAGGCCGACGACATGCTCGCGCTCGATGATCGCGCGAAGCGCTTCGAGGTCTTTCGTGAACTTCGTCCGGCGGATGGTCTCCAGAGGCCCGGCGAAGTGCCAGCCCGGGTCGCAGACGGCGAAGCCGATCGTCCTGGAGCCGACGTCGAGCCCGGCGAGCTTGCCCGCGTTCGGAACAGAAGCGGCAAACTCGCCGGTATCGCCGGTGATCAGCGCTGCCATGCCGTCACCCTCCGCTCCGCGTCCTGCCGGATCGCGCCCCAGAACAGAGCGTAGTCGTAAACGTGGTAATTGTTGCCCGGAAGCACGTACGGGCCGAGGTTCGGCACGTCGCCGTCGATAATCAGCAGGCCCTTGTTGCACCGCGCGCCGACCTTTCCCGCGACAAGGATCGCGCTGGTCAGGTCGCTGTTGGGAACAAGCGTTCCCGCATTGACCGCAGGAGGTGCCGAGCCGCCTTCGCTGCCGGTGAGCGGATTGACGCACAACATGTCCTTTCGCCGCCGCTCGCCGCCGTTCAGGCCTTTCGACTCTTCCCACGAATTGAGAACGAGCGAGGGGTTGGCGGGTTCGCCGAACGTCATCCACGACAGGATGCAGCCGGTCTGGCCGGGTTTCGCGCAAGCGGGAAAACCGAGCGCGGGCAAGTCAGCCGTCGCGCTGATCGGCCAGCCCACCACATAGGCCGCGACGAGTCTGCCTTTCAGTTGGTCCTTCCGCTCTCTGAGCAGGCGCATCAGATGGAGCGCGCCCTGGCTATGCCCGGCAAGGACTATCGCCCGGCCGGGGTTCGCCTGCAGGAAGCCGTCGAACGCCGCCCGGATGTCGGAATAGGCAAGGTCGAGCGCCTTTCGCGCATCGTCGCTGTCGAGCAAGAAGGCGCCATAGGCCGCCTGGCGGTAACGCGGAGCCCATACCTCGGCGACTCCGCTGAACGCGCTCGCCTGGCTTTGCAGGAAGAGGCGGGTGCGTCCGTCGGTGTAGTCGCGCTCCGGACGGAGCGGCGCATTCCACCGGTCCCGTTCGAGGTAGGTCGTCGGATGGATGTAAAAGAGGGCGGCAGGGCGCTCGCCGCTTAACGGGAGAGGAGCGCCGGTCGGCTTCCACTGGGCGGGATCGTCCGGCCAGGTGACTCCCGGCCGGGTAAGCCAGGCCGCGTCGTTCCCATAATCCGGCCCGCTGCTCGGTGGCGGGGCCTCGAAATGGCCCTTGGGCGTCGCCTGCTTGAGCAGAACGTTGCCGCCCCAGCTGAAGATGGCGAAGGCCCCCGCGACGACGGTCAGCGTCAGGATGGTGACGACGAAGAGGAAGCGACGGGCGCACATTGGCGGCGGCGGTTAGTCCAGCCGCCGGTTCGGCGAAAGCCCCGATCCGCTTCCCCGCCATTCGCGCCAGTTGTCGAAGCGGTCCGAGGCTGTAAGCTTCGATACGAGGGAATCGCCGCATTCCGGGGGTGGAAATGACCGACTGGTTCTACAGCCTGCCGCTTTGGCTTTCGACTGTGCTGGTGCTGGCCGTGGCGCTGGCGATCGGGCTCGGGAGCAGCCTCGGCCTGCAGCGTCTTCTCGGGATCAAGGCGACCAAGGAGGAAAAGGAGGTCGCGATCAACCTGATGCAGGTGGTCGCCGCCTATGTCGGGATCATGATCGCCTTCGCCGGCGTCCAGGTGTGGCAGGACTTCACCGAAGCCAAGAACGCGGTTTCCGAGGAAGCCGCAACCGCCTCGCAACTCTACCAGGACCTGACGATCTTCGGCCCGGAAACTCGCAATGCGCGGATCGCTGTCCGCCACTATGTGACCAGCATTGTGGAGGACGAATGGGCGATGCTGAAGGAAGGCAAGGGCAGCGAAGCGACCGAGGCCTCGCTGCAGAGGCTGTTCAACGAGATCGGCAAGCTCAACCCTGCGGACAACCGGGCTGGCGCGATCTACGAGGAGATGCTCGAAAAGCTCAACGACCTGGTCGATCTAAGAAGCGACCGCATCGTCGAGAGCCAGACGGGGATTCCGGTCATTCTGTGGACGATCGGCCTCGTCGGGTCGCTTCTGACGGTCGCCTATGCGTCGGCCTTCACGCCCACCCGCTACAATATCATGATGATCGCGGGCATCGCCCTGACCCTGGGTCTCGTGTTCCTGTTCATCCTGACGGTGGATTATCCCTTCAAGGGCGACTTCAGCGTCAGCAACGCGCGCCTCGTGGAATTGTCCGCCGAGTTCGACCGGCTCGACCAAATGGGAACGGCGATGCAAGGGGAGACGACGGAGCTTCGCTGACGCTTGCCGCTCCCCGAGCGCCCCGCTATCCGCCGCCCGAACATCGCAACGCGGTGTGTTCCACAAGGAATCCAATGTCCGTTACCCCTGAACAGGTCCGCCACATCGCCAACCTCGCGCGGATCGCGATGAGCGAGGAAGAGCTCGAGCGGCTGGTGCCGGAGCTCAACAATATCCTCGGCTGGGTCGAGCAGCTGGGCGAAGTCGATACCGAAGGTGTCGAGCCGCTCGCGACCGTGATCGAGCAGAAGCTGAGGCTTCGCGACGATGTCGTCTCCGACGGCGATTGCCGCGATGAGATCCTCGCCAACGCGCCGGACGCCGAACACGGCTTCTTCGCCGTGCCCAAGGTGATCGAGTGAGCGAGCTTACTGGCCTCGGCATCGCCGAGCTGCGGGACGGCTTCCGCTCGGGCAAGTTCAGCGCCCGCGAGATCGCCGAAGCCTATAATGCCGCCATCGCTTCCGCGCGCGAGCTCAACGCCTTCACGGTCGAAACACCCGAGGATGCGCTCGCAGCGGCCGAATCTGCCGACAAGGCGGTGGGGCAAGGGGACCTGCCGCCGCTTGCCGGAATCCCGCTCGGAATCAAGGATTTGTTCGCCACGCGCGGAGTCGATACGACCGCGGGAAGCCGCATCCTCGCCGGCTTCAAGCCGCCCTACGAAAGCACCGTCACCGCGAACCTGCGCCGGGCCGGCGCGGGGATGCTCGGCAAGTTGAACATGGACGAGTTCGCGATGGGCTCGTCGAATGAGACCAGCGCCTATGGCCCGGTGATCTCGCCGTGGCGGCGACGGGACGGAAGCAATGCCTCCCTTACTCCCGGCGGCTCGTCGGGCGGGTCGGCGGCTGCCGTCGCCGCGGGGATCGCCCCGGGCGCGACAGGGACCGATACCGGCGGGTCGATCCGCCAGCCCGCCGCCTTTACCGGTATTTGTGGGATCAAGCCGACCTATGGGCGCTGCTCGCGCTGGGGAATCGTCGCCTTTGCAAGCTCGCTCGACCAGGCGGGGCCGATGGCGAGGACGGTTCGCGACTGCGCCATCCTGCTCGAAGCGATGGCCGGGTTCGACCCGAAGGATTCGACCTCGCTCGACTTGCCCGTTCCTGCCTGGGAGGCGAGATTGTCGAGCGATCTCAAGGGTAAACGCATCGGTATTCCGAAAGAATATCGGATCGACGGGGTCCCGGAAGAGATCAATGCATTGTGGGACAAGGGCATCGAATGGCTTCGCGACGCGGGCGCCGAGCCGGTCGAGATCAGCTTGCCGCATACGAAATACGCGCTTCCCACCTATTACATCATCGCCCCGGCCGAGGCCTCGTCCAACCTCGCCCGCTATGACGGCGTCCGCTATGGCCTCCGGGTCGAGGGCGGCGGTTCGCTCGCCGACATGTATTGCGCGACGCGAGCCGCGGGTTTCGGTGCCGAAGTGAAGCGCCGCATCATGATCGGTACCTATGTGCTCTCGGCCGGCTTTTACGACGCCTATTTCACCAAGGCGCAGAAGGTGCGCAGCCTGATCAAGCGCGACTTTGCCGAGGCGTTCGAGACATGCGACCTGATCGTGACTCCGACCGCGCCCTCGGCGGCCTTCGCGCTCGGCGAGAAAAGCGCCGACCCGATCGCCATGTACCTGAATGACGTGTTCGCGGTTCCGGCGAGCCTTGCCGGGCTCCCGGCCATGTCGGTCCCGGGCGGGCT
>DASTDZ010000022.1:0-2472 GCA_035710105.1 Sphingomicrobium sp. | reverse complement strand
CCCGGCCGGGGCGACACGCGAGGAGCTCGACGAGGTCATGGCGCGGGCGAAGGCCAAGGCCAGGGACGGCGGGCGGGTCGCGCTCATCTATCTCGAAAGCCCGGCCAACCCGACCAACGTGCTGGTCGACGTCGAGGCGGTGGCCGCGGCGCGCAAGGCGGCGTTCGCCTGCGAGGCCGAGCTTCCGCCGATCGCCATCGACAACACTTTCCTGGGGCCGCTGTGGGCCAAGCCGCTGCGCCAGGGCGCCGACATTAGCGTCTACAGCCTGACCAAATATGCCGGCGGCCACAGCGACCTCGTCGCCGGCGCGCTGGTCGGCAAGCGCGCGGTGATCGACAAGGTGCGGATGATGCGCAACGTGATGGGCGGCATCTGCGACCCCAATACCGCCTGGATGCTCTTGCGCAGCCTCGAGACTCTCGAGCTCAGGATGGAAAAGGCCGGCACTAATGCCGAGAAGGTCTGCGCCTTCCTCCGCGACCATCCGAAGGTCGAAACGGTCGGCTATCTCGGCTTCCTCGAGGAAGGCTCGCGCCAGGCCGACATCTACAAGCGCCATTGCACCGGCGCGGGCTCGACCTTCTCGCTTTATCTGAAGGGCGGCGAGAAGGAGGCCTTCGCTTTCCTCGACGCGCTGCAGATCGCGCACCTTGCGGTCAGCCTCGGCGGGACCGAGACTCTGGCGAGCGCACCCGCGGCTATGACCCATTTGTCGGTGCCCGACGAGCGCAAGGCGGCCCTCGGGATCACCGACAACCTCGTGCGCATCTCGATCGGGGTCGAGGACCCCGACGACCTGATCGCCGACTTCGAGAATGCGCTGAGGGCGGTTTAGGTTCTAATATCCGCAATGGGTCGACAGCGGACACTCGCCTAGCCCCAATCCTCGACCGCCCAGCCGCGCCTTTTCGCCAGCCGCTCGAGCCGCCCGTGCGGGTTCACCGCAACCGGCTCGTCCGACCATAAGAACGCCAGCTCATCCGACGCATGGTCGGAATAGAAGCGGACATGGCCGTGCTTTCCGGTCAGGCCCGACTTCTCGACCCATTCGGCGATCATCCGCATCTTTTCCGCGCCATAGCAATTCTTGCCGGCGATCCGCGCATGGACGCGCTCGTCGAGGCCGATCACCGAGCCGGTGGCGATGACGTCGTCGAAGCCAAGCCGCTCGGCGATCGAGTCCGCGTAGAGCCGGTAAGACGCGGTCGCCAGCACCAGCCGGCGCCCCTCTTCGCGGTCGCGTTCGATCGCCCGCCTCGCGCCGGGCCGGATATTGTGCTGCACCGTGGCTTCCGCGAAGCTGTCGGCCAGCGGCTTCAGCTCGGCGGCGCGGACCCTGCGGCCGACCAGCAGCGCCTGGCAGATTTCCTTCAGCCGCCCGCGGTCGAACAGGCCCATCGCATAGGCAAGCATCGCCAGCAGGACGAAGGGCACGAACAAGAGCCGCCACGGCTGCCGCCGCATCGCGCAATGGATCAGGAACAGCGTGTAGGTGGGCCGCCGGGTGATCGTCCGGTCGAGGTCGTAAACGGCGAGATCAGACATGGGCGCGCTCCGCAAGCAGCGCTTCGGCGAGGCGGAGGTCGGCGGGCTTGTCGACGTCGACCGCGGCGAGCGCGTCCGTCAGCTCCACCGCGCGGAGGCTTAGGCCAAGGCGGCGCCCGAGCGAGTCCAGCGTCTGGTCGAGCGTGCGCAGCCTCAGCAGGGCGCCGGCCAGCACCGCAGGCCCGAATGTTGCGAGGAGCCGCCAGCCCTTCTTGCGGTCCTGCTCGGCCGAGCGCCACAGCTCGACTGCCGGGCGTACCCGCGCGCTTCCGAGCCAGAACAGATTGGCGCCGGTGTAGGCGCCGCCGCGGAACGGGATCCAGGTGCGGTCCGCCTCGCCGAGTCTGGCCTTCAGCACTCTCCGCTCGACGACCCCGATCGCCAGGTCGGAGCCTTCCGCCCGGCCGCAGAAGTCGGCGATCGTCGGCGCGGTCAGAAGCGCATGGTCGGCGGTCGTCACCAGCAGCGGCCATTCGCTCGCCGGCGAATCGGCAATCTCGAGCATGGTCGAGGCGATGGTCGCGGCCGACGCGCGCACCTCCAGCCGGGGATCGGCGGGAAGGACGGCAGCGATCCGCTCCGGCTGCTGCGCCAGGACCAGGACTCGGCCGACGGATCGGCATTCGAGAAGCGCTTCGACCGGCCGCCGCACCATCGGCTGCCCGGCGACCTGAATCAGCGCCTTGAGATCGGTCCCGAACTGCGCGGCGAACGGGTCCGTCCCCGGCCGCGAGCCCGCGAGCACGATTGCCGTGACAGGATTCATCCCAACCACGAGACCAGTTTCTCGCCGCGCCAGGCGCAGGCCTCGGCCTGGGCGAGCCGGACCAGGTGGAAGATGAGCGAGAGGATCGTCCAGGCGGCGACAAGCTCCAGCCCGACGTCGGGCCGTCCGAACAGAAGGGCGCCAACCATCAGCACCAT
>DASTDZ010000021.1:0-3483 GCA_035710105.1 Sphingomicrobium sp. | reverse complement strand
CAAGGCTTGTCGCGAATCGAGGCAGCTGGAGAAGGCAATGGCGCGGGCGGAGAACGGACGGATCCTGGTTGAGCGGGCGATCGGGCGCGACGGCGAGACTTTGAAGACAGGTCGCCGCCGCGCCGTCCGCTCGGTGACCGTCAACATGACCGAATCGCCGTTGGGCTGGCTGCTTGCCCGCGGCTTCGTCAGCCGCCGCCAGTTCGATGCGGGCGAACAGCTTCGCTCCGACTGGGAGCGCGGCGGGCTGGCGCCCAGCGTGACGATGCAATGGGATTGCGCGCCGGTCGGAAGGCAACGCGGGGGACCAGCCGCGGGCGGCGACCTCGCGGCGGTCAGGGTCGACGCCCGGCGGCGCTTCGACGGCGCGGTGGAAGCCGCGGGACCCGGCCTCGCGGACATATTGTGGCGAGTGGTCTGCTCGGGCGAAGGGATGCGCGAGGCGGAAAGCGCGCTTGGCTGGCCGGCCCGGGCGGGCAAGCTGGTGCTCTCGCTCGCCCTCGACCGGGTCGCCGATTATTACCGGATCCGCTAGTCGCTTTCGCCTTCCTGGCCGCGCTTGCGGGCGTTCGAGCCGAGCTGCGTCGTCCGGGGCTTCACTTTGGTCTCTACGTCGCGGCCGAGTTCGCGGTCGCGGAGCGTCGGGTCCTTGAGGTTGTTGCGGGATTCGTCGCGGCCGCTGTTGCTGCGCATTCCAAAAATCTCCTCTTGCCTTGATTTGAAAACGGCCGAAGCGTCAGGAGTGTCCGCAAACCGGCAGGCGAAAGGCTCGGCTCATGATCCTCTATGGCTCCTCGATGTCCCCGTTCGTCCGCAAGGTCATCGCCTACGCATCCGAAAAAGGGCTCGAGATCGAAGTCCGTCCGGTCGGCATTGCCGACCAGAACCCCGACTTCCGCGCGGCAAGCCCGTTCGGGAAGATGCCGGCGCTCGTCGACGGGAATTTCCGCCTCGCCGATTCCACGGCGATCATCCATTATCTGGAAGCCAAGCACCCGGAGCCAGCGTTGATTCCGTCCGAACCCGAGCTTCGCGGCCGCTGCATCTGGTTCGAGGAATTCGCCGACACGATTCTCGCCGGCTGCGGCGCCAAGATGTTCTTTAACCGGGTGGTCGCGCCCGTTTTCCTCAAGCGCGAGGGCGACCTGGCCGCCGCAGAGGCGGCGGAACGCGACGAGCTTCCAAAGGTGCTCGACTATGTTGAAAGCGTCGCGCCCGAAGGGGAGGGCTGGCTCGTCGGCGATCGGCTGACGCTGGCCGACCTGGCGGTCGCCAGCCCGTTCGCCAACCTTATGCATTTGAGGATTGAGCTGGACCCGGGGCGCTACCCCAAGACGATCGCTTACACGCGGCGTATGCTGTCGCGGCCGAGCTTTGCGCCGTGGGTCGAGCGGGAAGCCGGGTTCCTCGCCCGACAGACCGCATAAGAGAAGCGCCGCGCCTCCCCAGGGAAGGGAAGCGCGGCGCGCCCCGGTTCGATGGATCAGCGGTTCTCGCTGCCGCCTTCGATGTCGCTCGAGCGGCCTTCGCCGCGCTCGGTTTCACGCTCGATGTCGGCGCTGGTTTTACCAGTGGCGCCCTGGCCCTGCTCGGCGAAGCCGGCCTGGCCGGTCTTGCCTTCCTGCAGATATTCGCCGGACTCCTCGCCGGCATTGCCGACGAAGCCACCCTGCTGCGCGCCCTGCTGACCGGTCTCGGCCTGCTGGCCTTGCTTGCCGGTGGCGTCGGCGAGGCTGGTCTCGCCCTGCTGACCCTGCTGTCCGGTCTGGCCCTGCTGGCCTTGCTGACCGAACTTCTTCTCCTGGTCCTGGCCGGTTTCCTTCTCGCGGCCTTGCTCGTTTTGCGGGTTCTGATTTTCGTTCGCCATGCCTGATACTCCTGTACAGATCGCCCCATCGCTCTTCACCTTGATCAACAACGGGATGCAGGCTGGCGTTCCGGCGGGCGCGGCGCGGATGCGACGAATCGAGGCCGCAGGCGTAAATTTGCGACGAATCGAGGAGAAAAAGGCCGCCGACCGCGAATGCGACCGACGGCCTTCGATTTTCGTGGCAGGCGGCGAGCCTTAGCCCTTGGCGTCTTCGCCTTCTTCGGAAGACGCCTCTGGCTCGGCGTCCGCAGCCTCCTGCGCGGCCTCGGGCTTGTCCTCGGCCTCGGGCTCGTCGCCGGCCTCGACCTCGGCAAGCGTGTCGCCCTCGGCAATCGGCGCAGCCCCGGTTTCGGCTTCCGGCTCCGGCTGCAGCTGCTCTGCGGCGATCGGCGCGGCCTGCTCCTCGAACATCTGGGCGATGACGTCGATGCCCTGCGCCTGCAGCTCGGCCTCCTCGGGCGAGCGGGCGACATTGACGTGGACGGTGACCGACACCTCCGGGTGAAGCGCGATCCTGACGTCGTGCATGCCGATGCCCTTGATCGGGCGGTCGAGAACGACCTGGCTCTTGGTCACTTTCGCGCCCTCGGCGTCCAGCGCCTCGACGATGTCGCGCGCGGTGACCGAGCCGTAGAGCTGGCCGGTGTTCGACGCCTGGCGAATGAGCTTGACGGTCTTGCCGTCGACGCTCTTGGCGTCCTTCTCGGCGGCGGAGCGCTTTTCAGCGTTCTCGGCCTCGATCCGGGCGCGGTTGGCCTCGAACAGCTTCCTGTTGGCCTCGTTGGCGCGAAGCGCCTTCTTGTTGGGCAGAAGATAGTTGCGGGCAAAGCCGTTCTTGACGGTGACGACGTCGCCGATCGCGCCCAGCTTCTCGACCCGTTCGAGCAGGATGACTTCCATGTCGCTGCCCTCCTTATTTCACGACGTAGGGAAGAAGGCCGATGTGGCGGGCGCGCTTGATCGCCTTGGCCAGCTCGCGCTGCTTCTTCGAGGAAACCGCGGTGATGCGCGACGGGACGATCTTGCCGCGCTCCGAGATGAAGCCCTGGAGCAGGCGAACGTCCTTGTAATCGATGCGCGGCGCGTCCTTGCCGGAAAAGGGGCAGGACTTGCGGCGGCGGAAGAAGGCGCGGGCCATTATTCGACCTCCTCTTCACGCGCACGGAAGCCGGGGCGGTCGCCGCGGTCGCCGCCGCGGCCCTCGCGGTCGCTCCGCGAACTGCGCTCGCGCCGCATCATCGCCGAGGGGCCGCTCTCGTGCTCGTCGACGCGGATGGTCATGAAGCGGATCACGTCCTCGTTGATGTTGGTTTGGCGCTCGAGCTCGGCGACTGCCGGCGCCGGGGCGTCGAGGCCGAGCATCACGAAATGCGCCTTGCGGTTCTTGGCGATCTTGTAGGCGAGGGACTTCAAACCCCAGGTTTCGGTCTTGACGACCTTCCCGCCATTGTCCTCGAGGATCTTGGTTGCGTTTTCCGCGAGCGCATCGACCTGGGCCTGGGCCAGGTCCTGACGCGCGAGGAAAACATGCTCGTAGAGCGGCATGTCTTGTCTTCTCCTTGGCCGATCGCTGACGCCGCCCAGTGCGGCGCCCCTCCGGCTGTCGTTCAAAA
>DASTDZ010000020.1:0-19039 GCA_035710105.1 Sphingomicrobium sp. | reverse complement strand
GATCGCGCAGGACATATCCCCGGCCCCACACCGTCTCGATGTAATTGGCGCCGCCGCAAGCCAGGCTCAGCTTCTTGCGGAGCTTGCAGATGAAGACGTCGATGATCTTGAGCTCGGGCTCGTCCATGCCGCCGTAAAGGTGGTTGAGGAACATTTCCTTGGTCAGCGTCGTGCCCTTGCGGAGCGAGAGCAGCTCCAGCATCGCATATTCCTTGCCGGTCAGGTGGACTCGGGCGCCGTCGACCTCGACCGTTTTGGCGTCCAGGTTCACGGCCAGCTTGCCGGTGCGGATGACCGATTGCGAATGGCCCTTCGAGCGGCGGACGATCGCGTGGATTCGGGCAACGAGCTCGTCGCGGTGGAACGGCTTGGTCACATAATCGTCGGCGCCGAAGCCGAGTGCACGGACCTTGCTGTCCATCTCGCCGATGCCGGAAAGGATCAGGACGGGCGTGGATACCTTGTTGCTGCGCAGCTTCTTCAAGACGTCATAGCCGTGCATGTCGGGCAGGTTGAGGTCGAGAAGGATGATATCGTAGTCGTACAGCTTGCCAAGATCGAGGCCTTCCTCGCCAAGGTCGGTCGTGTAGACGTTGAAGCCCTCCGTGCCGAGCATCAGCTCGATGCTCTTGGCGGTCGTCGGCTCGTCTTCGATCAGCAGCACGCGCATTGCTGGCTCCCCCGTTCCCGGCCCAAAAGGTAATCCCCCCTTAACGGCCTTGAAGCGTCCATTAACCATGAGAGGGATGCAGGCAAAAGGTTAATAAAGCGTAACAGACTGGAATCCTTTGATTCGTTGCACCACTGCATCACATCTCAACGCTTCGGTCGCGAAAGGAGGCGCAGATCAACCGCTCCGAAATGAACCAAGCCGGCCGCTCCGAACTAGAGGCAAGGCTGCTATTCATCGACGCCGAGGCGATCGTCCTCGACAAGCCGGCTGGCTTGCCGGTCGACGCGCCGAAACGGGGCGGCGACAGCCTCACTGCGCGCCTCGACGAGCTGAAATTGGGATTCCAGCGGCCTCCTTCGCCCGTCCACCGGCTCGACCGTGACACGTCGGGCTGCCTGCTGCTGGCGCGCAACCCGAAAGCGCGGGCGCGTTTCGGCGCTGCGTTCGAGGCCGGCACGGTCGAGAAAGTCTATTTCGCGGTCGTCGAGGGCGAAGTGACCGGAGAGGGCGTGATCGATCTTCCTCTGGTCAAGACGTCAAGCCGGGAGCAGGGTTGGCGGATGGTCCCCGACGACAAGGGAAAGCCGGCGCGGACCCGCTGGCGGGCATTGGCAACGCGCGGCGGCCGTACGCTCGTCGAGTTCCGGCCCGAAACCGGCCGAACGCACCAGATCCGCGCACACGCACGCCATGGGCTGGGCGCGCCCATCGCCGGCGATCCGGTCTATGGCCGGGGCGGGGAGCCGTTGCTTCTCCACGCGTCGCGCCTCGTCGTCCCGCGGCAAAACAAGCCGGCGATCGACGTAACCGCGCCGCTCCCCGGCCATTTCGGCGACTGGGCCGATGCCGCCTGAAGAGGTCTCCATCCCGGAGGAGGCGCTGTCCGAGACTTTCCTGGCGGCGACCGGCCCCGGCGGGCAGAACGTCAACAAGGTCGCGACCGCGGTTCAGCTGCGCGTCGACATCCACAAGCTGGAACTCGCGGAAGGCCCGCTCGAGCGGCTGAGGCGGATCGCGGGATCGCGGCTTACCGCCTCGGACGAGCTGCTGATCACGGCGCGCCGGTTCCGCACCCAGGACGCGAACCGCGCCGATGCCCGCCGGCGGCTGGCGCAAATGATCGCCGAGGCCCATATCGTGAAGCCCAGGCGCAGGCCGACGCGGCCATCGCGGGCCGCAAAGGCGAAGCGCGTGGATGCGAAGAAGCAGCGCAGCGTGGTGAAAAGGGCGCGGGGCAGGGTGGAGTTCGATTGATGTACGACTTCAGGATCACTGCCTCGGACAAGGCGACGCTCTACCGCGACCTCGCGCAGGCTCTCGAGGCTTTGGTCGCGGGCGAACCCGACCCGGTCGCCAACATGGCCAATGCTGCGGCGTTGATTTTCGAATCGCTCCCCGACCTCAACTGGGCGGGCTTCTATCGCAACCTTGGCGGCGAGCTCGTGCTCGGCCCCTTCCAGGGCCGGCCGGCGTGCATCCGCATCCGCTTCGGCGAGGGCGTGTGCGGGGTCGCGGCGGAGACCCGGGCCGTGCAACGGGTCGACGACGTACACGCCTTCCCCGGCCACATCGCCTGCGATTCAGCGTCGAACAGCGAGATCGTTCTGCCGATCCTTCGCGATGGCGAGCTCGTTGCCGTTCTCGACCTCGACAGCCCGAAGCCGGCGCGATTCACCGAAGAGGATGAAGCGGGTCTCGAAAAGGTCGCGGAAATCCTCGCCCGCGCGATCTAGGCGCCGGTCAGGAGAGCTTGCGGCCGGTGATCCGCGAAATCTCCCGCTTTACATGTTCGTTGACGATTCCGGGCAGGTGCTCGTCGAGCCATTCCTTGAGGATCGGCTTGAGCATTTCGCGAACCATCTCTTCGAGCGGGTTGACCTGCGGGCCCGGCGGGACCGAGGCGGCCAGCGTGCTCAATTCCTCGAGCGAATGACGCGTCGTCTCGGCTGCCTGCTCGTCGAGCAGCGGCGGGCCGAGCTCGGCGCTGGGCGCCAGGTTAACTGGGGAGGCGATCGGCTGGTCGAGCTCGAGCACTTCTTCCTCGCCCTCGTCGGTCACGGCGGGGCTGCGCGCCTCGACCGCCTCAACTGCGGTGCGCAGCTCCTTTTCCTCGGCGATCACTTTCTTGATCGACGCCAGGATATCTTCCATCGACGGTTCGCGGCCAGGGGACTGCATCCGCCAATCATCGCTCATCGGGGCCGCGAAGTGAAGCGACTTACTGGTCGTGCGGCGCGGGAAGCGGTTGCGGCTCCTCGGCCGGGGTCACCGTGCGGGTGGAAACCGGCGTGTGGCGCGGGTCACTCGCCCAGTCGCTCCAGCTTCCCGCAACGCGCCGGTAATTGCCGAGCGGATCGTAGAGAGGCCCGCCGTCGAGGCCAAGGTCCTCGGCCTGGGCCTGGCCCATGGCGTTCAGCAGCTGGAAGCCGGCGACATAATGGTCGCGGCGCGAGGTCACGAGCGCCACTTGCGAATTCACCAGCTCCTGCTCGGCATTCAGCACGTCGAGCACGTTGCGGCTGCCGACGCTCTGCTCGGCGCGGGTGCCTTCGAGCGCGAGCTCGTTGGCCTTGACCGCGAGCTGGCTCGACTGGATCGCACGCGCTGCCGCCTGGTAGGCGGCAAATGCGGAGCGGGTGTTGGCGACCACGGTGCGCTCGCTTGCGACCACCTGCTCGAGCAGCTGGCCCTCGAGCGCCTGCGCCTGGCGGATCCGGGCCGACGGTCCGCCGCCCTGGTACAGCGGGATCCGCGCGTTGAGGCCGGCGCTGGTCTCGGTGCCCGTCGTCGGGAAGCCGCTCTGGGCGCCGGCGATGGCGTTGTAATAGGTGGCGCTGACGCCGGCCGAGACCGTCGGCAGGCGGCTCGCCCGGGCTACTCGCACGTCGAAGCCCGCCGCCTCAGCCTGGCGGGTCGCGGCGACCAGGTCGGGGTTGTTGGCAAGCGCGATCCGCACCGCTTCGTCCGCGGATGTCGGCAGCGGCGGCAGTGGCGGCGGCGGCGCCAGCTCTCCCGGCGGCCTGCCGATCACGCGCTTGTAGTTTTCTATGCTGGAGGCAAGCCGGGCTTCGGCGCCCGCGAGGTTGGAGCGGGCGAGTTCCAGCCTTGCCTCCGACTGGGCGATGTCGGTGCGGGTCAGGTCACCGATCTCGAACCGGTCGCGGGTCGCCTGCAGGTTCGTGTCCAGCACCCGCACGTTGTTCTGGTTAAGCTCGACGATCGCCCGGTCGCGGATCACGTCCATGTAGGCGGCCACCGCCTCGGTGAAGACGTCGCCTTCGACCGCCTCGAGCAGCGCCCGCCCAGCCTCGACTCGGGTCTTGGCGGCATTGATCGAATTGCGGACGCTGCCGCCGTTGAACAGGGGATAGCTGAGGTCCGCGCCGACGGTGAGGTCGGTGCCCTTGCTCCCGATTGCCAGGATCCCGCTGCGCGTAAGGTCGCGGTTGACCCCGGCGGTGGCGCTGAGCTGTGGCCGGCCCTGGGCGCGGGCGATCGCGACGCCGGCGTCGGTCCCCTTCAGGGATTCGCGCTGCGCCATCAACGTCGGGTTGGTTCGATAGGTGGAGGCGAGCGCTTCGCGAAGCGTGTCAGCCGAGGCCGTGCCCGCGGCAAGTGCCGCAGCAAGCGTAGCGATCAACAGTCGGCCGGGCCGCGACACGATTGCTCCTCTCGTCAAAAGCTGAAAGTCCGCGGCTTGGCGAAGCCGGGCAGCGGTGGGACCCCGGCGTCCGCGAGGGTCTGGATTCCGAAGCCGTCTCCCGCCTTCCGGCCGACCGCGAGGCGGCAGACGCCGCGGTCGAGCAGCGCCGCGCCGAGGCGGCCGTTCGCGGCCAGCTGATCGATGATCGCGTCGGGAATATGCTCGACCGCCCCGTCGATCAGGACAAGGTCGTAGGGCGCGCCCTTCTTCCAGCCTTGTTCGAGCGGGCCTTCGGCGACGTCGATCCCGGCCGAGCGGGCGCGCTCGGCAAGCGCAGGGGAGCTTTCGAGGCCGATGACCTTGACGCCCATGGCGCCGAGGACCGCACAGGAATAGCCGGTGCCGGCACCGACGACGAGCGCGCGCTCGCCGGGCACGGGCAGAAGCTCGGCCAGCAGCAAGCCAAGCGCTGCCGGGGGCGACATCATCCGCTCCTCACCGATGGGGACGGGGCGGTCGGCATAAGCGAGCGCTAGTGATTCCTCGGCCACGAAGGCCTCGCGCGGGACGCGCGACATCGCCTCGACCACGGGGGGATAGATAATTCCCTGCGGGCGCAGCTGGCTGTCGACCATCGCCGCGCGGGCGGCCGCGAAGTCCGGAAGCGGTGCGTGAATCGTCATCTGGTGTTATATGCAACTAATACAGTTGGGATGCAAGTCGGGTTTATCGGCCGCAATGGGCTCCGCCAAGGAGAAGCACCGCCCGTTTGTCGAAATTTCGGGCCCGGCCCGCAGTAAGGGCGGGTAAGTTTGCGGGCCGGCCTGCCCCTTGACCGGAGAGCCAAAGCCCCCGAAATGCGCGTCTCCGGCCCGATGGCGGAGTGGTTACGCAGAGGACTGCAAATCCTTGCACGCCGGTTCGATTCCGGCTCGGGCCTCCACGCACACTTCGAGACTTAAGTCTCTGCGTTTGTTAGATAAAACTGGCGAAGTTTTGCCCCGTTCGTACCCAGAATCCGTTCGCGGAGACTTCAGGTGAAGAACATATTCAGCCCGAATCTCCAGGCCAGTCTTCTGGCCGCAAATTTCAGTGCACGGTTTGGCCCCGACCAGCCACCACTCAAGCATGGGTCGCAGTCTGGCAATTCGATGCATTCGGCTTTCGCCGACGGCTACTAGACGTAATCGCCCGCTGGATCTCCACCCAGGCCGAGCGATGCGTGGATTCGCCGTCGCCGACCAACGGATTTGGCTGAGAGTTTCTCGCGATAATCATCGAGCAAAGTGCGGCAGCTCTTCAATCCCACGTCGAGCTCCACCGCGATCTGTTCGATAGAATCTTCCCGCAATCCTTGCTTGTCCGACAAGTCAACGGCCTCCACAGACTACGACCTTCAAACCCGTTTCCGCTGCGCCGGTTTCGCCGCTCGTCGCGGCCCTGCATCAACCTGCAGTGGCACGCTCATCGAAAGCGCTAGCGATGGCAGCTTCGAGAGCAGTCGGAGCAAATGGCTTCAGCAAGACATCGACGCCTTCGGGCCTGTCGCTAATTTCCCCGACCTCGGCATAGCCCGTAATGATCAGTGCCCTGACCCCGGGACGGAGGATGCGCGCTCTTGCCAAGAAATCCGTTCCGGACAGATGCGGCATTGCGTAGTCGCTGATTATCAGGTCGCACAGACACTCTTCATTTTCGAGCAGACGTATCGCGTCGGCACCGTTGGACGCCTGGTGCACTTTATGCCCGAGGTCCTCAAGCAAAGCGGCTGTTGTGGTCCTAACCTCCGCGTGATCGTCAACCAGGAGCACGCTGAGCCTGGGAGTCGAAACGGCCTGAGGTCGCTTGGCACCGGAGGATGGCACTTCGACCCGCCTTCGAGCAGGTGCACACGGTAGCCAAAGCGCCGCAGTCGTGCCTTTGCCGAGCTCGCTTTCAATTGTGAGCGCGCCGCCCGACTGTTTTGCAAACCCATAGACCATGCTTAGTCCGAGGCCGCTCCCCTTGCCGACAGCCTTGGTGGTGAAGAAGGGCTCGGTCACTTTCTGGATGTTCATAGGAGATATGCCGGTTCCCGTGTCCACCACGGCGACGCGAACGTATTCGCCGCCCGTGACGCCCTCAACTTCGCCGGGGCCCACGCTACGCTTCGCAACCTCGATCCGGATCGTTCCACCGGCGGGCATTGCGTCGCGCGCATTGATGATAAGATTGATGAGCGCGAGTTCCAGCTGCGCCCGGTCGACGTAAGCGTCACACGTCCCCTTACGGATCTGCCATTCGATACTGACGAGCCCGCCTAGCGTGTGGCTGAGCAAATCCGAGACGGCCTGCTGCAGCGATTCAAAGCTGACGGCTTGGGGCTCGAGCTTTTGCCGTCGGGCAAAGGCCAGAAGTCGGCGAACCAGCTCGCTGCCCTGTTCAGCCGCCCGCTTCGTCATTGCGAGGATTTGCTGCTGCTCGGCCGCGAGTTGCGTGCGCTTTTCTAGAAGCGCGAGGCCACTGATCACTGCGGCCAGCAGATTGTTGAAGTCATGTGCGATGCCGCCGGTCAGCTTGCCGATGGCGTCCATCTTCTGCGCCTGGATAAGCTGGTTTTCGAGCGAACGCTGCTCCGAAATGTCGGTCAGGGTCCCCGCGAACTCGACCGGCATGTCGCTCGTATCCTGAACAAGTACCGCCTGGTCGAGCAAATGCTTGTACGTGCCGTCGGCGCATTGCCAGCGATATTCTACCGACAAGCGGCCGGTCTTCCGGCGCATCTCGATGGCCGCCGACAGCCGGTCGCGATCCTCGGGGTGTACGCGCTCAGACCAGATGTGGGGATTGTCGAGTATGTGTTCGTGAGTGAAGCCGGTGATCGCCTCGAGGTCGCCGCTGATGTAGGTCGGCCTTCGAGGATTCGCGTCGAAGGGCTCCAGGTACAGGACCATTGGCAGCGACTGGATGATCGCGGCTTGCCTCTGCTCGGAGCGGCGGAGATCCTGCTCAGCGCGCAGCAGGTCGGCATTGGCGCGCAGATTGGCGTCCATCAGCGCCTGCTCCTGACGGGCCTTGCGCTCTATCTCCTTCGTCTTTTCGAACAGATCGACGAATACCGCGACCTTTGAGCGCAGCACGATCGGGTCGACTGGCTTGAAAACATAGTCGACTGCGCCCATCGAATAACCGCGCAACAGGTGTTCAGCTTCCTTGTTGACCGCCGACAGGAAGACAATCGGAATGCCTTTGGATTGGTCGCGGTTCCGGATGATCTGGGCGGTCTCATAACCATCCATGCCGGGCATGTAGACATCAAGCAGGATCACGGCGAACTCGCCTTTGAGGAGGTGACGGAGCGCCTCCTCTCCCGAGCGTGCGAGCACCACTTCGCCCAAATCCTCAAGCACTGTCCGCAAGGCGAGCAGATTGCGCTCGTCATCGTCGACGAGGAGGACGCGCGCGCGCTCGATCTCCAGTCCCGCTGACGCCTCGACGGGCCGACCTTCGGCGTCCGGAACACCCGGGACTTCGGTCATTGGGCGGTTCACCTCTTATTCCGCCGCCTTGACTTGAACGACAGACGAAGCTGCCCTCGATTGGCGGGCGCGGGCGACCCAGACCCGAAGCAGAGCGAGCAAGAGCTCGATGTCGACCGGCTTGGCGATATAATCCGACGCCCCAGCGTCCAGGCACTTCTGGCGATCGCCCTTCATCGCTTTGGCGGTAACAGCGATCAGTGGAGTGTCGGCGAGTTCCGGACGTTGCCGGATCTGCTGCATCGTCTCGTATCCGTCCATGTCCGGCATCATGATGTCGATCAGCGCGACATCGACGTCCGGCGTCTGCTCAAGAATCAGGATTCCGTCCTTTCCCCGCTCTGCATGGACAACTTCGACATCGTGGCTCTCCAGAACGCTCGTCAGCGAGAAGATGTTTCGGATGTCGTCGTCGACAATCAGCACTTTGGCGCCGGCGAGCTCGGCCATAGGGGTCGACGCGGCCTGCACAGCCGCAGCCTTCCTGCGACGTCGGGACCTGCTGCCAGCGGTGCTGTCTCGAAGTCCGGCAAAAACCTTAACCAGATCCGCGTGGTCGGCAGGTTTCTCGGTAACGCCGGCTGCCCCGATTTCGAGCACCGGTGCGCTGCGATCGGCCCCGGTGATGACGTGGATCGGCAGGTGCGCGGTTTCCGGATCGTGCTTCAAAAGGTCGAGCAGAACGGTCCCGTCGATATCCGCAAGTCCGAGGTCGAGGGTAATTGCGTTGGGTTGCAGCTTGCGAGCCATCGCCAGAGTCCCCGCTCCGGCAGTCGACACGACCCCCTTGAGCCCGGCCTCGTGCGCTGCATCGAGCAGGATCGAGGCGAAGGTCGGGTCGTCTTCGACGATGAGCACGAACGGATCCTTGCCGAGCTCGTCGCGGTCGTCGTTGACTTCGAAGTTGGCGGGAAGAGCGGTGGGGACAACCGCACCGGTGTTTTCATAGCGCGCAGAGACGCCCTCCCCGAGCGCCGGCCCCGCTTCCGCCTCAAGTGGCACGTAAAGAGTGAATGTCGAGCCTTCACCAGGCTTCGAGCGCACCTG
Source organism: Sphingomicrobium sp. (assembly GCA_035710105.1). Taxonomy (GTDB): domain Bacteria; phylum Pseudomonadota; class Alphaproteobacteria; order Sphingomonadales; family Sphingomonadaceae; genus Sphingomicrobium. The sequence goes on along the minus strand of DASTDZ010000020.1, from coordinate 10,158 downwards.
CAGTTCACCGCCCAGCAGTCGCGCGATCTCGCGGCTGATCGAGAGCCCAAGGCCCGTGCCCCCATATTTTCGGCTCGTCGTTCCATCGGCCTGTTGGAAGGCCTCGAAGATCAGCTTTTGCTTGTCCTCTGGAATGCCGATCCCGGTGTCGGTCACCGCGATCTCGATTGCCTGCTCAGCGGTGTGCAGGATCGGGTGGCTCGGGCTCCAGCCTCGATCAGTGCAGCGCACACTGAGGGTGACGCTGCCCCGCGATGTAAACTTGAATGCGTTCGAAAGCAGGTTGAGCACGATCTGCTGCAGCCTCTTCTCGTCCGTGCGGATTGTCTCGGGCAGGTGCGAGTCGAACTTCACGTTGAAATCGAGGCCCTTGTCGGCAGCCAGCTGCCGGAACGTGCGCTCCATGTGCTGCTTCAAGTTCTGCATCGGCATCTCGCCGACCTCGATCGTGACCGTTCCGGATTCGATCTTCGACAAGTCGAGGATGTCATTGATCAGGCTCAGGAGGTCGGAGCCGGCCGAATGGATGGTCCTGGCAAACTCGACCTGCTTGTCGTTGAGATTGCGCTGCTGATTTTCCGCCAGCAGCTTGGACAAGATGAGCAGCGAGTTGAGCGGCGTTCGAAGCTCGTGGCTCATGTTGGCCAGGAACTCGGACTTGTACTTCGACGTCAGCGCCAGCTGCTCGGCTTTTTCCTCGACCGCGCGGCGGGCCATCTCGATCTCGAGATTCTTCGCTTCGACCTGTTTTTTCTCGTTCTCGAGAAGCTGCGCCTTCTCCTGAAGCTCCTCGTTTGTCGCGTGCAGCTCTTCCTGCTTGCGGGTGAGCTCGGTCTGGCGCGCTTGCAGCTCCTGGGTCAGCAGCTGCGACTGCTTGAGCAGCCCTTCAGTGCGCATCGTTGCGGCAATCGTGTTCAGCACGATCCCGACCGATTCCATCAGCTGGTCGAGGAAGTTCTGGTGGGTCTCGTTGAACTCGCTGAACGAGGCGAGCTCGATGACGGCCTTAACCTCATCCTCGAACAAGGCAGGCAGGATGTTGACATTGGCGGGCTTCGCCTGGCCAAGGCCGGAGCCGATGCGGATGAAGTCGGGCGGCACGTCCTTCAACAGGATTGGCCGCCGGTCGGCCGCTGCCTGCCCGATCAGCCCTTCACGCAGGTGGAAGTCCTGCTTGAGCTGGTCGGGACTTTCCGCGCCGTAGCTTGCGACCAGCTCCAGCTTGGTCTCGTCTTCCTCGCGCTTCGTGACATAGAAAACCCCGTACTGGGCGTTCACCAGTGGCGCGAGCTCAGACATGATGAGGTTGGAGACGGTCGCAAGGTCGCGCTCGCCCTGGAGCATCCGGGAGAAGCGGGCGAGGTTTGTCTTCAGCCAATCCTGCTCCGCGTTCTTAAGAGTCTGCTCCTTCAGGTTCGAGATCATCTCGTTGATCGTGTCCTTGAGGGCCGCCATTTCGCCCGACGCCTCGACGGCGATCGACCGAGTGAGGTCGCCCTTGGTCACCGCCGTCGCCACCTCGGCGATCGAACGCACCTGATTCGTCAGGTTGGCCGCAAGCTGGTTGACGTTGTCGGTGAGGTCGCGCCACAGGCCGGCGGCGCCCGGCACTCGGGCCTGGCCTCCAAGCTTACCCTCGATACCCACTTCGCGGGCCATGTTGGTCACCTGGTCTCCGAAGGTGGAAAGCGTGTCGATCATGAAGTTGATCGTGTCGGCGAGCGCGGCGATCTCGCCCTTCACGTCGAGCGTGAGCTTGCGCTTCAAATTACCCTGGGCAACCGCGGTCACGACTTCGGCAATGCCGCGCACCTGGTTGGTGAGGTTGGTCGCCATCAGGTTGACGTTGTCGGTCAGGTCCTTCCACGTGCCGCCCACCCCCGGAACCTGCGCCTGGCCCCCAAGCTTGCCCTCGGTGCCGACCTCGCGGGCAACGCGGGTCACCTCCGACGCGAAGGCGTTGAGCTGATCGACCATCGTATTGATCGTGTTCTTGAGCGCGAGGATCTCGCCCTTGACGTCGACGGTGATCTTTTTCGACAGATCGCCGCGAGCGACCGCGGTGGTGACGTCGGCGATATTGCGCACTTGGCCAGTGAGATTCTCGGCCATCAAATTGACGTTGTCGGTGAGGTCTTTCCAAGTGCCGGCAACCCCCCGGACCTGCGCCTGGCCACCTAGCTTCCCTTCGGTGCCGACCTCGCGCGCCACCCGGGTCACCTCCGAAGCAAAGGAGTTCAGCTGATCGACCATCGTGTTGATGGTGTTCTTGAGCTCGAGGATCTCGCCTTTGACGTCGACGGTGATCTTTTTCGACAGATCGCCGGAGGCCACGGCGGTCGTGACCTCAGCGATGTTGCGCACCTGGCCGGTGAGGTTTGCGGCCATGGCGTTCACGTTGTCGGTCAGGTCTTTCCAGGTGCCGCCGACTCCCTCGACCTGTGCCTGACCGCCCAGTTTGCCTTCCGAACCCACCTCGCGGGCGACGCGGGTCACCTCTGAGGCGAAGGCGTTGAGCTGGTCGACCATCGTGTTGATGGTGTTTTTCAGCTCGAGGATCTCGCCTTTGACGTCGACGGTGATCTTTTTCGACAAATCGCCCCTGGCAACAGCCGTTGTGACCTCGGCGATGTTGCGCACCTGGCCGGTCAGGTTGCCGGCCATCAGATTGACCGAATCAGTGAGGTCGGCCCACGTGCCAGCGACGCCTTCGACCTGGGCCTGGCCGCCGAGCTTTCCTTCCGAGCCGACTTCGCGGGCGACTCGCGTGACCTCGCTGGCAAAGGAGTTGAGCTGATCAACCATGGTGTTGATGGTGTTCTTCAGTTCCAGGATCTCGCCGCGCACCTGCACCGTGATCTTCTTGGAGAGGTCGCCCTTCGCCACGGCGGTCGTCACCTCAGCGATGTTGCGGACCTGCGCGGTAAGGTTGCCGGCCATCTGGTTGACCGAATCGGTAAGGTCTGCCCAGGTCCCGGCGACGCCTTCGACCTGCGCCTGGCCTCCAAGCTTTCCTTCGGATCCCACTTCGCGGGCGACACGGGTCACCTCGCTGGCAAAGGAGTTCAGCTGATCGACCATCGTGTTGATGGTGTCCTTGAGCTCGAGGATCTCGCCGCGAACGTCGACCGTGATCTTCTTCGACAGGTCGCCGCGAGCAACCGCTGTTGTCACCTCGGCGATGTTGCGCACCTGGCCAGTCAGGTTGGCGGCCATCAGGTTGACGTTGTCGGTGAGGTCTTTCCAAGTGCCAGCAACGCCTGGAACTTGCGCCTGGCCACCGAGCTTGCCCTCCGTTCCGACCTCGCGAGCAACGCGGGTCACCTCGCTGGCAAATCCGTTGAGCTGATCGACCATCGTGTTGATGGTGTTCTTGAGTTCGAGAATCTCCCCTTTGACGTCGACTGTGATCTTCTTCGACAGGTCGCCCCGCGCCACCGCGGTGGTCACCTCGGCGATGTTTCGAACCTGGCCAGTCAGATTCTCGGCCATCAGGTTGACGTTGTCGGTGAGGTCCTTCCACGTCCCGCCGACGCCCTCGACCCGTGCCTGGCCGCCGAGCTTGCCTTCGGTACCGACCTCACGGGCGACGCGGGTCACTTCGCTGGCGAAGGCGTTGAGCTGATCGACCATCGTGTTGATGGTGTTCTTCAATTCGAGGATCTCGCCCCGCACCTCCACCGTAATCTTCTTCGACAGATCACCCGTTGCGACGGCTGTCGTCACCTCGGCGATGTTGCGGACCTGACCGGTGAGGTTGGTAGCCATCGCATTGACGTTGTCGGTCAGGTCCTTCCAGGTGCCCGCCACACCTTTCACCCTGGCCTGACCGCCCAGCTTGCCTTCGGTGCCCACTTCACGTGCGACCCGGGTAACCTCTGAAGCGAATGAGGCGAGCTGTTCCACCATCGTGTTGACGACCTTGCCGATGCGCAGGAACTCCCCGCGCAGCGGTCGGCCATCGATTTCGACGGTCATGGATTGAGACAGATCGCCCTTGGCGACAGCACCAATGACGCGGGCCACTTCAGCGGTCGGCTGGACCATGTCCTCGATCAGCTCGTTGACTGACCGGATGGCCGTCTCCCAGCCGCCGCGGGCGGTCTTCACGCGGCCGCGCTGGGTGATCTTGCCCTCCTTGCCGACCACTTTGGAGAGACGCTCAAACTCCTGCGTCATCTCTTCGTTGAGAGACACCACCTCATTGAAGAGGCTGGCGATCTCGCCGTCGACACCGTCGATCTCTTCGGGCAAGCGAACGCTGAAATCGCCGCGGCGAAGCGCGCGGAGCGCACTGACGAGCTGGCGACGATCGATGAAGTCTCGCGGGGCTTGGATATTCACTTAAGTCTCCGTGCGACTCTCCCCCGCCCGGTTGACCAAAGGCGGCCCCCCGGCCGCCGTTTCCCCTCATTTACCAGAGGATTTCGTTTCCGCTTCCTAAAAATTTAATCTGGCGCGGCGATTCTTTTTCAGCCTGTTGCCAGGCGGCGACTCCGCTCGCTAGGGAACGCCACCATGCATTCAGATTGGGTGAACACGGGCTGGTGACGGCCCCGAAGGACGATCTGCTTCGGCTTGTCGGCTCCAGCTTCCGGTCTGTCTGGGCGCTAGAGCTGCTACTCCTCCTGAAACGTGACCCGAGACCGCATTCGAGCGCGGAGTTGGTTCTCGCGCTTCGGGCGAGCGACCTGGTCGTCAATCGCGCCCTGGATGAGCTGGTTGCTGCCGGTCTGGTCGCGCTCGATGAGGCGGGCGCTCGCTACATGCCAGTCAATGACGAAGTTGCTCGCCAGATTGACGCCGTCGAAAGGCTTTACGCGACCCGTCCCGACGCTGTGCGTCGCGCAATCGTCCTGGGAACAGCAGGTGGTGCTGCCGCCTTTGCCGATGCATTCAGGCTGCGAAAGGACTGACGATGGGCGAGGCATTTCCGGCGGTGGTTTACATCCTGTGCTTCCTGACGAGCGCTGCATGCGCCTGGCTGCTTGGTCGCAGCTACATCCAGAGCAAGGCCCGCCTGTTGCTCTGGAGCAGCATCTGCTTTGGCTTTCTGGCGGCGAACAACCTCGTGCTCGTATTCGACTTGCTGGTCCTGCCGGCATTAGACCTGAAGCTCTTGCGCCTGTTGCTGGCGCTGGCAGCAGTCCTGTCGCTGATCTGGGGCTTCGTTTGGGGTGCGGAAGAGGACATGGGCAGATGATGCTTTATGACTTCCTCGCTGGAGCCGTAGCCCTTGGCTTCGGGGTCTGCGCGCTCTTCTTCCTGAACTATTGGAAGCGCACCCTCGACGAGCTGTTCCTTGCGTTCGCCGTCGCCTTTTTGCTGCTGGGACTAGGTCAGACAGTACTTGCGCTCGCCGATATTCCGACAGAAGAGCGAGGTTCGCTGTATCTGCTTCGGCTGGCGGCCTTCCTGCTTATTCTGATGGCAATCTGGCGCAAGAACAGACGCGGTTCGAGCTAGCCTGGCCTGAAACCTATTTCTGCCAGAACTCGTGACGATGGACTGGAGTTCGGAGGCAAAGAGAACCTCGCCTCTGGATTGGGCGCGCTCGGTGCCAGCGCGCGGCTCGCCACGTCCAGCTTGGGCGCCGCGAATCCCTTTTCGGCGAAACGGCGAGCGCGGCGGCGCAAATCTCCCGGGGCCTGTCCCCCGCCCGCCTGGTTTTGCGAGCCGTTGGACCAGCGCAACGCCTCCAATATCCGCCCACAATGCGATATTTCTCCTGGAAATGACCACGTCGCAGGGAATTGACGCGACTTGCTTGGGCGCTAGGGACTGGCCGCAATTCCACGCATTCTTCGAGCGATGGTGGCGGTGGGCCAGCCAATGCTTTGATGCCAGCCCGTGGAACGGAACGGATGATGAGACAGGTAAGGATCATGCTTTGGCTGCTCGTCGCGCTCGCGCTCGCCGGCCTGGCCTATTTGCAGCTTCGGCCGGCTGCGCGAAACGCGCCGCAGGCCGAGGTCGCGACGGCCGGAATCGGCGGGCCGTTCACGCTTGTCGGCTCGAACGGCCAACCGTTCCCCAGCAGCCGGCTCGCTGGCAAGCCCTATGCCATCTTCTTTGGCTTCACCCATTGCCCTGATGTCTGCCCGACGGCGCTGCAGCGGCTGGTTCGGCTCCGCAAGGAGCTCGGCCGCGGCGACGGCGCCTTCAACATCGTCTTCGTGAGCGTCGATCCCGAGCGCGACGGGCCGGAACAGGTCGGTGCATACGAGCAGGCGTTCGGCGGTCCGGTGATCGGCCTCACTGGTTCGCCTGCCCAGATCGAGCAGGTCAAGAAGCAGTACGGCATCTTCTCACGCAAGGTGGATGACGGAAGCGGCCATTACATGGTCGATCATACCTCCACCGTGCTTCTGTTCGGGCCCGACGGCCGCTTCGTCGCGACCATTGCCACGGACGAGCAGGACGGAGCCGCGCTCGACAAGCTGAAGCGGATTACGGCCTAGGCTTCGAGCACTCTCGCCAACAGGCGATCGACCGCGGCTACAGATTCCGGCTCGTCAAAATCGGGCGCGTGGCCGACGTTCGGGACGGTAACGAGCTCGGCGCCCGGCACGGCGTCTCGCATCCGCTCGGCGATTTCGGGCGTCAGCAGGTCGCTGTGCTCCCCGCGAAGGATCAGCACCGGCCGTCCGGAGAGCGCGTGGAGAAGCGGCCAGGCATTGCCGGCGGCGGCCGTCTTGTCGTCCATCGCCTTGAACGGCTTCGCGATCGCCATGTCATAGTCGAACTCGACCCCGCGACCGGTTTCTCGGCACACGCGTTTCGCATAGCGCAGCCAGTCGGCGTGGCCGTAGGCGGGATGCATTTCGCGATATTTGGCTGCCAGCTTTTCGGCAGCATCGTCCCAATCGCGAAACAGGAGCGGCTTGCCGACATAGCCGCTGATCCTCTCGAGCCCGGCCTTGTCGAGCTCCGGCCCGACGTCGTTGAGCACCGCGCCGGCTATCCGCTGCGGAGCGAAGCCGGCGATGATCATCGTCACCAGCCCGCCAAGCGACGTGCCGACGAACACCGCCTGGTCGATCCCAATCTCGTCGAGCAACTGCAGGACGTCGGCGGCATAGGTCGGCGGCTGGTAGCGCGCGGAAACCGGGTCGTGCTCGCTCAGGCCACGGCCGCGAAAATCGATCGCGATCACGCGCCAGTCGCCCGCCAGCCGCTCGGCAAGCCTTTCGTAATCGCGCGCGTTGCGGGTGAGGCCGTGGAGGCAGAGCACCGGCGGCCGACCGTCGGGGCCCGCATAGTCGCGATAGTGCAGCTTCAGCCCGTCGCGGCTCGTCCAGTACCGGTCGCTCCAGCTCTTCATCCAGCTTCCCCCACCCAGGTCGCTCCCCTATCGCGGGCGAATGCCGCTCGCGCAATCCTACTGGCCGGACGTGAAACTCGTCGAGCTCGGCGAAGCATTCTTCGATGCCGTCGAGTCGGCGAAATTCCCGGAGTGCAGGCCGCGTTTCCTCAACCGGCGGGCGGCGGCGACGGTCGGGCTCGGCGAGCTGACGGAGGCGGAATGGGCGGCGCATTTCTGCCGATTCGAGCCGCTGCCGGGCAATTTCGAAAAGCCGCTGGCGCTGCGCTACCACGGCCATCAGTTCCGCGTTTACAACCCGGACATCGGCGACGGGCGCGGCTTTACCCTCGCCCAGCTTAGAGATGATCGGGGACGGCTGCTCGATCTTGGCACCAAGGGATCGGGCCAGACCCCCTACAGCCGCGGAGCCGATGGCCGGCTGACATTGAAGGGCGGGGTCCGCGAGGTATTCGCGACCGAAATGCTGGAAGCGCTCGGGGTCAATACCTCGAAGAGCTTTGCCCTGTTCGAGACCGGCGAGGAGCTGACCCGCGGCGATGAGCCGTCGCCGACCCGCTCGTCAGTCCTGACCCGGCTCAGCCACAGCCACATCCGCATCGGGACCTTTCAGCGCCATGCCTTCTTCCGTGATCCGGATTCGATCAACCGACTCGTTCGCTATTGCCTCGAGCATCTCTACGCCGAGAGGGTCCAAGCCGACGACAGCGACAATGCGCAGCGCCTGTTCGCGCTGGTCAGCGAAGCGACCGCGGGCCTCGCCGCCTCCTACATGGCCGCGGGCTTCGTCCACGGCGTGCTCAACAGCGACAATATCAATGTTACGGGCGAGAGCTTCGACTATGGCCCATGGCGCTTCACGCCTTATTGGGACGGCGATTTCACCGCCGCCTATTTCGACCATTACGGCCTGTATTCCTTCGGCCGCCAGCCGGAAGCGATCCAGTGGGACCTGGCGCAACTTGCCGGCTGCCTGTCGCTGGTGACCGAAGCGCCGCCGCTTTCGGACGAATTGAGCCGCTGGGGCGAAAGGTTCGAGGCGGCGATCGTCGACAAGCTGCTCTGGAGGCTCGGGGTCGAGCGGCGCGGCGGACAGGCCGATGCCGAGCTCGCTTCGGCGCTGGCCCGCGCGCTCGAAGCCCGGGAGGCGACAATCGACCGGGTCTTCTTCGACTGGCACGGCGGCCGCGACCCCGGTGAGGAAGCTTATCCGCAGGAGGCGTTCCGCGCCCTCGCGGCCCTGCTTGACGGTCGAGAGCACGCGCAAACGCATCCCTATTGGTCCGATCCTGAACCCTGCGCGATGCACATCGAGGAGGTCGAGGCGATCTGGAGCGCCATCGCGGAGCGGGATGATTGGGCCCCGTTCGAAGCCAAGATCGCCGCGATCAGGCGGATGGGCGAAGCAATGCTGGAGGACGCGCCGGACGCACCTTGACCCCGCAACCGCCGCGTGGTGGAGCGCGGCCCGTGTCCAGCTCAATCGTCTCCATCGAACCGGCGACCGGCGCCAAATTGTGGTCGGGCAAGCCCGGTGACGCGGCGGCCGAGGTCGCCGCCGCCCGCGCCGCCTTCCCCGACTGGGCCGGCCATTCGCCCGCCTACCGGATGGAAGCGCTTCGCCGCTTCGCCAATGTCGTGCGCAAGAAGCAGGCCGATTTCGCCGGGCTCATCGCGCGGGAGACCGGCAAGCCCTTGTGGGAAGCGGAGACGGAGGTCGCCTCGGTCATCAACAAGGTCGAGATTTCGATCGCCGCCTATGCCGAGCGCACGCCCAAGCGGACCATCGAGGCGGCGATGGGCAACAAGGTCCAGGTCCGCCACAAGCCGCACGGCGTGCTGGCCGTCCTCGGGCCCTATAATTTCCCCGCGCATTTGCCGAACGGCCACATCGTCCCGGCTTTGATCGCGGGCAATGCGGTGGTCTTCAAGCCGTCCGAAAAGACTCCCGCGACGGGCGAGTTCCTCGTGCAATGCTATCACGAGGCAAAGATCCCCGAGGGGCTGATGCGGCTGCTGATCGGCGGGCCGGACGAGGGCCGGGCGCTCGCCTCCCAGCCCGGGATCGACGGGCTTCTGTTCACGGGCTCGGTGCGCGCGGGGGCCGCGCTCCACCGGCAGTTTGCCGATACGCCGCAAAAGATCCTCGCGCTCGAGCTTGGCGGCAACAACCCCCTGGTCGTCTGGCACCCGAAGGACGTGGAGGCGGCGGCCGCGATCGCCATCCAGTCCGCTTACCTGAGCGCCGGCCAGCGCTGCACCGCCGCGCGGCGCTTGATCGTCGAGGACGGCAAGGAAAAGCCGCTGATCGAGGCGATCGCCGGCATGATCGACCGGATCATCGTCGACGATCCGTTCGCCGACCCGCAGCCCTTCATGGGCCCGGTGATCGACAATGACACCGCCCATCACCTGCAGGAGCAGTGGGTGGGGCTGATGATGAAGGGCGGTAAGCCGATCCGCCGGCTCGACCGGCCTTACGACGATCGGCCCTATCTTACCCCCGCGCTGATTGATGTCACCGACGCGAGGGACGTCCCCGACGAGGAGATTTTCGGCCCCGTGCTGCAGGTGATCCGGGTCAAGGATTTCGACGCCGCGATCGCGGCCGCCAACGCCACGCGCTTCGGCCTCGCCGCCAGCCTGGTCGGCGGAGGCCCGGAGATGTTCGAGAAATTCTGGGGTCAGGTGCGCGCAGGCGTGATCAACTGGAACCGGCCGACCAACGGCGCCCCGTCCGACGCCCCGTTCGGCGGCATCGGCCTTTCCGGCAACCATCGGCCGAGCGGCTTCTACGCGGCCGACTATTGCGCCTATCCGGTCACCAGCGTGCA